>JBEAUF010000001.1:0-17886 GCA_041161565.1 Planctomycetota bacterium | reverse complement strand
CGGGACAGGGGTGCGCACCAGGGTGCGAAACGCAACCGGGGGCTTCCGCCCGCCCGCTCAGGAGACTGCTGACGCCACGGGCTGGGGTGCGCACCAGGGTGCGAAACGCCACCGGGGGCTTCCGCCCGCCCGCTCAGGAGACTGCTGACGCCTCGGGCCAGGGGTCGCGCACCAGGGTGCGAATCGCAACCGGGGGCTTCCGCCCGCCCGCTCAGGAGACTGCTGACGCCTCGGGCCAGGGGTGCGCACCAGGGTGCGAAACGCAACCGGGGCTTCCGCCCGCCCGCTCAGGAGACTGCTGACGCCGCGGGCAGGGTCGCGCACCAGGGTGCGAATCGCAACCGGGGGCTTCGGCCCGCTCAGGGGCCAACAACGCATCCTGCATAATTGATGTTCATCATCCTGCGGCGACACTTGTGCGGCATTTCGTCACAGCGCCGCAGCAGACGGCAGCGAGTCTGAACGCAGCTTTGTCACATCCGGCGTTTACCGCACGGCGATCTTCCTGCCGGGGCTGACTCCCGCACGAGCCTGGCACCAACCCCCGGCTGCACTTCGGGAGCACCCGCAGAAAACGCCTCGATTGAATCGTGATGTCCCGCAGTCCACAGGGAACCTCACCCGCAGCATTTACGCCGCTGAGACGGCCGCACGCAAGGCGAATTGAGGGACGTCGAGCTGGCTGGGAGCAACATCCCATAGGCCATGGCACAGCGTCTGCGAAAGATGGCCCAGAACAACGTCACCGCAGCGACCGCGATGTCTTTGCAGGCGTTGAGTCCGAAACGAGGTCTGGCCTCGAATGGATTCCGTGGGGAATCATTTCGGAATGTTTGTCATCGCGTAAAGGAGTCAGAGAAATGAAACGCCTCAAAAAGGTTTTTAAAGAGCTGCTTGTTGACGAGCAGGGCGCAGCACTGGTGGAGTACGGCCTGCTGGTCGCGCTCATCGCACTGGTCGCCCTGGCTGCCATTGAAGTCGTCGGTGGCGGCATCAGCAGGCTGTTTGAGCAGGTCGGTGCCAAGCTCCCGGCTGCTCCGGCTGGCGGGTGATGAAAATGTCCTGTGGAATGCATACACAGGACCGGTTGTCTGCGAATCAATTTGCAGGCAATCGGTCCTCGTGATGCAGATGCCCACTTTAGCATTCGGAGACTCGCCCTCATGGCGCAACTTCCCGCGTTCGCCCTCGCGTTCCTCGCAGGCCTGATGCTCATTGCCGTTGTTACGGACGTGCTCTATTTCAAAGTGCACAATCTGTTGACGATCCCGCTGATCGTCTCCGGAGCTGTCTACCACACAGTGCAGACAGGCTTGCCTGGATTGCTCCATAGCCTCGCCGCAATCGTCGTGGCGTTCGGAATGCTGATCATCCCGTTTCTGCTGGGAGGTCTTGGGGCGGGTGATATCAAGTTGCTGGCCGGAGTGGGCGCGTGGACGTTGTTCCCGGATACGATCTGGATCTTCTGTATTGCAGGTCTGCTGGCAGGCCTTGGTGGTCTGCTGCTGTCTCTGCTCAAACATGGCTCAATTTCCGAAACCCTCGCGGAGGTCTGGATCCTGATTTGCCGCATCAGGGATATCGGGAACGAGGTTGATGGAGATGCATGGGCGCGTCGGCAATTTTCAGCAGGTCAGAAAAGATTGAATCTGATCCCGTTTGCACTGCTGATCGCTGCTGCGATGGGTATTCGCTTTTTCATCATCTGCTGACTCGTCAAATCGAACCAGGCAGCTGTTGTTTTCATCAGATCGATCACACGCTGATCGGGAAGCACAGGCAGATCATGCGACGGCAGACAATTCTCATTGCAGGATTAGCGTTAATCGCTGGAATCGCCGCCGCGATTGGTGTTCGCAGGCTGGCCCGGCAGTGGGAACCGCAGCCCGTGGAACCCACGGTTGCTGTGGTCACCATGGCCGACGATGTGGCGCGCGGTGATCGAATTCCCGCTACGGCTCTGACCGTATCGCGATGGCCCCAAAGCCGCGTTCCGGCCGACGCTGTTCTCGATCGGGACAGCACCATCGGTCGTGTGGCGCTGGTGCCGCTGATTTCCGGTCAGCCGGTCTTCCAGAGCTTTCTGGCGCCCGTGAATGCGGTTCCCGGCCTTGCAAGTCTGGTTCCCGAAGGCATGCGAGCCTTCACGATTCGCACTCCAACGATTGCCTCCGGTGTCGCCGGATTCGTACTTCCAGGTAACCGGGTGGATGTTCTCCTGACCGTAGGCGCTGTGCCATTCCTCGCGCCCGGCACCGTGACAGTTACGCTGCTGCAGAGTGTGGAAATCATGGCCGTGGATCAGTCCCTCGATGCCGAAAACATGCCGCCCTCACGCACCAAACAATTGAAATCCGTCACGCTGCTGGTCACACCGGAACAGGCTGCAAAATTGAGTCTGGCACAGAACGGCGGAACTCTGGAACTGTCGCTCCGCAATCCTGCCGACCATCAGCCTGCCACAACGGTACCGATCACTGTTGCGGATTTGCGGTTGCGCGGAGAACTCCCAAACCCCGATCAGGCAGATCGTGAAAAAGAAAAGCAGGAACTGCTCGGAGTCCTGCAGCGGAGTATGGATCAGAAAGTACGCGATCTGCAGAAGAGCCTTGAAAGCACCACTAAGCTGCTGAAAGAGGCCACGGCAGCAAAGACCGCGCCGCGGCCCGTCGGAAAAACGGTCAGGCCGGAAGTCCGAATTCGCACCCTGCGAGGAACGTACGGTGGTCTGGTGCTGGTGCGGCCTGCTGAGAACCCGACTCCGGAAGCTCCCGGCGAGCCTTAGACAGCGGTGCAAACCACCGTTGCGAACACCAGAGTCGGATGTCACCGGGCGGTGAGGAAGACACAAACGTTCCGGGTTGCAGCATTCAAGTACAGCGGGTGGAAGGATCAGGGAAGAATGCGAGCAGTGGTGATCAGTCCGGATGATGCGGTCGCGGCACGAATCGAATCTGTTCTTCAGAAGTGGTCGTGGGACTGCCGCAGCATTTCTGCCGCAGAGAATCAGGAAGTCAGGAGGGCGATCGGAACTGTGCGGCCCGATGTGCTGATTGCAGTGCAGCCACAACAGCAGGATTTCGAGGATCGTCTGAAGGAACTGAAAAGCCAGCTGAAGTCAAAGCTGGTGGTGATCGGACCACCCGATCCGCGAAGAATTCTGCATCTGCTTCATAACTGTGGTGTGGATGAGTATCTGAACGAGGAAGAGCTGGAACAGGAAGTTGAAGCGCTCCTGCGACGCTCCCGTGGTGAGCCCAAAGGGAAGGTCATTGCGGTCCTGTCCCCATCCGCCGGCGGAGGTTCGGCCACCATCTCCGCGAATCTGGCTGCGTCCATCGTGGCCGGTGGAAACCAGTGTGCTGTCATTGACCTGAATCTTGTAACCGGTGATCTCGCTGCATTGCTGGATGTCAAACCCAAACACAGTATTGCGGATCTGGCAAGAAACGCAGCCGGCATCGACGAATTGCTGTTCTCCCAGACGCTGACGCCCGCGGACAGTGGTATCGCACTTCTCGCTGCACCACTGCGGTTTGAAGAGTTGCCCAGCATCACAGTCAGAGCCGTGACAACTGTCATTGCGATGGCGGGCACGGTTTATCCGTATGTGGTGATCGACGTGCAGCCATCGCTGCACGACGAACAGATCGCGGCACTCAAACTGGCGAATGTGATTTTGATTGTTTTTGAACTGGATTTTTGTTCGCTGAGAAATGTCAGCAGGGTGCTGGAATACCTGTGGACCCACGGCATCCCTAAGGCCTCCGTTCGCCTGATTGCCCACCGCGTTGGTCAGTCCGAACAGTTGTCTCAGCGGCAGGTGGAGTCTGCCCTGAATCTGCCGATCGATCTGCTCCTGCCGGAGGACCGCAAAGTGGTCATTCGATCAGCAAATACCGGAATACCCTTTGTCAAGGGCTTTCCCCGTTCTCCGATCGCTCAGCAGCTCGAAAAATTCACCGCAACACTGATCAAAAACATCTGACGATGGGGGAACATTGTGATTTGGTCCAATTCAGGCAACGGTAATCCGGCAGAGAGCTCTGACGAATTTCGTCGGATCAAGGCACGGCTGCATCGGCAGCTGATTTCCGCCATGGACTTTTCTGCCCTCGGCTCACTGAAGGATGAAGAACTGCGGAAAGAAGTGCGAGCCGCCACCGAACAGCTGTGCAATCAATCCGGCGAACTGCTCAGTCAGGCCAATCGTGAAGCACTGATCAGTGAGGTGATGGATGAAACGTTTGGTCTGGGACCGCTGCAGTCGCTGATGTCAGATCCCGACATCTCCGACATCCTCGTCAATGGTGCCTCCGACATCTATGTCGAACGCCGCGGACTGCTGGAACATGTGGAAGGTCTGGCCTTTGACAACAACGCTCATCTGCTGCAGATCATTCAGCGAATTGTCGGACGGGTAGGGCGTCGTGTTGATGAATCCAGCCCGATGGTGGATGCCCGTCTGCCGGATGGCAGTCGCGTCAACGCCATCATCCCGCCACTCGCTCTTGATGGCCCGCTGCTGTCCATCAGACGCTTTGGCACAAAACCCCTCACTGCCGAAGGACTGCTCGCCAACAACTCCCTCACACGTGACATGCTCACATTCCTTAAAGCCTGCATTGAATCGCGGCAGAGTCTCCTGATTTCAGGAGGTACCGGATCCGGAAAGACAACCCTGCTGAATGTGCTCTCCGGTGCCATACCCGCGTCCGAACGAATTGCCACCATCGAAGATTCCGCTGAACTGCGGCTGCAGCAGCGGCATGTGGTGCGGATGGAAACTCGACCGCCGAATATCGAAGGCCAGGGACAAATTACCCAGCGGGATCTCGTACGAAATGCACTCCGCATGCGGCCGGATCGCATCATCGTCGGGGAATGCCGCGGTGGCGAAGCGATCGACATGCTGCAGGCAATGAATACCGGTCACGAGGGAAGCCTGACGACCATCCACGCCAACAGCGCTCGCGATGCCACAAGTCGACTGGAAGTGATGGTCGGCATGGCCGGTTACGAAATGCCGATCTGGGTCGTGCGCCGCCAAATTGCTTCCGCCATCAATCTTGTGGTTCAGGTCGCCCGGTTGTCCGGAGGACTCCGCAAGATCGTCTCCGTCTCGGAAATTACCGGTATGGAAGGCGATATCATCTCGATGCACGACATCTTCCTGTTTCGCCAGACAGGAATCGATTCCAAACGTCGAGCAATCGGGTACTTCTGCTCAACCGGTGTCAGACCGCATTGCCTGAATCGGCTCGAAGCCTACGGGATCAGCTTTCCACCGAATTTGTTTGAGGCACGCATGATGACCGACAACGAACAGCCCCGGAACTGCTGAAAGGAAGCCCGACTATGACCACCACCGCGATTTCAATTCTGGCATTCCTCGCCGCGCTACTGGCTGTCGGCGCCGCTGTTGCCGTCCTCCGCGATGTTCAGCAGAGTGATGCCAGTCGGATCCGCAGAAGAATTTCAGAAACTGTCACCGGCTCAGCCAATCCCAGCACTCTCTTCAGGAATCTGAACCCCGCAAGATTGGTTTTACCTGACGACACAGAAGAAAAAATCAGCTGGTGGGGACGCGTTCGATTTCTCGTGGATCAGTCTGGTCTGTCCATCAGTCCCCAGCTCGTGCTCCTCCAGTCCATTGGACTCGCTTTGCTGCTGGCCGTACCCGCGTTCCTCCTCACTCCATTCCTCGTCATCCCGCTGCTGCTGGGGTTCACCGGATTTCTGCTGCCGATTCTGCGAGTACTTCATGCCAGATTCAGACGGCTGGAGAAACTTCGGTCACAACTCCCCGATGCCTATTCCATGATGAGTCGCGTGATGCTGGCAGGACAGACATCCACACAGGCCATGCAGCTGGTTTCCAGCGAGTTCCCGGATCCGATTGCAAAGGAATTTGCGTACTGCACCGAACAGCAGAACCTCGGCCTGCCCGCTGAAACAGCCATGATTCAACTCGCACGTCGCACCGGAATTCTCGAAGTCCGCATGTTCGTGGTCGCAACCACCGTCCAGCGAGAAGCCGGCGGGAATCTTGCGAGTATCCTCGAAAACCTCTCAAAGGTCATCCGCGAACGGTTTCGAATTCGCGGTGAAGTCCAGGCGCTGACCGCCGAAGGCAGGTTCCAGGCCGCTGTACTCCTGTTTCTGCCGCTCGGAATCTTTGCACTCATGTATCTGCTCAATCCCGGACATATGTCCATTCTGTTCGAACACCCGCGGCTGATTGCAGCAGGGTTCGTTTCAGAATTCATCGGTGCTGTCTGGATTCGCAGAATCATCAACTTTGACTTCTGAAGCGGAAATCACATGGATCGTATTCTGATCATCGCAGCATTCCTCACCGCCAGCTGCCTCGTTGGCATCATCGCCGTCATGGTTACAGGGTTCCGCAGCCGGCTTTCGATGCGGCTCGAGGAACTCAGTGTGCCGGAGAATAACGCCGATTCCGGCTCGCAATTCGTCGGACGACTGGTGGACGACATGATTCCGCGACTCGGCGTACCGCTCATCCCGAGCAGTGTCGAGGACCAGGACAAACTACGGACACAGCTGATCCGTGCGGGCTTTTATCGTGAACAGGCGCCGCTGATTTTTCTGGGCATCAAAATGCTCCTGCTCGTGCTTCCCGCCCTGATCATGCTCGCCTGCTGGGCCACAGGACTGCTGCCCGCCTACATCGCTCTGGTGGTTATCGTCGCCGCAAGCCTCGCCGCATTTCTGCTCCCCGACTACTGGCTGAAATGGCGGGAAGCAAACCGCCAGACAGAGATTCGACGGACCCTGCCCGATGCACTGGACATGATTGTTGTCTGTGCCGATGCCGGACTCAGCCTCGATGCAGGGATCCAGCGAGTGGGGCATGAACTCCGACTGGCCCATCCTCTCCTCGCCTCCGAACTTCGCGTTGTCAGCCGCTCCATGGAACTGGGAATGTCCGCCCCGGAAGCGCTGGCACAGCTGAGCGCCCGATTTGAAATTCCCGAACTGCGATACCTCGCCACCATCGTCCGCGAAGCGGAACGCTTCGGTTCCAGCGTCGCAAAGTCCATTCGACTGCATGCGGAAACGCTTAGAGTTGAGCGGATTCAGCGCGCCGAAGAAGCTGCTCGCAAATCCGCTGTGAAAATGCTCTTCCCCACCATCCTCTTTATTTTTCCAGTCCTGCTGCTGGTTGTGCTCGTGCCCTCCATCCTGCAGATTCAACGCGTCCTCGGCGAAGTCATCAAGAAGGGCTGAACCGAATGACGCCGATGCAAACCAAAAGTCAAACACCGAAACTGCTGCAGGCCTCATGGACCGAATGGACCAGTGTCGTTCGGCGGTTCGCCCGTCATGGAGTTCATACCGGTGAATACAACAGACAACACTATCGCCAACTGCATTCCAGACTCCAGAGCTGCATCGACAGGGCCCTCGATGAGATGAGTGCTGATGCCGGTGTTCTGCAGGGTATGAAGCTGCTGTCTGCACCATGGCCCAGTGTCGATTCTCTGGCCAGTGCGGATAAAAAGCTGCTGAATGATCTGATTAATCGCTGCAATGCCCTTCAGAACTCAATCACCTATACGACCGTTGCACCCCGACGCCGATATGCCGTTACTACACTCGCGATGCTGTTGTTTCTGACAGCAATCACCCTCCTGCTGTCTCGCGAAATCAACCACAGCTTCCTCGAACAACGACCCGGCGGACCCACGCACTCCATCACCGATTTCCTGCGAAATCAGCTCAGCAACGCAAATGAATGGCAACAGGCGCTGCTGATCCTCTGCGTGTCCGCTGCCGTCGTCATGTTCACGTGGCTGGTGTTTCGTCCCCCAGGCCGCTACTGAAATCAAGGGCCCGTATGCGACTCCCCCAAACACCATCAAATCATCGCCGAAAAGGCGTTGTTCTCATCGAACTCGCATTCTGCCTGCCACTCCTGATTCTCCTCCTGCTCGGGTGCATCGATGTCGGCAGGTTCACTCTCAGGTACATCTGCCTGACAAACGCCGCCAGTGAAGCCGCCACCTTTGCCAGCCTCAATGCACCAGGTCAGTTTGGCGGTGTCGCCGCCTGGATCGCTGCCATCCAGCAAAGAGCCATCACCGAATCGGCACTCCTCAGCCCTCCACTGCTGCCTGCCGAAATCACCGTCGATACCTCAGTCCTCGAAAGCGGACTCGTGAGCGTGCAGGTGCAAAGCTCCTTTGAAACCATCGTTGACTGGCCCGGACTGCCACACACCTGGACCTTGACTCGCAAAGTTGTCCTCTCACAAACCGCCTGATTCGAAGCAATTACGCCACGCATACTAAAGGTAGAGTGTATACACACGTCCTCCCGTAGGGTGTTCCAAATGAAGACTGCCAGCCGTACGGATTTGCCACGCAGTTCCAGTCGGAAAGGAGCGACACTCGTAGAATCCGCATTCACACTGCCGCTGCTGCTGCTGCTGATCTTTGGCATCATCGATCTCGGCCTTACCGTACAGCGGGCCGCTCTGTGTCATGAACTGGCCAGAATTGGTGCTCGCATGGCCGTTGTGCATGGGGCTGATGCGGGCGAGGGCCGCGTCTGGTCGGCAGATCAGGCCGTGGCGGCCATTCGCAGCCGGATTGATCCCATTCTGCAGGCTGCAGCCGTCGATCCCGACAGCGTGCAGGTGTCGGTGACATGGCAGAGGGCAGGAACTGCAAAGTACCCGAATTCTCCGGGCAGCTACGTAACGGTGCAGGTCTCCCTGACCAGCGAAAGTCAGATCGCATATCTTGGATTGTCGCCGGTGACGATCAGCAGTGATTCGCGGATGGTGATCTCCAACTGAACTGCAGGTGCCACGATGAAGCAGGCTGTGTTGTGCGAAGAAGTCTCCCGGGTCCGCAGGGGTTATGTGCTGATTCTGGTCGCGCTGCTGCTGCCGCTGTTGATTGGACTGGTCGGTCTGACCATTGACGGAGGTCTGCTGCTGGCCAGCCACGAACGCGCGCAAAACATCGCCGATGCGACCGCACGCAGCGTGGCTATCGCCCTGAAAAACGGAGCGACGCATAACTCCCTGCAGGCCCTCGGGGAATCCGTGGCTTTTGAGCTGAATTCGCTCCCCACAGACAGTGAATCAACGCGCTCACAGCAGGTTGTGGTGCACCACCCCCCCGTCACCGGGCCCTTCACCGGTGACACGGCGTATGTCGAGGTCGTGATCGCTCATCCGCTGGACACAGCCTTCATTCATTTCCTCGGCACCACCGCTTCTCATTACAGCCTGACTGCCCGTGCTGTCGCAGGTTTCAATGCTATCCCGCAGGCCGCCGGCGTGGTTGTCCTGAATCCGTCCGCCAATCCCGGGCTCAATGTTTCCGGGACAAATTCCCAGCTGCTCGTCGACTCCTCCGTGATTGTCTACACAAATCGACAGGGCGAAAACGAATATGGTGCTATCGTCGGCCAGTTTCCGTCCGGGCAGGGCTCCGTCATGATGGGTGGCAGCGGCTCAACACTTCTTGCAGACAGCCTGATTGTCTCGGGTGGAGTTGATGACGAGGCAAACTACAGGGCCCCGGCCGTGGGCGAGCTGCACGCAGGCACCAACGATCCCGTCGATGATCCCTTTCATGAGGATCTCTTTGATGATGATTCCGATAGCGTGCTG
Source organism: Planctomycetota bacterium (assembly GCA_041161565.1). Taxonomy (GTDB): domain Bacteria; phylum Planctomycetota; class Planctomycetia; order Planctomycetales; family Planctomycetaceae; genus SXXK01. The sequence continues at coordinate 8,234 of JBEAUF010000001.1, read as the reverse complement.
CCTGTCCCAACGACAGCCACCGGCGTTGTCAGCACCCAGTTCGGGACTGTGTCTGTATCCGTCGGAGAAACCAAAAACCTCGTGACTCCCAATTCGTACGATTCATCGACCGGAGTTACTACGCTGAATCCGGGGATCTACAACAGGATCACCATCACCGGCGGCAATGTCGTCTTTCTGCCCGGCATCTACGTTCTGCAGAACAGGTCCGGCGGCGGTAACATCATGACCATCACCGGTGGAACGGTCACAGGTAACGGTGTGATGTTCTATAACACCGGAGCAACATGGAATCCGGAAGACGGAGGTGATGATCGGCTGGATCTGGCTACATCCAGCCAGACATTCCCCGTTGGCCAGCGGACGAGATTTGGTGGTATCACGCTCAACGGTCCACTGGTGAACATGACACCCATCAATGTTGAGCCGAATTCGCCCATGTATGTCTTTCAGGACATGGTCTTTTACCAGAGACGTCTCAATACGGAGAGTATCAACATCAACAACGGTGCGTCATTTCCCGCGGGAATCTCCGGCAGAATCTACGCCAAATGGGGATCGCTCAGTGTCAGCGGCAATGGCACCTACAATTTCTCGATCGTCGTCGGCAGCATGTCCAGCAGCGGCAATGCGGCGATAACCGTGCAGGATCGACTTCCTCTGACACCACGGATTTATCCGGTTCGGCTGGTCGAGTAATCAGCGGGGTGCCCGCCACCAGTCACAGCGTGAGGTACCCCGATGGTCGCTGTATGCTCCGGCAACCGTCACAGCCGACCCGAAGATTTTAGCCCTCTGTCATCACCCCAGTGCCCGACGGCCTTTCAGGCACAACCGGACAACTTCGGGTAATTGCCCCTGGAAACAATGCTCGGCCAGTGTCGCAACACCCGGAGAATGTCACCTGCCGCAGTCCGCAGGTCGAAAACATCACGGACAGCGGTTGTCGCAGACGGATTTGCAGAGTCCCGTTGTCACTTCCGCGCGTTTCGCGGGGTTTTTCGAGGGAGCGAGCAGCGTGAGCATTCAGGGGCAGTCAGGTAACCACACATGGTGGCGCTGGAGAACGGCCGCCGTGGTATACGCATTCAGTGTGCTGGCAGGACTTTCAGGGAATGCCGCCTTCCCGCAGCAACCGAGCGTCGGGACAACGGAGCTGATTCCAGAGCCACCGCAGCCTCCGGGGGACCTCGTCGAGTCCGTTCACGGAACTGACGGCAGGATGGAGGTGATCCTCGGGCAGGGACGACTGCTGTCGCTCAGTCAGCGACTGGCCACCGAAGAACGGGACGGGGCCATCATCGCCCTCGGCGACCCCTCAGTCGTGGACTTCGAAGTGCTGGGACTCACCAGAATTCGCCTCACCGGACTTCGCATCGGCACCACAGACCTGTCGATCACAACCGCGGATGGGCTGAGTCGTTCCATCGAGATTCATGTGGTCGCTGATCTCCGTACGCTCTGCGCCCGCCTCGAAGCCATTTTCCCGGATGCCTCTGTCACTGTCACCCAGATCTCCGACCATATCGTGCTGCGAGGACAGGCTCGGACAGCCGCGCAGGCGCAGTCGATCCAACAGCTGACGGAAGCCTGGCTGAAATCCGTTCAGAATGCACAAACGCAGCGCGTGTCCGCCGGGACGTCAGGTGCCGCGGGCGCGCAGAATGCCCCCGCCCCCGCCGGAGGTGATGCGGCAGCGAACGCGGAAACCGTGCGGACACTCGAACCCGATCTGCGAGTCTCGGCCGGGGCTGTGGAAGGGCAGGTCGTAAATCTGCTGACTGTACCCGGATCCCAGCAGGTCATGCTTAAGGTTCGCATCGCTGAACTGAATCGCACTGCTCTGCGGCGTCTGGGCGCAAGTTTCTTAATGCGAGACGGGCAGGCACTGCTGGGTTCCAATGCCGGCATTCTGTTTCCCGAAGATCCCTTCCCCGGAACGGCTTCAACAAGAATTGGCGGTGTCATCGTGGATGGAGGCAGCTCACTGTCCTATATCATCGATGCCATGCGCGCGAATTCGGTACTGAAGATCCTCGCAGAACCCACGCTGATTTCCTACAGCGGACACGAAGCCACGTTTCTTGCCGGCGGTGAATTTCCCGTGCCTGTCCCCCAGAGCTCCGGGGCCGGAACCAGCACCGTCACCGTGCAGTTCAAGGAATTTGGCGTCAAGCTGGGCTTCCTCCCCCAGATCCTCGATGGAGAACGCATTCGCCTGACTGTGACTCCGGAAGTCAGTTCCATCGACCGCACGCTCGAGGCAACACTCGTCGAAAACGGGTCGCCCGTCCCGGGACTGAACACACGCAGATCCACAACCACCATGGAGATGACGCCCGGACAGACTCTGGCAATGGCTGGCCTGCTGCAGCTGACCATGAGCAATGACACACGGCGCATCCCCGGCATCGGCGACCTGCCCATCCTCGGTCCGTTCTTCAGCAATAACTCCGGAGAACGTACCGAAAAGGAACTCATCGTGATGGTCACGCCGTATCTCGTGGAGCCTGTGGACGATTCTGAAATCGGTCTGCTGCCAGGGGAAGAAGTGCAGGAACCGAATGACCTCGAGTTCTATCTGTTGGGGCGTGTGGAAGGACGCACCGGGGCAGACTTCCGCTCAACAACGAACTGGGATGATCCACTGAACCTCGTGGAAAAAATGAAACTGCACAGAAAGTACCTCTCCGGCCCGACCGGGTACTCCCGCTGACCACCAGCACTCGCGGCATCTCAGCCCCTCGGCACGATTTCCAACCCCTCTGCAGAGAGTTTCAACATGCAACTGCTCTCACATCCGGCATTCCCCCTCGCCTGCCTCCTCGCTGCTCTGCTGCCCTCAGCTGCTCTCGCCGCGACACCGCTGCAGAATCCGGACGGCGAAGCCGTATCCGGCGAACCTGTCATCAGCGAGCCTGTGCCCAGCGAAATCGCACCGGCACCCAACAGCTCCACGCAGGTTCCGATTTACCGCAACCCCGCAGCAGCCAATTGCCCGTGCCGGGCCTGTGCGGCAAAAAGAGGTTCAGCATGGTCGCAATACAAAGCGCGGAAACAGGAACAGTACTGGGGATATCCTGAGTACTTTCAGGAAGTGGGATTCGGGCAGCTTTCGGCGGACCTGATCCGGCCCCAGATCACTCGCGGTGAAGACGCACGCATGACGATCTACGACTATGACTTTGTCACCGGCACTGCCCGGCTGAATAGCCGCGGTTTACAGCGAGTTCGGCAGCTGGCACACAGGGCCGTTGTCACGGGACAAACGATTACTGTGGAAGCGACCGGCACCGACATGGATGACGCCCGCTATCAAAGCGTCATCGCCATCGCAGCCACTGAACACCTCAACCCCGCACAGGTCGTCTCCGGACAGCCGATAGCCGGAGGACTGGCGGGTGAGGAAGCGGTGATCCACCGCCAGACCGGACTCGAAAACGCGCGCAACTACGGCGTGAGACAATTCCAGTTCGGAGCTGGATCGGGCGGATTCAGCACTTCCGGATTCGGCACCTCCGGCAGCGGTCTCAGCGGCGGAACCAGATGACTCGAGCCGCCTGCCACGTGCATTCCGGTTCACAGCTCACAATGTGTGGAGAACGTTCAGTGAGTCCGCGAAATCCCATGATTTATGTCCTGCTCCTTGCCGCATCCCTCACCGGATGTCGTGGCCCGGCATCTTCGGCATGGCCCTCAATCACAGCACTCAAGTCGCTGATGCCGGACAGAACCCGAGTCTCTGCAGAAGACGAGGCTCGCTCGCAATTCGCCGCTGCCAGCTCACGCCTTGCTGAAGAACGCGGTGATCTGCAGAACGCCCGGGATCTGTGTCGTGAAGCCATTCGCATCAACCCCCGCAACTCCGATGCCCTCTGGCGACTGGCACTGCTCCAGATCAGACAGAAGGAATTCGATGCGGCGACAGAGGCCTTCGAGAAAGCTGTGGAGCTGGACCCGCAGAATCCGGCACTCTGTGCCGACTTCGGCTACCATCTGTACCTCGCTGGAGACCTCGCGCGGGCCGAGCAGTACCTCCGCAACACCCTGCGGCAGGTCCCCGGCGACAAACGCGCCTGCAATAACCTCGGACTCGTTCTGGCAGCTCTGGGCAGGGACGAAGAATCACTCGCCGCCTTTCTGGACGCGGGCTGCACGGAAGCGGAAGCACAGTCAAATCTGGCCATCGCTCAACTGCTGAGACGGGACACCACCACAGCAGCCACATCCCTGAAGGCCTCCCTGTCACTCGACCCGCACAACCAGCGAGCCGTCTCAGCCCTGCAGCAGCTCACATCAGTCGAAGCACAAAATCACTCCCCCGAAGTCACACGCACCGGCTACGCCACCATGGACTAACAACACCACACACGGTGCTGCGCGATCGATCTCCCATCTCCCCCATCGGGGGTGAGGGGTCGGGATGGTGAAACGGTGTTGAGGACACCTGATTTCATACCTTGGATCCGCCCCACCGTGACAAGGCATGCGGGGGGGGGGCAATCCACTGCTGTTAACGTCTTTTACGGTGCGCTTGCAAACGGCGGAAGACCGATCCGTGTGCACGTTTGCCGCTCTGAACCACATGAGCACGCCGCTTCGTGTTGATTGCCTTGATCCAACGATCGGACCTTTCGTCCTTCAGCAACTCATGCATTCGCAAAGCGACATCTTCGCAGGGCGGAATGGGGTCCAGCGTACTTCGTCACACCCTTGATGACTTTGCCATCAAGGATAACCGTTTCCATCTTCTGCAGGCACTTCGGCGGTCGCCGTTTGGCCTTCCTGGGGAAGGTATCCAGCAGACTTTGGTTGCATTCAGTGAAAAATGCCATGCTCAGCGGAATCGGTGCGCGGCTAAGTTTGCAGTAAGCAGCAACTTTGGAAGCCTCAAGCTCACCCGCCTCCTGTGCGAGCGAAAACGTACGGCAGGCAGAGCCACTCTGACTCATGAGCGAATCACCGATCAACTCGACCATGAGAGAGAAGGGGATGATTTTCTCGTAACACCTACCACGGTACTGTTCGAAGATTGAAGTGAGTCGCTTTGGATCCAGGCAGTCACGAAGCAGGACATCAACTGTTTCGCCGAGTGGGAGTTTGCCGGCAATATCGGGAATGAGATTGGCGTCCATGCTGACTTCCCTGTCTGCAATCTGAAGAAGAAAACTTCACCACACACACAGCGAAGTGTAAAATTCACGGGTTTTTGGGGAAGAGCACGTTGCCAAATCATGTTAACAGCAGTGATTGCAACACTCCCGACGTCAGCACGTGGTGCACGACAGTCGCGACTCAATCCATGCCGGCTGCGGCGAATGAAAGTGCTGGTTGACACTGTATCAGGTACCTCAGTCGATCCACGAATACTGGGGCGTTGCGACTCGCCCGCTTGCAGTCAGTGGTTTTGGCATGCCGATCTCGGACGTTGCCCGCGGATTCAGGAACTGTTGCTGCACTTCACTCTGTTGCGTATCCTGGTCCTTTCGCCTGATTCTGCAGATAATTGCTACCAGCACGACTTTTATTCATCTGCAGCAGCACCCACAAAGCCCAGGGATCTCTGGAACGGAGCACGCCATGTACATAGAACGAATCGGCCTGCGAAATATTCGCACGTTTCGCGGAGACACGCTCACCTTTATTCACCCGGACAAGGTCTTCCGTGTACCCGGTGAGCCACCGGACCTGCATCAGCACCGATTGCCAAAGCCGATTTTACCGAACGTGAATCTGTTGCTGGGAGAAATCGGGTCTGGTAAGACGACAGTGCTGCAGGCCATTGCCCTCTCGTCACTGGGACCGGTTGCAGCGATCGCGCGTCTGCCTGTGCCGAGACTTGTCAGAATGTCCGACGACTCCAGCGGTGCCGACACCACGGCCGACCTTATGGCACGATTTTTTCTGCATCCGCAGGATGCAGAAAGGGACCGTGGCCGGAACCTGCATTTGAGACTGCAGCGTCGCGGTGAGCTGGAGGAACTGCAAATGCGACAGGCCCCGTCGGCTGGTCTGTCTGACGAGCCATCCCCGGACGAACTCAAAGAGGCCCAACAGCGACTGGTCAGGTCCCTGGACGCGCGCCACTTACTGGAAAAGCAACTTCAGCATTTCGGTTTCACGGCTGACCACCAACCCGAGCAAAGGGCTTACAGGCAACAGTTTTCGAAACTGAAGACAACGTTTGACGAGATCAGGAACGATGAGTCCCGGGAATGGAAAGGAATTCACGAGTCAGGAAACCCTGCCTTCTTTTGCGTCGCCTATGGAGCAACTCGCCGAACGGACCCAGGTGGCAGCAGATCACCTGCGACCGGCCCTGTCCGGCCGTTTCTTCGCGGAGCACGCATTCAAAGCATCTTCGACGACGGATTCAGCCTCTGCTCGCTGCGCTCGTGGCTACCCGCACTCCGCTCAGAAGACCCGAATCGCTTCACAGAAATCCTCAGCATCATCAATTCCCTGCTCAGAACCGAGCACTGTCGTTTGACAGAGGAAGAGCGTGACGGTGAGCCGCTCTTCGAATGCCACGGTCTGAAAATGCCCCTGACCGCTCTCTCAGAAGGCGATAGTGCGTTCCTTCCGTGGGTCGCTGACCTGCTCTACCACATGTCCCGCGCCTGTCCACCCGAACAATCTTTGCTGGATTGCCGGGGCATCGTGCTGGTCGATGAAATCGAACTGCATTTGCATCCCCGCTGGCAAATGAAGCTGGTCGGCACGATCGCCACTGCGTTCCCCAAACTGCAGTTCATCTTCACCTCCCACAGCCCGCTGATCGTCGGCAGCGTCGAGTGGATGAATATTCTGAAGCTGCAGGCGGACCCGGCGACAAATGCCACGGATGCCCAAAAGGCGCGATATAGTCTGCACGGTCTTGATGCGGACCAGATGATGCTGTCCACCTTCTTCGGCCTTGAATCCACCAGAGGTGCTCTGACACAGCAGGAGATCGCACAGCTCGAAGCCCGCATCGCCGCCGGCGACTGGTCAGCTGCACTGCAACTGGGATACGCCATGAGCAGCCGTCCTGAAGTGAATGATTGATTGGCGGCATATCTCCGTCAGCAGTTGATGAAACAGCGAACCTCGTTAGCAGGCACGACACCATAAGCGTACGGCTCAGATGTGCGGCTATGGTGACATGCCCGGGCAGCGGTGGCTTATTCGATGGATCGCGGCAGGGACCACCTGGCCGCATAGCCCACGAATCGCAGGGCTGCTCCTTGAGCCAGTTGAGGGGCAAGACGACACCAATCGGCTGCGCCGACAGCATTTTCGGCTGACACGGATCTGTCGCTGCAGTAAAAAAGGGCGTGTCGCGTTCGTGTCGCGTTTCGCCTGCCGAATCCGCGTACACAGGGAAACATGAAGCATGGCAATCACAGTGACGATCGAAGAAGCTCAGGCAAACCTTCGCGAATTCATCAGGCAATTGGCCCCCGGTGAAGAAATCATCATTACAGAGGAACAGCGTCCTGTTCCGCAGCTGCGGCTGCAGGGGGAACCGCCGAAGCGACCGGCCCCGGGTTTAGGCAAGGGCAGTATCCTGTTCATGTCGCCCGACTTCGATGAGCCACTCGAAGAAATGCAGGACTATTTCAAATGAAGCTGCTGATGGACACGCCTGCAATTCAGTGGCTGGTGGAGGGGCATATCAAACTCTGTTCAGCAAGGCTCGGATGACTCGATCAATACCTTTTGCCATCAGCACGGAATTTGCAATGGATCCTTAATTCCTGACAATTCCTTGTTATGGCACAGAATCCGGGAATAAGTATTACTTCAAAAATCACGTCGAAGAATCAGACAACGATCCCTAAAGCTGTCGTTCAGGCTTTGCAGATCAAGCCGTCCTCGCTGCTGATGTATGAAATCGAACCAGGGGGCAGGGTTGTATTGACAGCCAGGTCGGCAACCTTCGAAGTGCTGGCAGATACTTTTCCCGTCAAGCGTCCGCGCAAACCAGTGTCTGATCAGCGGATTCAGGCGGCCGTCCAGTCCGGTGCCGCAAAAAGATACCGGAAATCGCCGCGATGATCGGACTCGACACAAATGTTCTTGTCCGATACCTCACACGTGACGATGAGGCACAGTATCGGGCCACCATGAATCTGCTGACTCGCAGATCAGCCACATTCTTCATCGCCGATTTCGTGCTTGTCGAGGCTTACTGGGTGCTGTCCAGCCTCTATGCCTGGACTCACAGCGAGATCGCCGACACGTTCGCGCGT
>JBEAUF010000126.1:0-14328 GCA_041161565.1 Planctomycetota bacterium | reverse complement strand
CGTGAGCGGGGCGGCAGGTTTCGGGATTTTGAAGACTTCGCAGGACGTACGCGTCTGCCCCGCCCCGCCCTGCAGCTGCTTTCCCGCGGCGACGCCCTGGCGTCACTGAACACCAGCCGCCGCGAGGCCTACTGGAAATCGCTCCCGCCACGCGAACAGCTGCCGCTCGTCGACGCGGCCGGCGGACCGCCCGACGAAGCTGCTCCGGAACTCCCGGAGCTCACACCGCAGGAAGAAGTTGTGGCGGATTACTCAGCGGCCGGACTGTCACTGCGGCAGCATCCTGTGAGTTTTCTGCGGGGGCGGCTGGAAGAGTTGCGGGCGGTCACGGCGGAACGTCTGCAGGAGCTGCAGCCGGACCGTCGCGTGAAGGTGGCCGGGCTGGTGCTGATGCGACAACGCCCCTCGACTGCCGCGGGGATCACATTTGTGACGCTGGAAGACGAAACCGGCACCGTGAATCTGGTTGTGTATCCGACGGTGTGGCAGCAGTTTCGTCCGGCGGCGAGGTTTGCCGGGGTGTTGCTGGCCACGGGCCGTCTGCAGCGTGAAGGCGACATTATCCATGTGGTCTGCGAGCGGCTGGATGATCTCAGTGCACTGCTGGCAGACCTCGATTCGCGGTCTCGAAATTTTCGGTAAGTCGCCACACGCAGGTTGTGGGCCGTCGGTGAGTGGCCGAGGGCCGGGACTTTCTGCTGTCCTGTACTGCGGGTGGGCAGGGGCTTTGCCCATGCGTTGCAGGGGCCTTTGCCCGCGGGCTGCCGCGTAATGGCATTGGCTTTCTCTCAATCGCCGCAAAAAAGTGGGAAAGGCGAGCAGGGGATGTCAATCCCCTGGTAACGGTCCGTAACCGCGCGGGCAGCGCCGCAGCGGGAGCACACCAGGGTGGTACCGGCCGATTGACATCGACCGCAGGCCCTGCATGATCGGGTCGTGGCGTTTCAACGGAGAGCGAGTGCTTCAAAGCATGCGAAACACCAGAAAGCCAAATCCACTGGGCTGCCGCGTGGCGGCTCAGTGTGGTTCCGCCCGGGATGGAGAAACGGCGCGGGGATGGTGGTCCTTTTCAACCACAGAGTACACAGAGTTTCACAGAGAAACACAGGGAATTCAGTACTCGTGTTAACAAGACGCGTGCAGGAGAAACGGGTGTAAATACCCTCTGAGTTTTGTTGTTTTCGTCATCCCAGGTTCCGCCCGGCGGCTGAGGGTTTTGGCTGCGTGTGGCAGTGCGTTTTCGGGGCATTTTCCGGGCGTTTTCCGGGGACGGCCGTTCCGCGGCTGCTGGTGCGACCGAAGTTTTGCCGCCGGGACCCGGGCCATGAGTCGGCCAATGCCAATTCCCCCCGGGTTTCTCTTGCTTTTTCGCTGGTAACAGGGTGGAATGCACCGTATTTTTTAGCTGGGCAAGCTGCCAGATTCCTTTACCACTCGTTATCCTTTCTCTATTGTCCCGGGGCCAACTGGCTCACCCTTGCCCCCCCGAAATGCCGAATTTCCGGCTGAATACTGATGCCGGCTGGCTTTCACGGGACTCCCGCACAGATTTCCTACATTCCTGTTCCCTGTACCGCCGCGGCCCTCCGTCGCGGCACCGGAGTAATCAGATGCGTGACTGGCTCGAGCGTTTTGTCGACGACGGCACGATCGGCGAATCGCAGCTCGAAGAAGCCCGCAGCATGGCGGCCAACCTCGGCATCACCCCCGAAGATGCGCTCGTCCGTCTGGGTTACATCTCCGGTGGAGATCTCGGACGCGTTCAGGCTGAGCAGTTCGGCTACGACTACATCGAGCTCGACGGCCGTCAGATTCCCCACGCCATCATCGAGCTCATTACCGAATCCATCGCTCGCGAGAACATCGTCATTCCGATCGACTCCGACGGCGATTCCGTAACGGTGGCCATGCACAATCCAAACAACATCGAGGTGCTTGATAAGCTGCGGTTCGTACTCAACCGCGACATCCGCCCGGTGATGGCCCCGATGGAATCCATCCAGAGTGCGATCAATCGGCACTACGGTCAGTCGGAAACCGAATCCGTCGACTCCATGATCTCCGAGTTCACGGAAACGCAGATTGACTTCACTGACGTCGAAGCCGCTGCCGCGATGAAGGGCGACGAAGACGAAAGTGCTCCCATCATCCGCCTTGCCAACCTGATCATTTCCGAAGCCGTCCGCGAACGTGCCAGCGACATCCATATCGAGCCATTTGAAGATCGGGTGCGGATCCGTTACCGCATCGACGGCGTGCTCCTCGAACGCGACTCGCCCCCCAAGCGACTCCTGGGAGCCCTCATTTCCCGCTTCAAAATCATGGGCCGCATGGATATTGCAGAGAAACGCCGCCCGCAGGACGGCCGCATCAAAACTCGCGCCGGCACCAAGGAATTTGACCTCCGCGTTTCCATTCTCCCCACCAACCACGGCCAGGCCGTGGTGATGCGTATTCTTGACCGTGACAACATCAAGATCGGCATCCGCAATCTCGGCTTCAGCGACGACAATTACCGCACCTTTCAGAATGTCATCCGCCGTCCCAACGGGATCTTCCTCGTGACCGGTCCCACCGGTTCCGGAAAAACCACCACCCTTTATTCCGCACTCGGGGAACTCAACCGCCCGGACCGCAAGATCATCACCGCCGAGGACCCGGTTGAATATTACCTGCCCGGCATCAATCAGGTCGAAGTCAAACACAGCATCGGACTGGACTTTGCCCGCATCATCAAAGCCATGCTCCGGCAGGCCCCGAACGCCATTCTTGTCGGTGAGATTCGCGACCAGGAAACTGGCGAAATGGCCATCCAGGCATCGCTCACCGGGCACCTTGTGTTCAGCACACTGCACACCAACGACGCCCCCGGCGCGATCACTCGACTCATCGACATGGGAGTCCAGCCCTTCCTCGTCGCCTGCTCGCTCATGGCCGTCATGGCCCAGCGACTTGTGCGCGTGGTCTGCCCCAAATGCAAGGAGCCCTACCAGCCTACGCCGGAAGAAGTCGAGGTGTTCAACATCACACCGGATGAGCTGTCTGACGGCCAGTGGGTCCGCGGACGCGGTTGTGCCAACTGCAAGCACACCGGTTACAAGGGTCGTCGCGCCGTGTTTGAGCTGATGACTATGAACAGCACGCTTCGCGAAATGGCCTTCAACAGCGAACCCGCTCAGAATATCCGCCGCCAGGCCCGGCTCCTCGGCATGAAAACCCTCGTCGAAGACGCCAAGGACAAAGCCTTTGCCGGACTCACCACGCTTGCCGAAGTCTACAAGCTTTCCAAAGGCGGGCACTAAAACAAACAGTCCGCAGTCTGCGGACCACCGACCACACATCACCCACGACCGACCACCGGCCTCCTGTCTGCCCAAAACTGACTGCTGATCGCTGCAAAGTCTCCGTTCACTCTTCCAGGACTCGCTCCATGTCCACCGGCACCGTCCGTAGTTTTCAGATCGACAAGCTGCTCGAAACCGTTGTCAAGGAGCGAGTCAGCGACCTGCACATCACTGTCGGCCAGCCACCCGTGATTCGTTCGGGGGGGCGGATGGTGCGGCTGGAGACCCGCACGCTTTCCGCCGACGACACCACCAGTCTGATGAAAAGCATCACTCCGGAGCGTAACCAGCAGGAGCTCCAGGAACGCGGCGGAACGGACTTCGGCTTTGCCTTCGGGGACAAGGCCCGCTTCCGTGTGGCGGTGTTCAAGCAGCGCGGCATGATAGGCATGGTGCTGCGACGAATTCCCAACGAATTCCTCACCTTTGAACAGCTTGGCCTGCCCCCGGTTGTGCGTGATCTCATCCAGCGTCCCCGCGGACTGTTCCTCGTCACGGGGCCCACCGGTTCCGGTAAAACCACCAGCCTGGCCTCGATGATCAACTGGATGAACCACAATATGGATCATCACATCATCACGCTGGAAGACCCCATCGAGTACTACCACGAACATCATCACTCGACCATCAACCAGCGTGAAATCGGAGTGGACGTGGCCACCTTCCCGGAAGCGCTCCGCCGGGCCCTGCGAATGGACCCCGACGCCATTCTGGTGGGGGAAATGCGAGACCTTGAAACCATTTCCTCGGCCATCACCGCGGCCGAAACCGGACACGTGGTCTTCGGCACCCTCCACACCACGGGGGCTCAGGGTACCGTCGACCGTATTATCGACGTGTTCCCCACCAACCAGCAGGAGCAGATCCGCACGCAGCTGGCCAACGCCATCATCGGAATCCTTTCTCAGGCGCTCCTGCCCCGCAAACCCAAGGGACTTGTCGCCGCCTACGAAATGCTGGTCGTCACCCCCGCCATCGCCAACCTGATTCGCGAGGGCAAAACGTTCCGTATCAACAGTGCCATCCAGACCGGACGCAAGTTCGGCATGATCCTCCTCGACGACTCACTCTTCAACCTCTGGAAAAACGGCATCTGCGACGAGAAGGACGTGCTCTACAAGTCCAACAACCCCGGCGAACTCCGCGCCCGCATCGAACGCGCCAAGCGTGGTGTGTTTGATGAAGAGCCGGATGATGACGATGACGAATGAGCTTTGGGCCGTCAGCAATCCGCCTTCCGCTCCAGACATGATCCTTCAGCTTTCCGCGGACCGCATCAACTGACAACTGAAAGCTGCCAGCTCCCCCTTCTCCATTCGTGGCAACTCCCCAATGGCACAACGCAAACTCGGTCAAATCCTCGTCGACCTCGGCTACATCAACGACGACCAGCTGTGGGATATTCTCGAGGAACAAAAGCAGAGTCCTGGCCAGCCAATCGGTCAGGTGGCGGTGCGCATGGGGCTGGTGAACCAGCGCCAGGTGACAGAGGCGCTGGCCGAACAGTGGGGCATGCCGCTGGTCAACCTCGAAGAAACCACAATCCAGCCAAACGTGCTCGAAATTGTTCCGCAGACCATGGCGGAAATGTACAAAATCATGCCCGTCTCCATGAAGAACAACGTGCTCACCGTTGCCATGGCAGACCCGCAGAACGTCGGCATCCTCGACGACCTTCGCAACTTCCTTGGGCACGAAATCCGCGGTGCTGTGTCTTCAGCGCCCGATGTTGAGGCGGCCATTGCGAGGTACTACGCGGATCGCGAAGAGAGCATTGAAGACGTTATTGAACAGCTCTCCACCGATGAAGACGCTGAAAAACGCATTCGCGGCTATGACCTCGCTTCCGAAGAAGAAATGTCCGACTCGCAGCCCATCAAAAAGCTGCTCAACATGGTCATGCTGCTCGCCATTCGCGATCAGGCGAGCGACATTCACTTCGAACCGTTCGAAGACGAGTTCAAGATTCGAGTCAAGGCCGACGGAGTGCTTTACGAGATGGTTCCGCCCCCGCGGCATCTCGCCAACGCCATCGTCAGCCGTATTAAGGTCATGTCAAACCTCGACATCGCCGAACGCCGACTTCCCCAGGACGGCCGCATCGAGCTCAACGTGGGCGGGAACAATGTGGACCTGCGAGTGAGCGTGTTGCCGACGCTCTTCGGTGAAGCCGTGGTTATGCGAGTTCTCGACCGAACCGTCGTGGCACTCGACCTTAACAAAATCGGTATGGACCCGGTCACGCTCAACAAGTTCCGCGGGCTCCTGCGACGCCCCAACGGCATTATCCTCGTGACCGGTCCCACGGGATCCGGCAAGACCACCACCCTCTACTCAGCCCTCAACGAACTCAACGACACCGAAACCAAGATCATCACCAGCGAAGACCCAATCGAATATGATATCGAGGGCATCATTCAGGTGCCGGTGAATCCGGATGTCGGCGTGACCTTCGCGAACGTGCTGCGTGCCATTCTGCGACACGACCCCGACAAGATTCTGGTGGGCGAGATCCGCGACTACGAAACGGCGGAAATCGCCGTCCAGAGCTCCCTGACCGGACACCTTGTGTTCAGCACTCTGCACACCAACGATGCCCCCTCCGCAATCACTCGACTGCGCGATATGGGTGTCCCCGCGTTTCTGATCACGGCCACCGTCGAAGGTATTCTCGCCCAGCGACTCGTTCGTCGCATCTGTTCCGAATGCCGCACGCAGTTCCAGCCGTCCGACGAACTGCTGATGGAGCTCCAGCTGCCGCTGAATACCGCCCGCAAATACAAGTTCTACTACGGCAAAGGCTGCGCCCGCTGCAATAACTCGGGATATAAAGGCCGCATCGGGATTTATGAGCTGATGATGATATCTGATGAAATCCGCGATGGTGTCGCCGCCGAATCGTCCGCTGACGACCTCCGCAATATCGCCCGCCAGCAGGGCATGACGACGCTCCGCGAATCCGGACTGAAGCTCATCTTCGATGGACTCACAACCATTGACGAGGTGGTCCGCGAAACGGTGCTCGAGGATGTGGACTAAGCACACGCCCCGCGGATGACTCCGCAGGGGCAGTCGTGGCCCAATGTGTTGGGAGTGCGTTTGCAGGGGCCGTTGCCCGCGGGCCGGCTCATGTCTTTCCACACTTCTCACTGTCCTCTACTCTCAACTTTCTACCCTCTACTCTCTCGCGTTAGCATCGCGTCTCAGGGCTCTTTACCCGCGGGCTTCCGCCCTGCGGCTCAGTGCGTTTGGCAATGCGTTTGCCGAGATTTTGAGCGGGCGGGCGGAAGCCCCCGGTTGCGTTTCGCACCCTGGTGCGGGAGCCTGGCTGTGGCGTTGGCATCGCGTTTCGGGGGCTCTTTACCCGCGGGCTTCCGCCCTGCGGCTCATGTGCTTTTGGCAATGCGTTTGCCGAGATTTTGAGTGGGCGGGCGGAAGCCCCCGGTTGCGTTTCGCACCCTGGTGCGGGCGGCTGGCTGCGGTGTTGGCATCGCGTTTCGGGGGCGTTTACCCGCGGGCTTCCGCCCTGCGGCTTATGTGCGGCTGTGGCACGCCCTTCGGGTGCCGCACTTTGCCGGAAAGTCAAGCTCTTTTGGGCATTCGCCTGTCGCGAGCCTGCGGCCAGGGGGGCCACACGGGAAATACGGATTTCCCCGTTGTGCCCATCCGCAGTAGAATGCCACCGCCATCCGGCATTCTTCTCCTGCCTTTTCGAGTGATCCCAGCCTGTTCATGAGCAGTCGCAGCGGTCATGAATTCTCCGATTCCCCGCGAGCATCTGCTACGGGTCCGTTGCGGCATGCCTGTGATCTGGCTGTGGGATTTGTGCTCGCGGTGCTGTTGCTCCGAACTTTTGTGCTCGAGGGGTACCTGATTTCCACCGGTTCGATGGCACCCAGGCTTTGCGGGTTTCATCGTCGCATTGAATGTCCATCGTGCCGCAGCGTATTTGCGTTTGGAGTGGCTTTTGATGCCTCCGTGGAGGGGGACGAGGGCGGGATTCGCGAGCCGCAGGGTCTGCGGCGGCTGGCGGTTTGTCCCAACTGCAGCCAGACCAGCATCGATGTGCGGGATGTGCCCAACAGTCACGGCGATCAGTTGCTGGTGCTCAAGCACATCTACGACGTGCGTCCTCCGGTTCGCTGGGAGACAGTCGTGTTTCGCAATCCATCCGCTCCGCGGGAGGCCTACGTAAAGCGTGTGACAGGTTTGCCGGGCGAACGTCTGCAGCTGGTGAATGGAGATGTGTTCATCAACGGTCGACCTGCGGTGAAGCCGTGGCGTCAGCAGCTGGAGATGCGGATTCCCGTGACCGATCTGGAGCATGTTGTGGATTCGGATCAGTATCAGCTGCCATGGGAGCTGGACAGTGGCTGGAAGCACTCCGGTCGCACAATCAGTGGCGGTGGTGATGGTCCTTCGTGGGTACGTTTTCGCTACTGGCGGTGGCAGGGTGGACGGCACCCGGTATCGACTCCCTTATCTCGTGAGTCGGCGGCGGAGGACTGGGCTGCATTTGAGGAGCGGGAGGCCCAGCTGCCTGTGGTGCTCTCATCCCGCGTGCGTTATGACGCGGACCGGCAGCTGCTGGAGTGCACAGGAGTGTTACCGGCTGAGGTCCAGCAGCTGCTGCTGGAAGATTGCCGTACGGAAGAGTTTCGCTCTGCTGTTTTTCGTCTGGCCGCAATATCGCATCTGGCGCCGGTGACCGACCGTTACGGCTACAATTCGATGGTTTCATCACCCGAGTACATCGTCAGCGATTTGATGCTGGATGCGCAGGTTTCGTGGGAGGAGTCGCCGCGGAGCGTGGATATTCGTGTTCCTCTGGGTGCCGCGCAGTATGGGCTGCGGATAGAACCGGCTGCCGGTCGCGCTCTGCTGGTGGACCTCGACCGCGGATCGCTGGTTTCCGAGGCTCGTCTGCCCGCAGCGGCTCTCAGCCGACGTTCGCTGCACCTGCAGGTCTCCAACTTTGATCGGCATCTGGCGGCGGCGGTGAATGGCGTGGTGCTGTGGGAGGGCATACCGGCAGCGGGGGCAGGAAACGTTCCGCAGGCGCTGGAGGTTTCTGCGGCTGACGTTCCCGGAGATCCTGCCGATCCGGTGCGTGCTTTGGAAATCAGCCTGCGGACCGAACAGCAGCGTCGCTGGGCGCTGGGCGTTTCTTCCGGGAACATCCTGATTGAGCGGCTCAGCATGTACCGGGACGTATTTTACACGCCCGCCCGTCGCCGTCCTGGAAACCCTGCAGACTCCGAATACCTTGTTGCTGAGAATTCCTATTTCGTTCAGGGGGATAACAGTCCTGTTTCGTCTGACAGTCGTGGCTGGCTGGAGTCCTGTGTGCCCCACGAGCTGCTTGTCGGCAAACCCTTTCTCGTGCATCTCCCTTCCCGCCCCGCTATACTCCGCATCGCTGGATTTCAGTGTCCCGTAAGAATTCCGGACTGGCCCAGAATTCGCCGTGTTCACTGAACCCAGGATCGCTCACGAAAGTCCCCGGAAAGACTTCTGCCATGGCCAACAGTCCAGCCCGTGAAGAGGGCATGCGCGATACCGTGGAGGGCGTTGTCATCGCCTTCATACTCGCGTTTGTCTTCAAGACATTTGAAGCCGAAGCCTTCGTCATTCCCACCGGCTCGATGGCCCCCACGTTGTACGGTCGTCACAAGGAAGTCACCTGCAGTGGCTGCGGGCTGCACTACGCGATTGGGGCCAGCCAGGAAATCGACCAGGACTCCGGAAGACTCCTGCCCGGCAATCGTGTGAACAAGTCCCTCTGCCCCGGCTGCCGCTTCGAGAACTCGGCTCTCGAAGCATCCGTCTTCAACGGCGACCGCATCGTTGTCAACAAGCAGGTTGCAAAATATCGGCGGTACGATGTGGTGGTCTTCAAGAACCCCGAGGAACCGCACGTGAATTATATCAAGCGTCTGATTGGGCTTCCCGGCGAAACCATTCGGATTCGCCAGGGCGATATTCACGCCCGCAAATCGGACTCCGAGCCATGGCAAATTCAGCGTCGGGAAGACCTCGGCAAACAGCGCGAAGTGCAGCTGCTGGTGTACGATGATCGCCACCCTCCACGGCCGCTCCTGAAAGCCGGCGGTGAAGAACGCTGGGCACCGGCCACGTATCGGGCTGTGGATCGTGACATTGCCGGCTGGCCGGCGGTCGAAAATGCGTGGATGCCGAATGCTGAAAGCCGCGTCTACACCGTGGATGCTCCGCCCGGCCCCCTGCAGTGGTTGCGTTATCGTCACCTCATCCCCACTCCGGAACAGTGGAACGACGCGGACGCCGAACGCCAGCTTGAATCTCCGCTGCTCCCGCATCTCGTTACGGATTTCTGCGGCTTCAACAGCGACAATCGCTACGGCGATCAGGAACTCTACTGGACCAACGACCTGACGCTGGACTTTACGGTCGACATTCAGGACATCCGCAGCGACGCGGTGCTCACAATCGAACTGGAAGAAGGTATCCGTACGGTCCGCTGCGAAATTCAGCCCCAGTCCGGCAACGTGGTTCTTTCGGCCGTGACGCACGGCGAACCTGGTCAGCCTGACCCTCCCCCGGTCGTGGTCGCTTCCGGCACCTGTTCGCTCAGCGGCCCAGGCGAGTACGATATTTCCTTTGCCAGCGTCGATGATCGGCTGACGCTCTGGATTGACGGTTCCCCTGTACCGCTCGAAACACAGCAGGAACTGAACACTCCCGAAATCAATCTGCCCACCGATCGCGACATGGCGCCGGCGGGCATCGCTGCCAGCGGTCTCAGAGCCGCCGTGTCTGACCTTGTGATTAAACGCGACATCTACTACCGCAACGATCTCGTGGCGTTCGATCCCGATTCCGGATCAACGGCTGATCCGTGGCATCAGGATTACGGCAGCGATTATTCGTCGGTTGTGGCCCACGAGGTGAGTTTCAACCGCAGTCACCAGCTCACCAGCAGCTTTCGGTCGCCCGAAATCTGGGGAAAACTCTATACCGAACTGCTGCTCCAGCAACAGGAACTCTTCGGCCCGCTGCTCGAGTTTCGCCTTGCCGACGACGAATATCTGATGCTTGGGGATAATTCTCCGGCCAGCAAGGACGGGCGTCTGTTTGATTTCTACAGTCGTCCGCGCCGCGGGGTCTTCAGCAGTCGCCACGCGGTCCGCGAAACCGATCTGGTGGGCGAGGCCATGTTCATTTTCTGGCCCCACGGCGTGCCATTTCTTAATGATGGCCGCGGCTATTCGGTGATTGGACACAAGGGCGACAGTTCCTACCCGCTCTACTCATTCCCCTTCTACCCCAATTTCTCGCGGATGAAACTCATCCGCTGAATCCCCGTATGTCCGCCAGCCCTCCGAATTCCTTCGACGATGTGCGGATGCGCGGGTTTCGCAAACGCACGTCCGTTTCTGCCGCCCTGCAGTGGCTGGACGCAGCCATCAATGACGCACTGGAAGTTCGTCGCCGGCAGGCTGATGCCTGTGAACAGCTGCCGCTTGAGCAGTGCTGTGGACGAGTGCTGGCCGAGGACCTGATCAGCGGGATTGCCGTGCCGGGTTTTGAGCGGGCGATGATGGATGGCTATGCGGTTCGCGCCGAGGACCTGGCGGTTGTTTCCGCAGATCACCTGGTGGAACTCGAGGTCGCAGGTGAGAGTCTTCCGGGGCGGCCATACGAGGCAGAAGTGCGGCGCGGGTCGGTCATTCGAATTATGACGGGAGCCCCTTTTCCCCGCGGTGCCACTGCAGTGCTCCCGGTGGAACTCACGCGGGTACTCCCGGACAACCGCGTGCAGGTGCTGGCGAAGGTGCCCGAGGGCAAGCATGTGGGGCGAGTGGGTGAGGACATTGGGTTGGGCGAGCGATTGCTGGTGGCAGGTCGAAAGCTGCGACCGCAGGACGTTGCCGTTGCCTCCACCGTCGGCCGCGGTGTGCTCAGCGTCTTCCGGCGGCCGCGGGTGCGAATTCTGTTGACGGGGAGTGAGCTGTTGCCGGCCGGGTCTGTCCCGCAGGGGTTTCAGATCACCGATGCCAACGGCCCGCTCCTGCAGTCACTGGTGCTTCGCGATGCCGGATTGCTGACGCCTGTGGAATACATCGGTGACAGCTCTGAACAGCTGCGTCGGGCCCTTGCCGAACCCGCCGATGTGCTGCTGGTTTCGGGCGGTTCAAGTGTTGGGCAGGAGGACTTCGCTCCACGAGTGCTGGCGGAGGTCGGCGAGCTGGCGATTCACGGGATGTCGCTGCGTCCGGCGGCTCCCACGGGCCTTGGCCGCTGCGGTTCGACGCTCGTGTTCCTGCTCCCGGGCAACCCGGTGTCCTGTCTTTGTGCCGGCGATCTGTTCGCTGGCAGGGCTCTGCGGCGGATGCTGGGGGGGGCGGGTGAGTGGCCGTATGCGAGGCAGTTGCTGGAGTTGGGAGCTCCGGTGACATCGGCAGCAGGGCGGCTGGACTACGTGCGGGTGCGTCGGGAGGGTGATCGGGTATTTCCGCTGGCGGCCAGCGGTGCGGCGATGCTGGGGACTGCGGTGCGTGCCGACGGATTTATCTGGATTCCGGAACATCTTGAGCAGTGTTTGGCGGGGGAGGCTGTTGAGTATTTTGCATACGGGTACTGAAGGGCTGGCCGTCAATCCGGGCGGATTTTCCTTGACAGATATCCCCCGGAAGGGATTACCAGCAAATTCCCTTGTGGGCTCTTCCGATCGTTCCCGTTCTCCGGAAGCTGCCGGATTTTTCATGGGAAATTCCCGGCTCTGGCCTGGCGTTCTTATGATTCGATGGTGTGCTGCCCGGAAGATAGGGTGGATCAATTTTTTGCCGGCGGGGTCGACAGCGTTGTGCAGCGGCTTCCGCGATTGGCATGTTTTCTGAATCAAACAACGAGTGCTTGCCGTGTATCGCGTATTGATTACCGACAGCCTTTCGAAGGCTGGCTTGAGGATTCTGGAGCAGACCGAGGGGATTGAAGTTGTTCTGCGGAGTGGTCTGACGCCGCAGCAGGTGCGCGAGGAGCTGCATTCGGCGGACGCGATCATAATCCGCAGCGGCACAACACTCACCCCGGAAATCCTCGACGGCCAGCAGCGGCTCAAATGCATCGCTCGTGCCGGCGTGGGTGTGGACAACATCAATCTCGACGCAGCCACTCGCGCCGGGATCCTCGTGATGAACACTCCCAGCGGCAACACAATCAGCACGGCGGAGCATACTTTCGCGATGATGCTGGCGTTGTCACGCAACATCGGTCCGGCGCATGCCAGTATGAAGTCCGGCAAATGGGATCGCAAGTCCTTTCAGGGCACGCAGCTGGCCGGCAAGACTCTGGCCGTCATCGGGCTCGGCCGTATCGGGCTCAGCGTGGCCGTACGCGCCGTGGCGTTCGAGATGAACGTGCTGGGCTATGATCCGCTGATTTCTGAAGAGAAGTGCCGCGAATACGGCATTCGGTTGTTCCGCGACGTGGATGAAATTATCGAGCACTGTGATTACCTCACCGTGCACACTCCGCTGACCGACGAAACTCGAGGCATTATCAATGCCGCGCGTCTGGCAAAAATGAAGCCCGGGGTGCGGCTGATCAATTGTGCACGTGGCGGGATCATCGACGAAACCGCACTTGCTGATGCGCTTGATTCGGGGCGTGTGGCCGGTGCCGCTCTGGACGTATTCACAGAAGAGCCTCCAAAGGATCGCAGGCTCGCCGATCATCCCAAAGTGCTCGCCACACCCCACCTTGGTGCTTCCACCGACGAAGCCCAGGAGATGGTGTCCATTGAGGCTGCGGAACTGGTTGTTGCATACCTCAAACGCAGCGAAATCCGTTGCGCGGTCAACATGGCGCCCGTGTCGGCGGCCGAAATGAACGAACTCCGCAGCTACCTCGACCTCTGCTACCGCCTCGGTCTGCTCTCTGCTCAGATGATCCGCGGCCAGGGACTCCGTTCCGCTGAAATCATCTATCGAGGCGAGGCATCCGCCCGCAAAACCCGCATCCTCACCAATGCGTTCACCGCCGGTCTCCTCGAAGCCTCGCTTGACGAGTCCGTCAACGTCATCAACGCCACCTCGGTCGCTCAGGCCCGCGGCATCCACATCCGCGAAACGCTCACCGGCGACTGCGAAAACTTCGCCTCAATGGTCTCCGTGGCCGTCCAGACCGACCACGGTCGCTTTGAGGCCTCCGGAACGATCTTCGGTAACCAGTTCATGCGACTGGTTCGACTGAACGAATTCCACTTCGAGTCCTATCTCGATGGGCTGATGTTCATCTATCGCCATCGCGATATCCCCGGACTGATTGGTTACATGGGCACTATCTTTGGCCAGCACAACGTCAACATCGCCCAGATGTCGCTGGGACGCCGCGTGGAACGCCCCGGCGGCAATTCCGTAGCCGTGCTCAACCTCGACAGCGAACCGCCAGCCGAGGCTATTCAGAAGGTTCGCGCCCACCAGGATGTCACCGGCGTCGATATCGTCCGTCTCCCTCCAGCCGGCGCGCCGCTCCCGTGGCTTACGTCAGCCAACTGAAAAGCCGCTGCGGAATCCTGTTTCAACCACAAGGCAACCTCGGGGAGCCTGCGTGGGATGGCAAAACGGTGGTAAAGACACCCGATGTCGTGTTTTGAGACTCCACCCTGAACCAATTCCGGGTAACAGTCCCTGCACGGCCGTGCCCTGAGAGGAGGGCGGCAGCCCAGTGGCATTGGCTTTCTGGCAAGACGCAGTGTCGGGAGGGCGAAGCTGCTGCTGAGCCGCATCCCTGCCGCGAGCGTTTCTTCGATCCCCGCTGCGATGCAAAAACGCTGGCAGACGCTCACAGCGCGGACCAGCGTTCAGCGGCTCGGCTGGAGCCTCGCCCTGGGATGGTGAAACGGTGTTAAGAACACCGGATTTCGTACTTTGGATCCGGCCCACCGTGACAAGGCGTGCGGGGGATGTTAATCCCCCGGTAACGTTGCGTGCCCGCGTCGCCA
>JBEAUF010000439.1:0-10331 GCA_041161565.1 Planctomycetota bacterium | reverse complement strand
AGAAGTGAGAAGTGAGAAGTGAGAAGTGAGAAGTGAGAAGTGAGAAGTGAGAAGTGAGAAGTGAGAAGTGAGAAGTGAGAAGTGAGAAGTGAGACCGCCGCCGGGCGAATAATGAGCCGCCTGGCGGCAGCCTGCGGGTAAAGGGCCCTGCAACGCGCTGCTGACGCGGCTGGCAGCTTGGGCCCCGGGGTGTCAAATCGCAACCGGGGACTTCCGCCCGACCGCTCAGGTGTGGCAGCTTGGGCCCCAGGGTGCCAAAATACAACCGGGGGCTTCCGCCCATCCGCTCATCCGTTCTTACTTCCGCGTTCTTCTCTACTCTCTACTTTCCACCTTCTCCTTTCTCGCGCAGCGTCGGGCTTCCGGCGGACCGCTCAGTGTTTGTCGGCAGATCGGCGGCGGTTGTCTGCTACGCCAGTCGGTGTGGCAGATTGACGCGGGCGAAGCGGTGTCCGGTGGCGTCGTAGAACAGCAGGTCGTTGGATTTCTCGGCCCAGACGGCGGCCAGCTTCACACTGCGGGGGCCGTGCAGCACGAACTGGACACCGCAGCGACGTCCGGACTGCTGCAGCTCGAGCTCTGTCATCGGAAAGTGAAATTCCAGCAGATTTTCGCGGCGACAGAGCGTGAGATGGATGAACTGTCGGAGCTGATCCCAATTTCGGACATCTGCAGGCGATTTGGGCGGTGCAGCGGTAGCCGTTGGTGTCATTCAGCTGGATCCTTGACCCCGAAAGAATCGGGTATTCCACGGTGCATCCCGCCATTCGGCGGCGGTGTTGTGGTATCGGTCCAGGGGAGTCGAGGGCTTCCCAAAATGGCGGGCTGCTGGCTCACAGCGCAAGGCCTGTGCAATCGTCAGCGTGAGCCGGTTTTTTTTTCGATTCCGCGCGTTTGGTTCGGATTATTGTTGATTCTGATCGGGTGTTTGATCTTGCGCACTCGAGTTTTCCGATTGCATCAGTTCGGCAATTCGGGCAATCACAAGCGGCAGGTAGAGCACTCCGGAGTAGTGGTCGGCGGCGAGCTCGATGTGGTGTTCCGGGGGGAGTTTAGCGGCATCGACGAGGGCTTTGGAGCAGGCTGGCGGTACAACATCGTCGTAGCGGCCGCTGTACAGCCATGTGGAATCGGGTTGCAGGCGATGTGCGAGTCGCAGCGGTTCAACAGGGCGTGCCAGGGAGCGGATTTGTTCCGGCGTGACACCGATGGATTCGAGTCGCTGGCGGACTTTGGCCGCATCTTTTTTACCCTGCAGCACAACATCATGCAGGTTCCCGCCGGCAAGCAGGATAAAGACGCGATGGAAGGCTGTATCGAGC
Organism: Planctomycetota bacterium; assembly: GCA_041161565.1. Classification (GTDB taxonomy): domain Bacteria; phylum Planctomycetota; class Planctomycetia; order Planctomycetales; family Planctomycetaceae; genus SXXK01. Next base: position 9,009 of record JBEAUF010000439.1, on the reverse strand, counting down.
CCGGCGGCGGTGGATGTGACGAAACCTCCGAGGCTGGTGCCCTGCACGCCCACCACATCGGATTGAATCAGGGGCAGCGCAAGTGCGGCGTCGCGGGCGCGGCGAACGTCGGCCACGGCCTGCTTCATGCTGTCCAGAATGCGTTCGGGGCGATTGGCCGCAGCAGTGTACCGCGCTCCGTATCCTGGCAGGTGAATCAGGAAGGTATGCAGGCCCCGCGCATTCAGCCCGCGGGCAAAGATTCGCCCCACAGTCATGCCGCGACCGGATTCGTGAACAATGATTACGGAACGAGCCTGAATGGGACGGCGGTCGGCATCCCGAGCTGCATACCATTCCATGGACACGCGATCGTTTACGGCGTCTCCGGAATCAATCGGGGACGGGAAGCGAATCAGCAGATCACCTTCATTTTCCGCGGCAGGTTCACACTCCACCCGAAATTCGCCCGGCTTCCAGCGGAGTCCGCTGAGGCATTCTTCGGCGTCGGGACTTGGGTCGGCCGTCGCATTGAGTGAATCGGTGGCGGAGAACCCTGTACCGATGGCCGGAATGTCAGCCGCGGCCTGCTGACAGGCGGCTTGCAACGGCTGCAGTGCGATGCCCGCAAGCAGGCTGCAAAACGCCAGAACGCGGAGTCCGGAATTTGACATCGAACCGCTCCGAAGAAATCAGCTGCCGGAAAGATCCACCTCGTGCACCTCAATCATCCGGTCCAGCCGAGTGATCCTGAGAATTTCACGGATCTCGGCACTGGGATTAAAAATCTGCACACGCAGAGTGATGTCGGGAAGGCGAGTAAGCGAAACGAACAGCCCGAGGATTCCGCTGGGAATCAACCGCACTCCCGTCAGATCAAAAGCCACAATGCTGCTGGAGTGGGCGCGGAGCAGGTCGGAGATCGCGGCTCGGTACTGGGCCGCATTGAATTCCTGCGGCGTATCCTGACCACCAAATCCCAGCACAGTCACAGGACCGGCCAAGTAGACTCGCAGGATACCATCTTCAGTCAGCGGATACTGGGCCGACGGCAGAGCTCGGGAGCCCGGTGGCGGGGATGTGTTTTCAGACATCGCAATCGGTTTCCGGTTGTGGTGGAGGGACGATTTCGGCGAGTGTTTGAGATCGGAGTGCGAACGGCTGGTGGAGCGACTATTTGGCAGCGGGCTGGCTGAGGGATGGATCTCGGGTTGCGTCTTCGCGATAGTAGAGTTCGGAGGGGATCAGAATTTCGGGCGGAATTTCTTCCCCGGAGAACCAGCGTCCGATCATGTCGATGGTGGTGCGAGCCATGCGGTCGGGAAACTGGACCGGGTCGCAGACGATCCTGCCCTCCAGAATGGCCTGACGTCCTTCGATCGCGCCGTCAAACCCGACAATTCGCACCTGATCGGCTTTCCCGGCCTCCTCGAGTGCAACCCGAGCGCCAAGAGCTGAAGGGTCGTTGATGGCAAACAGAGCACTCAGGTCCGGATGCGACTGGATCGCGTCGCGGGCCGCAGCATGCCCGGCTTCGCGAGCTCCCTGCCCGTTAAGCACTGCTGCGATCTCGATCTGCGGACGACCGGGCTGGGAATTGTGCTGATCAAGCACCTCGCGAAATCCCCGGACACGCAGCTGACAGGATTCCACATCCGGATAGTCTATGATGGCCACTTTGCCGCCGGTCTCCTGGAGCAGTTTGAGGACTGCTTCGCCGGCGAGTCGTCCGCCCTGGAGATTATCCGTGGCCACGTGACACTCCACCGTGGCGTCGCTGCCAGCGTATTTGATGTCGTTGGTGAACACCGGAATGCCGGCTTCGTTGGCCTTGCGAATTGCAGTGCCGATGGCTCTTGAATCGCAGGGGTTGAGCACAATGGCGGCCACTCCCTGCACGATGAAGTCCTCCACCTGAGCTGTCTGGCGATTCACATCCTGGTCAGCGGAGACAACGATGAGTTCATAGCCTTTCTGCTGAGCTTCCTGCTGCATCGTATCGGCGATGATCCGGAAAAAGGGGTTGGTGAGTGTGAGCGCGGAGTAGCCGATGCGACGAGCGGCTGCGGGGGAATCGGCTTTGGGGGCTGAGGGGTCCGCCGAGTTCGCAGCGGGACCGACGGCGGGGGCTCCGGAGTCGCTGCAGCCGGTAAAAACCAGACAGTGTAACAGCAGCAGAACGGCGGCAGACATGTGTTTGTGCATCGACGGTGGCTCCGCGGGCAGACAGGTCCGCCTGGCAGGGACATGAGAGAATCAGGCGGTCTGAGAACCGGGATGTTAACGCGAGTCGGCGTGGAGTTCCAGGCCGTGGGCGTGGGCGTGGGGCTGGCCTTGCGGCGACGGGCGTTCAGCTGCCGTTGGCAGCTTTGTCGGCTTGCTCGAGCTCTTCCGCGGCCCTGCGATGGTTTTCCGCCTGGGCTTCATCCAGCAGGCCGCGGAACGTGGCTTCCAGCAGCCGGTGCACTTTGGGACGACCGCCCCGGGTTGCCAGTGACAGCTCCAGATCCTCGCGGGCGTTATTCCAGAGTTTCAGGGCCACATGGATTTCGCCGCGGGTGGACAGCAGTTCGGGGTTGTTGGGGAGCAGTTCAAGGGCTTCGTTGATGAGCAGCAGAGCCCGCTGCGGGTTGTCGAGTTTCCCGCGGAGAATCGCGAGGGACAGGTTGTTGAGAATCGCTGGATTTTTGCCGCCGGCAAGCAGGCTGCCCTGCTCCAGCCACTCGCGAGCCTTTGCATAACGTTCGTGCAGAATCGCATGTGCTCCCAGCTGGTTCAGAATTTCGGCCGAGTGACTTTCGCGGGCTCGCAGCTGAAGAATCAGCTGGGCCGCGGTCTCTGCTGCGGGATGGTCAAGCAGGGAGACGCGTGCGAGGCGGTCGGCGGCATCCATGCGGACAGATTCAATCGCCCCCGCCTGTTTCAGAAGCTCAATCAGCTGTTGCGGCTGTTCGGGGGACAGTCGGCTGAAGTCCGGGATCCAGTAATCGGCCGCCGGGCCAGCTTTGCGGGGGCGGCCGCTGAGAGCATCAAATTCCTGCAGACAGGCGATGCCAAACAGCAGCTGTTCTTCGCGGTCCGCGGGAAGTCCGCCGCCTTCCGGCTGCAGGAGTTGTCTGACGGCAGCGAAGTCACGGAGCACCAGCAGGCACTCTGCGGCAGTTCGACGCGCTGTGGGGACGGTGGACTCGCTCCGCAGCGCCTGCAGCGATTTCTCGGCCGCCGTTCGCGCCGCGTCCACCTGGCCAGCTTTCATCAGCAGCTCTACTGCCTTGCTGTTCAGTTCCGGCTGCCGGTCCAGCAGCGGCTTAAGCAGTTCCAGGGAGGCTTCGGGTTCGTTGTTTAGCTCCAGAATGCGGCACAGCGCCAGCCGCACGTCGAAGCGATCAGGGAGCCTGCTGAAAGCAGCTCGCCACTGTTCAGCAACGCCGGCAATCAAATCCGGCGGGAACCAGGCTTCGAGACGAGCCAGGCGGTCGGCGGTTTCCACGGCCGTAATGTTCAACGCATCCAGCTTCAGGGCCGTGATGATCAGCCCAGCCGCCTCGTCGCGGTTGAGTGTGCCGGCTCTGAGCAGAAACTGGGCGTGGGCCGTATGCACCTCTCCGGTGGCCCGCTGCAGCATCGCGGAATCGGAAAGCTGCCGCCCTGCCGCCAGCACACTCTCGGCTGCCGCAAAGTCATTGGTCAGCACATGCAGCCGTGCGAGCGAAATCCGGGTTTCAACGTCATCGGGACGCCTGGCCAGTGCAGCGGCAACCTTCACAATCGCCTGCCGAATGGTTTCGACACCGACTTCCTGCCGTCCGAGGGAACGCTGGAGCCGAATCAGTGGCACATAGTAACGCGGGGCGAGGTCAGCGGCGGTCTGCAGACTGCGTTCAGCAAGCAGCAGTTCACCTCGCTTCAGCAGCAGGGCTGAGAGAAAAGCGTGCGCCTCAACATTCGTTGGCAACACACGCAGTACAAGTCTTAAATGCCGCTCCAGCTCCTCATCCGAACAATGCTGGTGCGGGTTCGCTGACAGCGTGTCCTCGACCAGCCACATACGCGCTTCCGGTATGCCCAGCTCCCCCCATTCCGCCAGCGTCTGCATCAGCTGTACGGCTTCGTCAAATCGGCCCTGTGCTTCGTGGAAGCGGGCCAGCGCCAGCAGTGGGGTGTGGTCGTCCGGCAGCAGTCCCGACAGTGCCCGCAGCCGCAATTCATGCAACGCCGGTTGCTGCTCACTCTCAGGCTGCTGAGTCAGTGCACGAAGCCGGTTGACCTGGTCGATCAGATCGCCCGGAGTTTCAATCAGCAACATCACCAGCCAGACGGCAGCAGCCAGAAATGGCAGGCCCGGCAGCATCCGCAGCCACAGCCGGCTCCAGATCCAGCCTTCCACCGCCGCAGAAATCCACTGCACCGTCAGTCCCGGTCGAGCGACCATCAGCCACAACGATGGCAGCCGCACTGTCGTCCGCGGACGATCCGGATCATCGTAAACCCGCTGGTACACCTCAGACTGATCTTCGGGATCGTCATCGGCATGGTTGTCTTTGTTGTCGTTCATGTGGTCGATCCTGCAGACAACGCCACCAGCACCAGCAGCGGCATTGGGAGCAGTAACAGACAGATCGCGGCGGCAGTGAGCGGCAGACGAAAGCTGTCCTTTCCGAACTTCTGCAGCGGCACTGCGTAAAAGCCGGCCACCAGAGTGTTCCAGAAGTAAATGAATGGATTATCCCACGCTGCGGATTCGCCCTGCCTGGTCACAAGCGGCATCGGCGCTGTCAGGGAGAGAATCAGCCAGTCGCCGCTGAGCAGCGCGAGGAGGTAACAGGGTAACAGGCACAGGGATGACCATAGCGGCGAACTCAGCCGCCCACCCGGTTCCTGTTGCAACAGCCAGACAGCCTGCAGTGACGTCAGCAGCAGAAACACAGACAGCATGCCAACGAGCAGGCAGAGCGTTTGAATGACTGAACGCCGCATGGCTGCACCCCAGAGCACCGTCATCAGGAACACGGCCGTCCATGCGGCCGGACTCCACAGTACCTCAGCAATGTCAACCGTCTGCGAAAGCGAGTGCAAAACGTCGCCCTCGCGGTAGTTGGACACATCACTTCGCCAGGCCAGATTGGACGCCAGCCGAATCACACTCTCGGTGAGCTTTTGTCGAATCGAAAGCGAGATCTCCCCGGGAACGCTGAATCCGGCCCAGACAAACAATGCGAGGCCTCCGAGGTGCCTGTTACCGATGCGGTCGACATGCACTGCAGCAAAGGCACCAGCAGCACAGGCCGCCGCCAGACCGGCCCACGCAGGATCGCGGAAGGCAAAGGCAAGGCCGAGGAAAAGAGCGTCCGCGAGCAACAGCAGAGTTTCTGTCCGGTCCCAGCGAAATTCGCCGGCGGAACGTCGGAGCAGGAACAACACCAGCAACACAGCCAGACAAAAAGGCAGAACCCAGAAATCAACCGACCGCGGGTTGCCCCGCATCAAAGGCAGCGCCAGCAGCGGCAGATGGGCCGCAAACAGCATTCCGGGCATCAAGTGGCCACGCAAATGAGACCTGACTGTTGACTGTCCTTCCACCGGAATAACCCCGTTTCCCTACCCCACCACGTTGTCACGCCTGCTGCAACCTGCCGCCGGTCGACATCGTTTAGGTCAGGTCGCCTGGGGTCGCAACCCAGGAAAACTCAGAGTACCCGGAATTCCGGCGTCCTCAGCCAGTTCGATACAATTTAGCGATTCCGTGGAGACTGTCGATTGCAGGGAATCCCGCGATCCGCGCGGATTTGTGGATTCGGAACGGCAGCAGGTTTCAGCGCACCAGCAGGAATTCCGGTGTCATCAGCACCGCCCAGATGAGGTCTTCGATTTCTTCCGCCGACGGCTCCGCACTCAGGCCCTGCAACATCACGGCCCGCTCTTCGTCACTCGGATCACGTGACCAGGCAAGTCGACACAAATGCTCAATCAAACCCTGGCGGTCGGCCCGCCACCGCTGCTGCAGCACGCTGGCGCCCCGTCGCAGGTAGCCCGCCAGCACTTCGCCGTTGGCCAGATCAATCGCCTCCAGTGTTGTTAATTCCTCGGGACGCATGGAAACGATCTGTTCCCGATGCGGGCGCCCGAGCGACCGCATCAGGAAGTCATTCTTCATCAGCGATGCTCGAACCATCAGCACCTCACCCCGAACCGCCTGCTCCAGACGGTCACTGATGCCGCCACCCACCGCCTGAGACCAGACATCCAGCGCCGGTACGGCCACCACCGGTGCCCATGGACCCCGAACTGCACTCGCTCGGCCCTCCCGACCAGTCGGTACAGTCGTGCTGGTGGTCCACGTTTCATCACTGGTCACCTGCAGCATCTCGCCGGATTCCAGCCGGATCCGCAGATCGACGTACAGACCCGCGGGGTTCGGGGCACTGCCACCATTCATGGCGGCTACGAGCAGTGTGTTTTCGCCGGATTTGAGCAGTTGCCGGAGATTCACAATACGCGGCTCCGCCCAGTTGTCGCCTCGCTCCGCCTCCCGCCCGTTGACGTACAGCACGAAACTATTGTCGCAGGTGATCAGCGCGGCTGCTCCGGTGATCTTCGCCGGAATTTCGAAAACCTTCCGCAGGGAAATCGCCTCGCCTGCCGCCGGTGCCACGCCGTTGGCCGCACCGGGCCCCCAGATCCACTGCGGGACCGATCCTGCCTTTGCACCGGTTTCGGGCGAATCAACCACCGGCTGCTCGCGAACCCGAACCACCGGCGCGTCGAAGGCCGTCGGCGCGGACTCCGTCACCTGCCAAACCCCATCAATAAACTGCTCCGCCGTCAACCTCCGGGCAAATGGCCCCTGCCAGATCTCGGGAGTCTCCCCGGGCGCACGGCGGACCACCGTTTCTGCCTGATAGGCTGCCGATGACGCAATCAGCACTGCCAGCTTCTTCAAGTCGTAGCCGTCTTCGGCAAACCGCACTGCCAGATAGTCCAGCAGATCGGCATTCCACGGCGGTGACTGCATCGCATCCAGCGGATGCACAATGCCGCGTCCGGTGAGTCGATACCAGATGCGGTTGACGATAGTGCGGGTGAACCGGCCGTTCTCCGGGTGAGTCAGCAGCGCCGCCAGCTGCTGCAGACGCTGGTCACGGGGAGCCGCTGCGTCCACGGTTCCCAGCTCCGGAAACAGCCATGCTGCCTGCGCCTGGCGGTCCAGCGGTTTGTCGCAGCGATGAATCTGCAACGGACGTTCGGAATAAATCGCCGCCATTCCCCAGGCTTCGTCCAGCTTCCAGCGGTCAATGAAACTGTCGTGACAGGACGCACACTTGAGGTTGATTCCGAGGAATGACTGGGCGACGCTTTGAGCAAACTGGATTTCCACCGTCTGACCCGCACTCACTTCACCACGCCAGCGAATGCCGTCGATATAGCCACGACTGGCCGGTGTGGGCGGAGCAATCAGCTCTCGGGCAAACTGATCGAACGGTTTGTTCGTCAGCAACGACTCGTACAGCCAGCCACTGATCTGCTGACGGCCACCGGTAATGAACCCGGTTCCACTGTAGTCGTTGCGGAGCAGATCATTGAAGAAGGTGAGCCAGTGATCCGCCCAGATCAGCGGGTCTGAGATCAGCTGCTGCACCAGCCGTTCACGGCGATCCACGGCCGGATCAGCGAGGAAGGCGGCCCGCTGCTCCGGCGTCGGCAGAAGCCCCGTCAGATCCAGATAGACTCGCCGCAGAAAAACTTCGTCAGCAACCACCGGCAGCAGCGGCAGCCCGGCCTGTTGCCGCTGGGCGTCGAGGATTCGGTCGATCGGGTTCTCACGACCCTCCGCAGCCGTCGGAAGCTCGGGACGCCGAGGAAGCAAGGGAGGCTCCCATGTCTGCGGTGCGAAGGAAAACCCCGGTTCCCACTGCACACCGTCCTCGATCCAGTCACGCAGAACCGCCACCTCCTCAGCACTCAGCCGCGGCTGATCCGCCGGCGGCATCTGCTCGGCCGGGTCGGCACTCAGAATGCGTTCCATGATTCGCGAATCATCAGGCTTGCCGGGAATCACATAACCGGAATCCACGAGCAGTTCGCGGGTATTCATGGAGAAACTGCCACGCGCTTCACGGCCGCCGTGGCAGGGAATGCAGTGCTTTTTCAGCACCGGCAGCACGGCATGCGCAAAATCGTCGGGAACCTGCTGAGCCAGCGCCAATGTGGTGTTACTGAACACCAGCAGCCAGAATGCCAGTCTCATTCCGCACGAAAAATGTGGAGACATAAGGATCGATCCCAGATGATTCAACCGTCCGACAGGCCCCTGATTCCCGGACCGACCTGCAGCCCACTGGCCGAAGCATACTGTGGACAACGGATTTTCACAGCCAGAGGTGGAAAAGACGCCCGACAACTGCGAAAGCCCCCAGCCTACTTTGTTGCGCTTGCCAGGATTGTGAGCGGGTGGGCGGAAGCCCCCGGTTGCGTTTCGCACCCTGGTCCGCACCCCTGCCCGCGGCGTCAGCAGCGCGTCGCAGGGCACTTTACCCGCAGGCTGCCGCCAGGCGGCTCAGTGCGTTTGGCATCGCGCTTGCTGAACTCCTGAGCGGGCGGGCGGAAGCCCCCGGTTGCGATTTCGCACCCTGGTGCGCACCCCTGCCCGCGGCGTCAGCGTCGATTCGCAGGTATCTTTACCCGCAGGCTGCCGCCAGGCGGCTCAGCGCGCTGCCAGGGCACTTTACCCGCGGGCGGCGTTGTGTCTCTCCTCACCCCTCACTTCCCACTTCCCACTTCTCACTTCCCACTTCCCACTTCCCACTTCTCACTTCTCACTTCTCACTTCCCACTTCCCACTTCCCACTTCCCACTTCCCACTTCCCACTTCCCACTTCCCACTTCCCACTTCCCACTTCTCACTTCCCACTTCCCACTTCCCACTTCCCACTTCCCACTTCCCACTTCCCACTTCCCACTTCCCACTTCCCACTTCCCACTTCCCACTTCTCACTTCTCACTTCTCACTTCTCACTTCTCACTTCCCACTTC
>JBEAUF010000376.1:0-3731 GCA_041161565.1 Planctomycetota bacterium | reverse complement strand
GAACGTGATGCAGACCCACGAGCCCAGTTCGTCTTTGGGGACCGTGAAGAGCTTTTCCACCTGGAAACCGGGCAGCAGTTCGAATACGCCGGCTGGCACACGGGATGTGCCGGCAGCGTTGGCAAACACTGTGTTCCACGGGCCCTCCCCGTAGCCGCCGCGACGCTGCACGGGCTGGCCAGAGGCTGCTCCGCGCTCGGAGGCGTGTGTCCATGTCAGGTCCGAAACGAGCTGCTGCGGTTTGCCGTCGGCTGATTTCCAGGCGAGCGCCAGCACAAAGCCGGCGATGCCACCCTGATTGGCGACTTCGGCCTCCAGCACGTTCTCCTGGTCGCCGGAAACAAGGACACCGGCGACGCTGGCCTCAGAAGGCTCCTGCCACTCGGTTCCACCGGCCACACGTCGGCCGTTGAGATACACCGTGCAGACGTTGTCGCAGGAAACCTTCAAACGGGCGGCCACCGCGGCAGCCGGGAGTTTAAAGGTTTTGCGGAGCACGTATTTGCTGTCATTGTCCGGGCCCCAGATCCAGATGGGTTGTGGACCGGCCAGCAGTTCAGCGTCGGAGATGGCGGGCGCGGCAGCGGCGGGTGCAGGAGCGGCGTCGGCACCGCGGGGCTGTGCCGGCTGAAGTTCAACTTTTTGCGTGAACGGCTGCTGAGCGGAACACAGGGATGCCGCGAACAGACAGCAGAGCAGGGTGGGGAAACGCATGGCGAGGTCCGTTAAGGCAGAAAAGAGCGTGGGAGTCGGCAGCCGGTCGGAATCAGGCTGCGTGGCTGAGTATTGCAGGGAAAGGCGGGAAAGGAAACTTCGCGGCGGAGAATTTTTCAGCTGCCTGCCGAAGGCGGGCCGGGCGGCTTTGCAGAACGTCCAAAACGATTTTCCGTACCGTTCAGGATTCTGCGGATGTTGCTGCGATGACGCCAGATGATCAGAGCGGGAACAATCAGCGCGAACAGAGTGGCCGGCAGACCCCGAGGCGTCCATGCTGATGTCCCCATCAGCCACAGATGCGAACCGGCGTAGGCCAGAGCTGCGATGATGGAAGAGAGCGACACCATGCGTGACGCGAGCATCACCAGCAGAAAGGCCAGCAGGGAAACTCCGCTGGACTTCGGCGAAATCACCAGCACCACTCCGAGCGCCGTAGCCACTCCCTTGCCACCGTGGAAATGCAGCCAGACCGGGAACATGTGGCCGGCAATCGCAGAGAGCCCGGCCGCCACCAGCAGCCAGTCTGCAGGAACATATCCGGCCGCACGCACACAGATCCCGGAGAGGGCGGTGGGCAGGAGTCCTTTCAGGGCGTCCAGCAGCAGGACGCTGACACCGTATTTCCAGCCCAGCACTCGCCAGACATTGGTAGCGCCGATATTGCCGCTGCCATGCCGCCGAATGTCGTCTCGGAGCACGAGGCGGCCGACCACGTAACCAAAGGGGATCCCGCCGAGCAGAAATGCGAGGATGCAGTACACAACGCCGGGCACCAGCATGGAGTTGTTGCGCCTTGAAGAAAGCTGTGGGCAGAGCGGCAGCGGGGCCGGGAGGCGGATGCGGTTTGGCGGCAGTTTAGCAGGAAAACGGCTGCCGAAAACCCGCCTGCTCCTCGCAGGATTTCACTCCTGTCAGGAAAAATCGCTCGCGATTTTCCGGGATTCGCCTTGCTTCTGCAGCAAACGCAGCGTCGCGAACAGCTTGTACTCGCCCATGGGTTTGGGAATAATTCCGACTACCACCGCGTGTGCTTTGGCAAGGAAGGTCCGGAGATGTCCGCCATTCCCGTGTTTCCGGTGATCACAAAGGACGAATGCCGCTCCATCCTTGAACACGTGCAGACAGTCGGTCCGGTGCGGTTCCCATGGGAGCTTGCAGCGCTGCTGGTCGCGCCGGCTCTGGCTGTCGGCAGCCTGCCGCTGCTGCTGACGGATTCGTTGACGCTGCGGTCCCTGGCCGTTCTGCTGATGGCCTCCTCCATGCTCCTGTTTCAGCTGCTGCTGCATGAATGCGCCCACGATGCCCTGTTCAGATCTCGCCGGCTCAATATCCTCGCGGGCTGGCTGATCGGTCTTTTCGTGCTGACTCCATTCCTCAGCTACCGCCGGGGCCACGCAATTCATCATGCGTGTCTGGGTACAGCAGCAGATCCGACAGCCGCTCCGCGGGGGCAACATCAATGGCAGCGGCTGGTCAGTTTTCTGGTGGCAGTCAGGGTCGTGCCCATCCTGTATCTGGGCGGTGTCTTTGGACCCTACCTGCTGTTTGATGTCTTCCACCGCAAACAGCAGTCGCTCCGCTGTTTCACCGGTTACCGGCAACATCAGTTCGGCCATCGCACGCTGGTTTGCTTCACCGGGGAACTGGGACGGCCCGATCCTGCTGCTGGGACGCGCAGGAAAACTCCCGCGGCTGGCGGCATTTCGCGAAGAGCTCATGTGCAGCACAGGAAATCCGCACGTACAGCTGCTGCCAAACAACGCCGATCTGCAATCCTGTGACCTGATCGTGGTGGCTGTGTCGGGCGATCAGACTGTGATTGAGAGTCAGCATGTGAGTGCTGAACGCAAAGTGCTGATCGCCGACGTGTCCCAGCCGCGGGCTGTTTCCGGGGCGATCGGTGTTGAGCGTCCGCTGTCAACGGTGATTCAGGCTGGACTGGTGAAGCTGCCCGAAGACCCCGACTTCAGACTCACCCCCCACACCCCGCGCGGTACCTGCTTCGCCTGCGCTGCCGAAGCCCTGCTGATGGGACTTGAGCCCCAACCCCGGCTCCGGCTCAGCGGAGACGTCGACCCTGCGGCCGTCGAGACGCTGCTGCAACTCGGCAGAAAATACGGATTGCTCGAGTCCGGCGAGAACCGTTGAAAGCCCCTGAGCAACCGTGTGCGACGACGAGCGTTGTCCAGAGATGACAAAACGGCGATCAGGACCAGGGCAAATAATATCGTGCTTTGAGACTCCACCCTGAACCAGCAGCTCCCTGCAACAAGGTGTGCGAACCAAAAGCAAGTCCTCCAAAACATCCGAAGCACCAAAAACCCCATGTCATCGGGCTGCCGCCCAATGGCCTTGGCTTTCTGGCACGACGCATTGTCGGGAGGGCGAAGCTCCTGCTGAGCCGCATCCCTGCCGTGAGCGTTTCATCGATCCCTGCTGCGCCGCAAAAACGCTGGCAATCGCTCACAGCGTGGACCAGCGTTCAGCGGCTCGGCAGGAGCCTCGCCGTGGGATGACGAAACGGTGTTAAGAACACCGGAAGTCGTCTTTCGGACTCCGCCCCCCAATTACAGGGCGTGCGGGGGATGTCAATCCCCCGGTAACGGTGCGTGCCCGCGCGACCAACACCGCAGCCGGAGCTGACCACGACCGCACCGGCCGATTGACATCGGCCGCACGCCACACTGCGTTTTCGTGACTCGATCCGGCCGTGGGATTTCAAATGGCAGGCGGAACTGAAATCTTCCAATTTGCCCTTGTTTACATCGTTTCGTCATCCCAGCCTCGCCGTCCCAGGTCTTCACCCGTCTTTTCACAGAATTTCGTAGAACCCCAAGGCCATTGGGCGGAAGCCCGCGGTTACGCCCTCGCATCCTGGTGCCCGCCTCTGCCCGCGGCGTGAGCAGTGCGTTGGCAGGACACTTTACCCGCGGGCTGCCGCCCTGCGGCTCATTTGTGGCGGCAACCCGCGGGTAAAGAGTTCTGCAAAGAGCTGCCGATGCCGATTACAGCGT
>JBEAUF010000338.1:0-3368 GCA_041161565.1 Planctomycetota bacterium | reverse complement strand
GGTGGACAGCGGACGACTGCGGTCCACTGCAGCGAAGTGTCTTCGGGTTCGGTGAACCAGCCGCTGCGGTTGACGACGATGGCCGGGACAGACTGCACGAGAGGATGCGAAGCTTCGACGGGGAGCTGCAGGACATCGGCAAAACCGGAGTACTGCAGAGCGGGGGCGGTGGACGTGACAGGTCCGGGGAACCACGTGCTGACGCCGGGAATCCGCACGAATTCGGGCTCTTCGAAGGCCGCCAGAGCAGCACCGCCCTGGGCGATGAATCGCCGCAGCCGAAGCCAGTCGCTGCGAGTCACATTCTGGAGAGAACCGAGCAGCAGTACGGTGGACTGAGCAGGGTTGCGGAGCACCTGTTCGAGGTCACCGGGAGCTGACAGACCCTGTTCTTCCATGAGCACTTTGAGGCCCTGATAGCCGGTGTACCAGGATTCGTCGGCATCGGCCGGGGGCTGGATGGCGTGAGCAACCGCGCAGGTGAGCAGGAGTCCGGCTGCGGCAAGCAGCCGCAGCAGGGGCCGACGAGCAGAGAGGGCGTTTGGTGAAAGCGGCTGGAGCATGGGAGGATTTTACCACAGTGCACCAGCGAGATACCAGATCGCGGAGGTTAAAAAATGGGACGCGACCGGGTGTGCCGGAGTTCAGGCGGGTTTGGGGGTGAGTTTTGTGATTCGCACGTGGCGGTCGTAGTGGGCCGTGGCAATGGTGACTCCGTCACGATGCAGGTCCATATCGCGAGTCAGGTTGGGGAGCTGGAAGCGGTGCAGGTCCTTGTCGGCGTCAGGCTTCCAGAAGATCAGCCAGCCACCGCTTCCTCCGCCACTGGTCCCCACCAGCGTCCCGTCAGCCAGCCAGACCAGCCGCCAGATGACTCCCTGAGTGATCCCTTCGGCGATCTGCTGACGTTCGGCGGCGCCGGATTCGAGGCTGAAGAGAATCACCAGCGGTTCATGAACGGCCCCGAGCGGATTGGAGGCCTTATGCAGTCCTCCGGCGGCAAGGCGTTTGCCATCCGGTGAGACCGCGAGGGATCGCACGCCGCCAAAATCCACCTGCTGGCCACCGTTGTAGGAATAGAGCGGGGCGCCGTCGAACTTGCGGAGTTCTGCGCCCGTGGCCGCATCCCACTGGCGAATGGAACCACCCAGATCACCGGAAAAAAGTGATTTGCCATCGGGGTGGAAGAGCACCGAGTAGACTTGTTTTTCGTGCCCGGAGATTTCTCGCACAAGAGACCCGTCGGCGGGATTCCAGAGCCTGACCATGCGATCATTGCCGGCACTGGCGAGCAGCGTGCCGTCGGCGTTCATGGACAATGCACGGACCCACTGGGTGCCATGCGCCGCAATCGACCGCAAGGGTTTGGGGGATTCTTCGCGAGCATTCCACCACGTGAGTTGTCCGTCGCAGCCACCGCTGATCACCACCGAACCGTCAGGCGCGAAGGCAAAGGCGTTGACCCATGTTCGATGGCCATCGGCGAGTACCGTGCGGGCACCGTCCGCGAGCCGAAAACGTTCCACGCTGCGATCCTCTGAGCCGCAGAACACGTATTCACCGGTGGGATCAAAACGGCAGGAAATCAACGGGCGATCCCAGGCCCACTGATGGGCGACCCAGGCAGCCTTTGGATCCGGAGTTTCAGCGGTGAACAAGCCATTTGCGGGCAGGAGCATAGCGGGGTCTCCTTGTGAAAACGGGTGGGGAGACGGGAGTATCGCTGAATTGGGTGACGCGGGCAAACGTGATTGCTGCCAATCCCCGGCGGATCAGGGAAATCAGGAGCGCACGCGGGGGTGGGAGGATGAGGGCACGGGACGGAGCTGGCGTTTTTCGGCTGAGCGGCGAACAGCCCAGCCGGAAAAACGGCGTACGCCGAGCCGTATCAGCTAAACAGCATCTAAGCGGAGTTGCCAGCGACCGGGTGATTTGCAGGACCACGCGGGCTGAGCTCACCGCAGCCACCTGCGATGAGCCCGAGTATACACGTACCCGCAAGGGCTTCCCATGGAGTCTGCCACTTGCCGTGCGGAGAGTGCGGGCGAGGGAGCTGCATCTTCACAGCTCCAGCTTCCAGCTCAGTCCTGCGGCGATTTCTCGACTTGCACCCACCTCCACTTTCCATCCCCGCCTTTGTCAAGTACTTCGGAGAAAGCTCCCGATCTTGCCTCCCGCAACAACGGAAACTCCAGTGGCGTGATGGACTCTGCAAGTGACAAGTCAGCCGAGGCCAGCAGGATTATCGATAAGAGACACGCTGTGTTAATAAATAATCCCACAATCACCGCTGCGTTTTTCCGCAGGAGTCTGGCAATGTAGTAGCCCATGAGACCAGAGATTGGAATTGCAAAGATGACCGTTTCTGCCAGAACCCGTCTTGACGGGTGCTCGCCTCTGCCCATGCACTCCAGCAGCAATACCCAAATCACCAGCATCTGCAGTGCAACCGTTGCAAGCCACGAATTCCGCCGCAAAAACTCCATCGTCATCTCCTTCGCTGTCCGCATCGATTTGCCGAAGAGTGCCCTGCGTGCAAATCGCAGGTTCACCGCATTCCGTACAAGCCTTTTCGAGCCGTCTCGAAACAACCTGCACTGCTGACCAGTACTGCTGCGGGCAGCTGGCGTGACAACAAAATCCTGGGAGACTGTGCCGCGATCCGGGTTAGGATAACCCAAATGAGCCGCGTGGCGGCAGCCTGCGGGTAAAGGGGGCTGCGACGCGCTGCTGACGCTGTGGGCACCAGGGTGCCAAATCGCAACCGGGGGCTTCCGCCACGCTTGAGCCGCAGGGCGGCAGCCCGCGGGTAAAGTGCCCCGACAACGCGCTGCTAACGCGCCGGGCAGGCGTGGGCACCAGGGTGCCGGAATCGCAACCGGGGGCAAACGCTGCGCGAGAAAGGAGAGAGTAGAAAGCAGAGAGGAGAGCAAGGAAGTGAGAAGTGAGAATTGAGAAGTGAGAAGTGAGAAAACGCCATGAGCCGCCTGGCGGCAGCCTGCGGGTAAAGGGGTCTGCGACGCGCTGCTGACGCTGTGGGCACCAGGGTGCCGAATCGCAACCGGGGCTTTCGCCACCCATGAGCCGCAGGGCGGCAGCCCAATGGCATTGGGATTCTCTGAAATTCTGTGAAACGACGGGTGAAGACCTGGGCGGGCGAGGCTCCTGCCGAGCCGCTGAACGCTGGTCCGCGCTGTGAGCGGTTGCCAGCGTTTTTGCGGCGCAGCAGGGATCGAAGAAACGCTCGCGGCAGGGATGCGGCTCAGCAGGAGCTTCGCCCTCCCGACACTGCGTCTTGCCAGAAAGCCAATGCCGCAGGGCGGCAGCCCGCGGGTAAAGTGCCCCGGCAACGCGCTGCTAACGCACCG
>JBEAUF010000317.1:0-13342 GCA_041161565.1 Planctomycetota bacterium | reverse complement strand
GAAGAAGTCAAAAACATTCGCAACTTCCTCCAGGAAAACGTGGGCTCTGTCGGCAGCTATAACTCCTCCATGATGATGATCCCACCCAAGGTCGCCACACTCGCCGCACTCGCCGAAATTGCCCGCAACTCCACCGAATCCGTCTCCTGGAAAGACGACGCCGCCTACGTCCGTGACCTCGCCAGGAAAATGAACGAAAGTCCGCTCCAGCGCGGAGCCAAAGATCAGAAACGCCTCCTCGAACTCTTCGAATCCGTCGCCGATATCCTCAACCGCTCCAAACCCAGCGGCCTCGAAGAACCCCCGGAAATCGACAGCTTCGCCGATGTCGCCGACATGCGGTCACTCATGAAACGCATGGAAGAAGCTGAAAAAATCCTCAAAACCGAAGTCAGCTCCGAAGATGCACTCGGCAGCAAAAAGAACCTCGTGGCCCACGAAGCCGCCATCCTCGGAACACTCGCCAACGTCGTCATCCAGAAGGGCTACGGCTACGAAGATGATGCCGAATTCACCGGCTACGGAAAGGCCATCGTGGAAGCCGCCCAGGCCGCCAAAGTCGCCGGAGAAGGCGGTGACTACACCGGCTTCGAAGCCGCCATGTCGAAGGTCGCCACCACCTGCCAGAATTGTCACTCGAAATATAAAAACGACTGACACAACCTCCAGCAGACCACGTCCGGCTGTCAGTGCCTGACAGAGACCGCGGACGTTTCGGGAATTGCACGCAACCGCAAACCACCAAACCGTCCCCGTCTCCTTTCTCGCCCCAACCCTCTCCTTTCCGCTCTCATCCTTCCAACCTCTCTCCCGCACCCCCTATGACCACTCTCAACTCCCTCCCCGGCGTTCGGCTGTTTGATCTGACCGGCCAGGTGGCTCTGATCACCGGCGGCTCGCGCGGGCTCGGACCAGTCATTGCCGCCGCTCTTGCTTCCGCCGGAGCCACCACCGCACTTGCCAGTCGCACTCCTGCGGAAGCGCAGGCAGTCGCCGACGAAATTGAAGCCACCTGGGGCCATCCCAGCTTTTCAGTGGCCTGTGACGTGACCTGCGAGGACAGTGTCGCAGCCTGTACCCAGGAAGTGCTGTCCCGCCACAACCGCATTGACATTCTGGTGAACTGCGCCGGTATCAATATCCGCGGTCCCATCGCCGATCTGTCTCTGGACCAGTTTCGTCAGGTGCAGCGCACCAACGTCGACGGCACATGGCTCATGTGCCGCGCGGTTGTCCCACACATGGTGCAGGCGGGTTACGGTCGCATCTGCAACATTGCCAGCGCCCTGGGAGTAGTTGGGCTGGCAAATCGCACGCCCTACACAGCCAGCAAAGGAGCCGTCGTGCAGCTCACTCGCGCACTCGGCCTTGAACTTGCCAAAACCGGCGTTACCTGCAACGCCATTTGTCCCGGACCGTTCCTCACACCCATGAACGTCCCCATCGCCGATTCCGAGGAAGCGAAGCTGCACATTATCGGTGCCACCGCGATGAATCGCTGGGGGCAGATGCCCGAGATTCAGGGAGCCGCGCTGCTCGTTTGCAGCCCGGCGGCCAGCTACATGACGGGCAGCCTCGTAACTGTCGACGGTGGCTGGACGGCCCGCTGAATCAGCCGGCACACAGCTGGGGTTCCAGAAATTCAGTGAAGGTTGATTTCCATGCTGAAAGCATTCTGCCTGGCCTTGCCTTTCCTCTGCTGCCCGTTGCTCTCAGCAGCCCCACAGCCTGCCCCCCAGCCCCCCAATGTGGTGCTCATAATTACCGACGATCAGGGCTATCCGGTCATTGGCCGACATGGGCATCCGTGGATCCGCACCCCGCATCTGGATGCTCTGTACGACACCAGCACTCGCTTCACGCGATTTTTGGTTTCACCAACCTGCAGCCCCACACGGTCCGCACTGATGACCGGCCGGCATTCCATGCGGAACGGCATCACCCACACCATCCTCGAACGCGAACGCCTCACACTCAACGCCACCACCCTCCCGCAGGTGCTCAAAGCCGCCGGCTACACCACCGGCATCTTCGGCAAATGGCATCTGGGTGACGAAGAACCCTATCA
This sequence comes from Planctomycetota bacterium, assembly GCA_041161565.1. GTDB lineage: Bacteria > Planctomycetota > Planctomycetia > Planctomycetales > Planctomycetaceae > SXXK01. The sequence continues at coordinate 11,274 of JBEAUF010000317.1, read as the reverse complement.
ACCCCATCAGCGAGGCTTTGACGAAGTCTTCATCCACGGTGCAGGCGGGATTGGTCAGGCCTACAACTGCAGCTGTGCTGATGTCCCGCAGAACTCCTACTTCAATCCCATCGTCCGACACAACACCGTGTTTCGACAGACTCAGGGGTTCTGCACGGATGTGTTCTTCACCTCAGCGCTCGACTGGATCGACACTTCAATTTCCGGCAACCGCCCATTCTTCGCCTATATCGCTCCCAACGCCCCGCACGGCCCCTTCCTGGCTCCGCCCGAATGGAAACAGCGATTTCTGGATGCCGGATTCAGTCAGGAACAGGCCGGCTTCTACGGCATGATCGAAAATATCGACGCCAATCTGGGGCGACTCATGAGTTTTCTGGGGGACCGAAAACTGCTGGAAAAGACCGTGGTGATCTTCATGTCCGACAACGGCATGACAGGCGGCGGCTCCGGTCGACCAGGACTCGTACTGGGACGGGACCCAGCCGGCCACGAAATGCCGTTCTACAACGCCGGCATGAAGGGACTCAAAGGCTCCCCGGAAGAAGGAGGTGTGCGCGTTCCCTTCTTTGTACGGGGTGATGGACGCTGGCCGGCCGGACGCGATATCGACCGGATCGCCGGTGACATTGACATCGCTCCCACACTCGCTGCACTTGCCGGCACCGCCATGCCGTCCGCTCAGTCCGAAGGCCGCAGCCTCCTGCCACTGCTGGATGACCCCAACACGGCCTGGCAGGACCGGTATCTCATGACCCACGTCGGGCGCTGGGAAACCGGCGCAGAGCCGAATGATTTCCAATGGAAAAACTTCAGTGTTCGCAACCAGCGTTTCCGCCTGGTCAACAACTCCCAGCTGTTCGATATGCAGGCTGATCCGGGACAGACACGGAATGTGATTTCCGAATTTCCAGAGGAAGCCGCTGCCATGCGTGCCGCCTGGGACGCATGGTGGAAACAAACTCGACCAATGATGGTCAACGAAACCGCCCCCCTCTCAGCCACTCGACCATGGCATGAACTCTTCCACACACAACAGGCAGCAGGCGGCATCACCTCCTGGAAACCACGGAATTCCAGCCTGCCCCCCATTCTGCTCCCTGAGACAACCCCATGATGACAGATTATCTGGCACCTGACGCGCCGCTGCGCGACTGGGATCACAGTTGCCTCTGGCACCCCTTCACTCCCATGTCAGCCTGGGTCCGGGAAGACGCGCCGATCATCACCCGTGCCTCAGGTTTCGAACTGATCGACACCTCCGGCCGGCACTACCTCGACGGCATTTCGTCACTCTGGTGCAACGTTCACGGACACTGCGTTCCGCAAATTGATCAGGCGATCCGCGCACAACTGGATCGTGTCGCACACTCCACGCTGCTGGGACTTGCCAGCGAAAGCTCAATCCGGCTGGCCAAAGCACTCACCGACCGCGCCCCCGCAGGTCTCAGCCGCGTCTTCTACTCCGACAGCGGCGCCACCACCGTCGAAGTGGCGCTCAAAATGGCTTACCAGTACCACCGACAGAAACCGGAAGGAGCAGAAGACCGGGATCTGTTCCTCTGCGTCGGCAATGCCTACCACGGTGATACGCTGGGAACCGTCAGCGTCGGCGGTATCGATCTGTTCCACCGCTGCTACCGCCATCTGCTCTTCCAGACCATCACGGTCCCCTCACCAGGATCCCTGCGAATCCCCGAGGGAATGACTCGCGAGGCATGGCAGAACCACTGCTTTCAGGAAGTCGCCCACGCCATCGCTCAAAACCATCAGCGACTGGCTGCCGTCGTGCTGGAGCCGATCGTGCAGGGAGCCGCCGGAATCCTGGTGCATCCGCCCGGCTACCTCCAGCACCTGCGACAGCTCTGCAATCAATGGAATGTGCTGCTGATCGCCGACGAAGTCGCCGTCGGGTTTGGCCGCACAGGGACACTGTTCGCCTGCGAACAGGAACAGGTCGCCCCCGACTTCCTGTGTCTGGCCAAAGGGATATCAGGCGGCTACCTGCCACTCGGAGCCACTCTGACGACCGAACGCGTCTTCGAAGCGTTCCTCGGCGATCCCTCGGCCGGCCGCACTTTTTTCCACGGACATACCTACACCGGGAATGCACTCGCCTGCGCAGCAGGTCTGGCATCTCTGCAACTGTTCGAAGAACGCCGGCTGCTGCAAAATGTCACCGCATGCGCAGAACTGGTTCGTCACCGCCTGGCACCGCTCCAGTCTCACCCGCACGTCGCCGAAATTCGCCAGAAAGGCCTGATGATCGGCATCGAACTCGTCCGCGAACGCAACGGACTTGAACCTTTTCCGGCCACAATCCGCATGGGACATCAGGTTACCCTCGCTGCCCGGCGCCGCGGAGTCATCCTACGACCACTCGGCGACGTCGTTGTCCTGATGCCCGCACCAGGGATGCCCCCGGAACTTGTCGATCGGCTGTGCACAGCTGCCATTGAAAGCATTGAAGAAGCACTGGAGGCCTGGCAGCAGACAAACAGGCCCCCAGTGCACACTCTGCCCTCGTGAATCCCTGACAGCCCCATCCTTTGCAGGCCTCGCCATCACCTGCGTTCAGGGCTGGGGTGAGCCGCCCGGAGCTGCTGCCGGAGGCGTTGGCGGAACGGTTGGCTGACCAGGAACGGCCCCGGCCGGGTTCTCCGGAGGCGCCGGCGGCACCGGCTCGCCCGGATACTCAAACTCCTCCCACGGATTAAAGCTGTAACCCTCCAGCTGGCTGCCGGATTCCGTATCGCTCATGCCGTGGTACAAAGCCGCCAGCTGACGCACGCGGGTCTCTCCATACTCCGTGATCACCCGGAACAGCAGAGCTTTGGCCCGCGGCACATCGCCCTCCTCCAGCCTCACAATTGCCTGCAGGAAAGCAATCTCCGCCCGAAGTTCGTTGAGAGCCGAGATTTGCTGCCCCATGCCGGCAGTATGCACAAACGGCCACACCGGCAGCGGACCGTTCAACTGCAGGTTCACATCACCGACCAGCGGCAGTGAAAACAGAGCCTGACTCCAGACACCCGGACGGGCTGCCTCACGGTCAAGAGAATTCAGTTCGTTGTTCCACGTTTCCGCAGCCAGCAGATAGTCGCCCATGCACAGCTGAGAAGTGGCTACCGGCAGCTGCCACGATGTTCCGATAAACTGCTGTGGCTCCTTCATGGCCTGCTGGTTGAGCGTCAGCAGCAGCTTGTGAGCTTCTTCAAGTTCGCCAATCTCCAGCAGCAGCTGGCCCCGAAGCACCTCCGCGGGCGGAATGCCCCGCAGCACGGCCGACTTTTCCTCGAGCCCGTTAAGTGCCCGGCGAGGCCGGCCGGCGGAATTCGCAAGCGCAGCGGAAAGCAACGCCTCCCGCGCCTCCTCAGCGTTCACTTCCTCCAGTGCCGCCGCTTCGCCACCGTCCTTTTCGGACTGCTGTTTTTCAGCCAGAATTGCCTGGGCATTCGCCTGCTTCTGCTGATCAATCTGCCGATCCAACTCCGCGTCAGATTCCAGCAACAGGTCCTCAAGATCCCGCTTCTGCACGAACCGCTTCGTACGGAACTCCTGAAACTGCTCCTGAATCTCATCCGGAACTTCCAGCGTTTCCACAAGCTCAAGCCACTTCTCAAGCGTTTCCAGAATCAGGTCCCGACGCTGCATTCGCTCGTACAGCGACAGCAACCCCTCCCAGCCACGCAGGTCGCGGGGATCCAGACGGACAGCCTGACGATACGCACAAACAGACTGCATATACCGCAGCTGCTGCAGGCGCGGACTGGCGTTCTGGCCTCCCAGCAACACCTCAATATCACCCAGCTGCTGGTAGGCATATCCCAGTGAGAGCCATGCACCGACGTCTTCCGGGGAGTTCTCTTCGTCCAGCGCGATATTCAGCTGGCGGATGCCGAGCGTCAGCAGGGCGATGGAGTTCAGAGCCTTGGGAACATTCTGAGGCTCACGCTCTGCCAGCTCCAGATAATGCATCGCCTGCCGCCGAGAAGCCCCCATGTGCGGGCGCGTGCGATAGATCCAGCGATCGTAGAAGCTGATGGAAGGAACCAGTGTTCGCAGCTTCTGCTGACGGGGCGTAGCACTTCGAAATGCCAGATCCACGAAATTCGGGACCTTCTCTGCCAGCTGTTCAGGAGTCGTCTGCGGCGGAAACTTCTGCATCACTCCCGCGGAAGGCCCAATGCTGATCGGCAGGAACTCTCCTCCCGCAACCAGCGTGTTGATCGACTGGTAGTCAGGAACGCCCGGTGGAGCCAGCCGCACCATAATGTGCGAAATCCGGTAGTCATCCAGCAGCTTCCGAGCGGCTACCAGAGATTTCTGCTGCTCCGCCTGAAAACGCTCCTTCTCACGCGGGTCAGAGGTGTTGGGCGGTTCGGCAGGCGGACGCAGCAGCGACTGCCGCACATCCTGGTGGTACTGGAAAATCGGATTGGCCGCCGAACTGAACGGCAACACGCGACTGTCCACAAAGCTCTTCCGCCCATTCCAAATCAACAGATCCCCCTGCTCCAGCCTCGTGTGCAGCACGCGAGCCGCGGGATCCAGCGACTGAATCTGAGTCGACAGCGTGTCAACCGTCACCTGAGTTTCCGGGTCAAATCCAATGCCCAGCGGCGCTGCCCCGGGAAGTCTTGATGTCACGACCGCAAACGCCAGAACCGCCAGAGCCAGCACAGTCGCTGCACGGCCACCACGGGAGAACAAAAGTTCACCCGCATCCACTGTGTAGTGCATGGAGAAATTGCGGCGGTACCAGTCCTGTGCCGTGACGCCGGCCACCGTGGCCGCCACCACCGCCGCACCAGGCAGCTCGTGCATCGCCATCAAACACAGCAGCAGCATCCCCAGCACCGCGAACACGTAACCGGCATCCCGCACCGGACGGCCCGCAATCACCGCCACAGGCAGAGACAGCAAGCGCAGCAAACCATGAAAAAATGCCGACCGCGTCGAACCACGCGCGGCCTCGGAATGCTCTGCACCAATCGACAAACAAAGCGCCACAAACGCCAGCAGAAGCAGCACGATGCCGGCGACATGCGTATGGTCGAAAAAGCCGATCGCGTCAAAGTTCAACAGGGAATAGTAGTCCACGCGATTATCGAGCATCGCCTGAACCTGGTCCTGACGCAGCTCCTTCTGCATCCGCATCGCCGGGTACTCGCGCGAGTACAGAGACAAAGGCGAAAAGATCGAGGCTGTCGGAAACGGATTCACAAACAGGGCTGCCACAGACAGCCCGGCGGTGGCCAAAAGCGGTGCCGGCAAACGCTCTGCAGCAGCATTCAGGCGGATTAACCCCCGCCGCTGCACAGCCGTGCCCAGTGCATATGCACAAATCACAAACGCCCCGGTCCACGCCCACGGATCAAAATTGCACCAGATCGCCACCAGCAGCGGCAGCTTCCATTCCAGCCCCCGCGCTGTCCCCAGACGGTGCGATGTCAGAAAATGCATCGTCAGCGTCATCCCGACGATCGTGATCAGTTCATGTGATGGAACGTAGTCCTGAGAACAGGTCACAACTGCCAGCGCCACGCAGATTGAACTGAACCACGTCGGCAATCCGGGAATGGAGAGCCGCGTGAGCAGCCAGGCGGAGAGAACAGCAAGCAGTACCTTCAGAGCTGTCAGCCCGCGAGCTCCGCCCAGTGACCAGCTGGCTGAGACCAAATGATCGAACAACCAGCCCACGTTGGAAACATTCCGCCCCTCCATCGTCAACGACAACTGGTCCGTGCGCGGCGGTAAAAAAGAAGACGCCCGCATCAGCTCGCCCGAACGAATCAGCACCAGCGGCTTCGTATCGCTGATGCAGGTGAAGGCCATCAGAGCCGCCAGGCAGATCACCGCCCACCGCAGCATGAAGTCGCCACGAATCGCCTCCTCCTCCACCAGCTCGGGTGTGAGCGGCTCATCCTCAGGCAGCTCGTCGTCATACTCCCTGCGGTCCGGATCATCGTAATCATCCGAAAACACAGACTTTTTTGCCTGAGGTGCACTGGCTGACGGGATTGGCCCCGGCGATTTCTGAGGGTCTTCACTGAGAGAACCATCGCCGGAAGCTTCTGGTGCACTGGCCATTAATGTTGATCTCTTGAAAAAACTCTGTTCCCATGCAGCACATGGGCGAAAACACTAATTCCGCCCCGCACACAACACCCGGGAACATACGACGGCGACAGCCGTGGCGTTGGGGCAAATTGGCGGATGTGCAATCCTTGCGGCTGTTCGGCCCGCAAGACGTGAGTTTATCCCCGGAGTCGCCCGCTTCTTCGAACATCTGCCAGCAGCTTAACGGTCAGGAAAAAACTACGGGAAATGGCGAGAGCAGTCGGTCTGAGACCCGCGCCGGCCTTCTCAGGCTCCTGCCACCCCAAACCCGCGACGCTCAAATCACTATTTCCACCCGATTGCAACGACTTGCCGGCTGAACCCAGTGCAGGCAAGTGCGGAGTTGAGGCGACGAAAACATCAAAAATGGGGGGAAGGCAGGAATACCCCCGGCACTGTCCCCGCCTGGCTTGTTCACAGGATTCCCCAATTCCGTGTGTTTCTCTCTGTCACTCTGTGTCCTCTGCGGTTGAAAACGCCCCCCCGCGTCATCACAAATCACCGCCCGCGACGGCCTCCCCGATTCGCCGGAGGCCGCAGAAACCGCAACAGCACCAGCAGTACCCCCAGGGCCGGCAGAGCGTACTTCAGGCGACTGGCGTACCACGCCGCAATCGCGACCAGAAACAACCGTCCCGGGGTCAGCACGGACCAGGCCGCACGCCGCCGGCCATCCGGAAAACACAGCCATAATGACCCAAAAACGATCCCAATCCGCATCGCAGCCGCCGGCCAGACGGCGTCAGGAGTGGCAAAGATGAAACCAGCCGCTGCGGTCACACCGCAAACGAGCGTCACCAGCCCAACACGCCGACGCCGCTGCTGCAGATCGTCAACCACCGCCACCACAGCCGCCTTCGCCATGTTCCAATCCTCCTCTCCCCCGGGGACCCCACGCAACACTCGCGTTCAGGACACCGCAACAGCAGCAGGATCATCGGTTCTGGAGAATCGGGGTGGCCAGAGAAACAGCAGCAGCAGGATTCCCAGAAGCGGAGCCAGCCCGACCACTGCCAGACCATCATCAAAGGACTTCGTTTCATCCACGATCCGCCCGAAAACCTTCTGCAGCCAGGACGAAACGAGCCACCCCAGCGCTCCCAGCAGACCGCTCGTTTTGCCCATATGCTTCAGGCTGGCGTCCTGCGAGAGAGAGTAGTAGCAGGGGAACAGACCCAGCGACCCGGCCGCCACAATCAGCAGCACCGCATACAGCGGAAGGCCCAGCGGGAGCCTGGCGGCAATCGTGGTGCTGGCCGTCAGCACCGCACAGACCAGATAAATCAGCACTCGTGATGCATGTGAGTTGAAACCCAGCCAGCCCAGCCAGAGTGCTCCGGCGCCGGCCGCCAGACATCCCACATCGGCTGCGAAATAATACAGCGAGTTGAAAAACAGGGCCTGCTGTTCCGGAGCACCGCGACCATCCTGCAGGAACAACGGCAACCACGCACGGATCAGCTGCCAGGTGATGTTCAGTGAGACCACGATCGGCACAAGTGCCCAGAAGCGAACGTTGAACAGAACCTCGGTAAGCCAGTCAAGCGGGCCCGACGGAGCATCCTGACGGCCGGAAGCCGCGGCTGCCTCCAGACCCGCAGCGGGCAGGTCTCCGGGACCAATCGACACCATCCAGAACACCAGCCACACAAGTCCGAACGAGCCGATCACAAAGAATGGCAGCCGCCAGATACCCGGATCCGAACTTCCAACCACCATCGCCTGAATCAGCAGCGGCGTGACAATCGCGCCGATTGCCCCACCACTCTGCAGCACGCTGTTGCTCATCAGTCGGCCACTGCCCTGCTGGATAATCCGCGTCGTGCGGAGAGCGCAGGGCCAATGGCCGGCTTCGAAGAAACCCAGCAGAATGCGGCAGATCAGAAGCGAGCGAAAGTCATCGCAGAATCCGGTCAGCACTCCCACCAGCGACCACAGCAGGAGCACTGCTGGATACAGCCAGCGAACCGAATAACGGTCGGCCAGCATCCCAAAAAAAATCGAACCGGCAGCAAACGCCACTCCAAAACCGTACTCAAGTTCCCCGTACTGCTCATTGGTGAGGTTGAACGATGTCTTGATTCGCTGGGCAAGATTGGAGAGCGTCTGCCGGTCCATGTAGTTGAGCATGGTGGCCAGCAGCAGCAGAATGCTGACCCACCAGCCCCACGAGGAGGATCGCAGACGCCGCGGGCCACTGGCGGCCTCAACCGCGCCGGACGGAATACTTGACATCTGCTGTGACCCTGATCGGAGTGGTCGGAGGTGGAAGCTGCACAGCGAGCCGGAGTGTCACCTGGCCCCTGCAGTGGCAAAAGCCTGGCCCAACTGAGCGGCTGAAGCGGAGTAGGTGCTCTGCAGGGCCTTCCCGACATCCGGATCCTTCCTCAACTGGCCCGTAAACGCCTGGAACCGCTGCATCCCCCCCTGACTCATCAGGAACCGGACCAGCAGATAGCCGACATCTGTGACCTCATCAGGAGCGAACGTGCCATCGGTGAACAGGCGTGCCGGGTCCGTCACCGTGGACAGAGCTTTAGCAGCCCGCGCGGGGATGGCTTTGATGTAGGCGGAGTCCGAACCGAGCCCCGCTTCAGTCAGACCAAAGCCCTGTTTGAGCCATTCCGGGAGCGCAGCACCATCACGCGTGAGGTAGGTCTGGCTGATGAGGGAATTGAGCAGTTGCGGGGCAGACAGTGCGGTGTCAGTCGCCGTATCGCCGACATCGTGCATTGCCACATAGGCCGTTTCAAAGTTGGCATTGATCACGGAATGCCCCGAAACCGCTTTCGGTGTGCGGCGGTTGTTCATCAGCACCGTATTGAATTCCTCATAGTCAAACCGCTCCTTTGCAACGAACAGAATCAGACGCCCGCGGAACGGGGTGGCATTGCCGGGGATTGGAAACTTACCCCGGAGCTGCGTCAGATGCGCTTCGGCGGATTCCCCAAGCTCCTTCAGACGGGCTTCATCAACCGAACCATGCAAATGGAAATTGGCGGTCGTCACTGTCACCCCGGTTGACCTTGGAGAAACGCGTTTCCAGATCGACTCTGCCTGTTCAATCCGGCGGGCTTCGAAGTCCGCGTCGGACATCGCTGCCAGCTTTGCCGCTTCGACTTCTTCATCGGTCGGAACGATGCTGCGCAGCGGAGCTTTGGGATCGGGACCGTCGAATTTGGCGCCCTCACGAATCCACGTCTCAAGTGCCTTGGCCTGGGAGAGCTTGAGCTGCGCCTGACCGGCCGGCATTTTGAGCGGTTCCTGGCGGAGCACCAGATCGACGATGTAGCTTTCATCAGGCTTGCCCGGGACAATCGTGTTCCCGGTAGGCCCACCCTGCAGCAGTTCTTCAAAGGTCGTGAATTTGTATCCGCCGCGTGGGTTGTTGCCGGAATGACAGCCGACACAGATATTCACCATCCAGGGAGCCACGTCACGCTTGAAGGATACCGTTTCTGATCCCGTGGCCATCACCACCTTGACCGGAGGCTTCTTCACGATCAGCGAATCGCCAATGGGGGCATCCATGCTTTCGCCGTCGAATGCTGCCCCCTGCTCAATCCAGCGAACAAATGTCAGGATCTCAGCGTCCTTGAGCTTTGCGGCCTCGCGAGGCATCCGCTGCATCTCGTCGGTATGGATCAGCTTCAGTGCCAGCAGGCTGCGACCGGGAACTCGCGGAATCACCACCTGACCACTGCGGCCACCCCGCCCAATCGCGGCGTACGTGTCCAGTCGCAGATTCCCGGACGCCTGACCTTCGTTGTGGCATCGCAGACAGTTGGTCCTGATCAGCGGTGCAACTTCAGATTCAAAGCTGACCGGAAGCACATATCGGGCCTTTTCGAGCGTCGTGCGAAAACTGGTCCAGCTGCGATCCTTCTCGTCTTCGGGAATTGCCAGCTCCTTCACCCGCGCATCCACCCGGGAGATGATCTCCTTCGCCTGCTCCAGCTCCTTCTTTTTGATCAGGCCGGGAACTTCCTTGAGTTCTTTGGCCAGCTCGCTGAGCTCTTTTTTGGTTTCGGGTGGTATGGCAGGGGCGGCAGCAGAAACCACGGACCCCTGGCCCGTCAAAAACAGGACAGCCAAAAGCAGCGGGCGGACACAAAGGCGGGGCAGGCGGGCGGGATCGGGCAACACGCAGGGAACCATGACACGAATGCTCCGACGAAGGCAGCGGGCGGAAATCATCGATCCGGGATAGAACAGTCCGGATCTGCCGTTGTCAAGGGTCTTTCCCAAACTTCCGGCCAGGTTTTTTTTGCGGCCAAACATTTGGTTGTTTCACTTTGACGCGGCCACAGACCCGGTTTAGACTCTGACTCCCTACCTACGCGCCCACCCAGCCATCTATTCTTCGGAAAACCCTCCCGCATGGCTGTTTCCTGCCCCCCGCCCACTGTCGTTCGTCAAACCGGCTCCGCCGTACTGCCCATCTCCCTCTGCGTTCTGCTGGGTGTCCTCCTGCATCCCGCTGCCGCCCAGGATCCCATCGTGGATCGGCTCGATGGCCTGGCGCTGCGTCCCGGTCAACCCGCTTCCATCACGGCCGTCGGCAAGCAACTCCAGGGCTCGGTGGCCCTCTGGACTCCTGTCGGAACGCTGCGGCCCAAAGCCGGCACCGATCTGACCAAAGACCAGCCAGTGCCGCTCGAAGGCGCCATCGCGGAAACAGCCGTACCCGGTATCTACCCCGTGCGACTCGTCACCAGCCACGGTGTTTCCGAAGCCGCATGGACCGTCATTGATAACCTCCCGTGCACCGCCCTCACCGCCGAAGCAGATAACCGCACCGCCGGACAACCGCTCAGCCTGCCCTGCTGCATCAACGGCACCATCGCCGCAGTTGCCTCCCGCACCTTCCGACTCAACCTCGCCGCCGGACAACTGCTGACTGCCGAAGTCTTCGCCCGCCGTATCGGCTCCGATCTCGACCCCGTCCTCAAAATCGTCGGCCCCGACGGCCGAGAACTCCTCTGGAGCGACGATTTTCCGGGCCTCGAAGGCGATTGCCAGTTCCGCTTCGAAGCCCCCTCCGCCGGAGAATACAAACTGGAAGTTCGAGATGTGCGATATTCCGGAGGCGCCCGTCACTTCTTCCATCTGCGACTGGCACGCATGCCCCTGACCGCTGCCGCTCTCCCC
>JBEAUF010000302.1:0-5996 GCA_041161565.1 Planctomycetota bacterium | reverse complement strand
GTTGGGTATGGGCAGTCTGACTCTGGCCGGACTGCTCCAGCAAAAAGCTCAGGCCGCTGCCCGTGGCAAAAGCGGCAGTGACAAATCCGTGATCTGGCTCTGGCTCAGCGGCGGCCCGACTCACGTCGAAACCTTCGACCCCAAAATGACGGCTCCGGCCGAATACCGCAGCGTCACCGGCGAAGTCCAAACCGTGCTCCCGGGCGTCACCTACGGCGGTAACTTTGAAAAGATGGCGGCCGTTGCCGACCGCATCTCCGTCGTGCGTTCCTTCGCCCACACCAACAGCGGTCACTCGGGCGGCACCCACTACGTCATGACCGGCTACGACAATCGACTGGCCGATAACGGCGGCAACCCGGACCGTCCGTTCATCGGTTCCATCGTGTCCCGCATTCGTGGCACCAACCACCCGGAAACCGGCATTCCCACCTACGTCCGCATGGGCGGTATCTACGCCGACGGCCCGGCGTTTCTGGGCACTGCCTACGGTCCGTTTGATCCGGCCGGTGAAGCCCGCCGCAATATGGCGCTTGCCGTCGACCAGCAGCGGCTTGCCAACCGCCGCACAATGCTCGACGGCATCGACACACTCCGCCGCGACATCGATCGCAAAGGCCTGATGGAAGGACTCGACTCCTTCGAACAGCAGGCCTTCAACCTGATCCTCAGCCGTTCCCAACAGGCCTTCGACCTCAAATTTGAAGACCCCCGCGTAGTGGACCGCTACGGTAAAGGGCTCGGCGAACAAATGCTCATGGCCCGTCGCCTCTGCGAAGCCGGTTGCGGATTCGTCACCATCAACTACGGTGGCTGGGACATGCACAGCGGCATCAAGCAGGCCATGGATCAACGTGGCCCCGAAGTTGACCGCGCCGTCGCCGCCCTCATCGAAGACCTCGACCAGCGCGGAATGCTCGACAACGTCCTGCTGGTCATCAGCGGCGAATTCGGCCGCACTCCGAAAATCAACGGCTCCGGTGGCCGCGATCACTGGGCACCGCTCAGCACCCTCGCCCTCGCCGGCGGCGGACTTAAGATGGGACAGGTCATCGGTGAATCGGCCGAAAAGGTCGATGTCCCCAAGACCACTCCCATCACTCCCCAGGACCTGATGGCCACCGTGTTCCACGTGCTCGATTTCGATCGCCGCGTGCAGTTCACCAACCAGTCCGGCCGTCCGACCTATATGATCGAGAACGGTCGCCCCATCGAAGAACTCGTCTGACCCGCACTCGGGCTCATTCCCCGTCAGCCGCGGCGAACAGCCCCTGCTGAACGCGAACTTCCCTCCGCAGGCCGCGTAACACGCGGCCTGCGGCATTAAGACCGCTCAGCCACGCCGTTTCCACCCCACAGCACCCGGCTCGTTCCGCAGCCACCCAGTCCCCGCACAAACCGATGGACTCGCGGTGCAATTCCGCCACCGCAACCGCCCCGCCGTGCTGTGCCCCGGTGGTCGTCAGCAGGGCCTGTGGCTGAGCATACTTCCAGCGGTGTGCGCTGGTGACTTCCGGTCGCGGCAGATCGAGTCGGGCCAGCCGTCCAAATTCCGCCAGCAGTGCAGTGACGGTGGATTCCGCATCCAGCTCCGCGTGCGTGCGTCCCCATTCCGGTGTGGAATGCAGCACCAGCGATTCTCCGGTCGCTCCACCGCTGTGTGGTCTCGTCTGGTTCCGCACAATCCGCCCCAGGATCGGTCCCTCGGCCTCCGCAAGACTCCAGTGCAGCCCCGGCAGCGGTTCCTGGAAACCGGCCATCACGGTGCGGATCACGGCCCACGGCAGCTGCCGCAGCTGTTCAGCGGCTGCCGGATGCCGTTGCTGCAGCAGTTCGGCGGCCTGCGGGGCGGGCAGGGCGAGGATCAGATAGTCGAAGGGCCCGACTGCGGCGCTCGCGTCGGTGTGCAGCATCCAGCCGGTTGCGGTTCGTTCCAGCCGCGTGATCTGCTGCTGTGTGTGCAGAGCGATGTCCTGCAGCAGATGTCTGGCGATGGCCGTCATCCCCGGCATTCCTGTGAAGCGTCGGCCGCCACCGGGCGGCTGTTCGGACCATGTGCCTTCCGCTGTGACGCGCATGCCGGCACCGGGCCAGACGGCGGCAATGCCTTCGTCCAGCCAGCTGCGAACGATGTGTCGGAACGCGGGATGCCGCGCGTGGAAGCAGACGGCTCCGTGATCAAACCGATAGTCCTCAAGCCTGCGACTGGCCATGCGGCCTCCCGCGCCGCGACTCTTGTCGAACACGGTGACCGGGAGGGCATGATCGGCCAGTGTGCGGGCGGCCGCGGCACCGGACAGGCCGGCGCCGATGATGGCAACGCGAGGCACAGGATTGGCGCGTGTCACCGAGGTGCGGCGGCTCCATGCGGCCACATCCAGCCTGCGCGCGTGTTCTTCGAGCGGCCGGGGACGGACGGTTCCCAGCACCGGCTGTTCGGGTGTAAACGGGCGATCAAACTGACCCAGACACCAGAGGATCCCGCCGAAGGACGACGGATCGCGGCCGTCGAGGGCATAGCGGTTGTTGAGGTCAATGATGAGTTTGAGGGCATCGCGCGGGTCCTGGGTCCACTGCAGCAGGGCCTTACCCCAAGTCATGCGGACGTTGTTGTGCAGTTCCCCGTGAATCCGCAGCGATTTCTGGGCGGCGTTCCACAGCGGATCGTCCGTTTCACCGGCCGCCAGTCGTTCCCACGAATAAATCGCCGGCCGCCGGTCGCGGGCGTGCGCAAGGAGTGTTTGGCGGGCCCATCCGGGGAGGGCGTCCCACGAATCGTGTTCACTGCGAAACCTGTAGAAGCACCACGCGAGTTCCCGCCAGATGAGCAGCTCATCCAGAAATTTCTCGGCCCCGTCATGCCGCAGCCCGGCGCAGTCGCGAGCCACCTGCAGCGGAGAGACCATGCCGTAGTGCAGGTAGGCTGACATGCGGCTGACGCCATTGACCAGCGGGTTATTGCGGCGTGCCGCATACTGCCGCAGTGCCTGGTCCCGAAACGCCTGCCACCGCGTGAGTCCTGCCGTGGTGCCGCCGGGAGTATCGACCACGGGGCCGACGGAGTGATCGATGTGGCATTCACCGATGAGGTCCGGGAGTGCGGCGTGTTCGAGGTCCAGCGGTTTGAAGCCGGCAAATGCGGGTTCCCACGCTGACGGTCGCTCGTCAACTTCCTGCCACGGCTGTTTCAGGCGTTCCCGGTGATGTTTCGACACCGCTTCGCGAAACTGAAACGCTCGATCCCACGCCCGTCCGGCGACCGGCATGGGGCAAACGCAGGCTGTGTCAACCGCGACGATGGGCGTGGAGGTGCGGCTGGCGAGCCCCCGCAGGAAGGCGGCGGCGGGGTCGGTCGGCATGTCTTCGGTAACGACCACCGCTGCGGCATCGGCCAGCTGCCTGAGCCAGTCTTCGCGGTGTCCGGGACGTTCGAGATGGAACGCGTACGGGATCTGTCGTCGCCGCAGCTGCAGCTGCACATCCTGGGCTCCCTGCAGGATAAACATGTGGTGGCGGTCGGAGGCAAACTGATACTGTTCGGAGAGCGCGTGATACACCAGCAGCGGTCGCTGGAGTTCATGGGCCAGAAGGATGGCGGCATCGAGCGCCGGGTTTTCGTGGGCCCGCACGGCCGTGCACATCCAGTAGAGCACTCCGCCGGAATTCGCGGGCTGCCCGTCACGAACAACGCGGCAGCGTTCGCTGAGCTGCGGTGGAAGAAGCCGCAGGAGCAGCGGGTGCAAAACACCTGTGGGAGCTGGCATGGGGCGGGGATCCCTGGTTGTTCAGGAAACGCGTGATGTTCGGTGGTCGGACGCGGGCTGTGGGGTGCTGGTTGCGGCGGGGTGCGCGGACCGTTCGCCGCTGCGGCCGCGGTTGCGACGGCAGCGTTCGCTGCAGAACCGCACTTCGTTCCAGTTGCGTTCCCAGCGTTTCCGCCATGCGAATGGACGGCCGCAGACCACGCAGATCTTTTCCGGCAGAGCTGATTTGTGCATTGTGTTTTAGTGTTTCAGTGGTTCAGTATTTCAGTGTTCCAGTATTTCAGTGTTCCCGTGTCTTACCGGTTCCCGTCGGCCAGTGGTCGCCGGCGACTTCCGTGCTTTTCATACACTTCAGCCGCCTGTTGCCGCGCGGCCCCTGTGCTGCGGGCGGCATGGATGCGGTCACGGGCCAGCCGATATGCGGTTTCGTGTACCACAAGCGGCGCCGGATAATCGCGTCCGATCCGACAGCCAAACAGCGACTGCTGGAAGACGGTCATCCGCTGCGGTTCGGCCAGAAATTCATCGGGCACACTGTCAAGCTCCGGAATCCAGCGTCTGATGAATTCACCGGTCGGATCCTGATCCCGCGCCTGTTTGGCCGGTGAATAGATGCGGATGGTGTTGATCCCCGTGACTCCGGACTGCATCTGGCACTGGCTGTAGTGAATGCCGGGTTCGTAATCTGTGAACAGTTTCGCCAGGTGCAGAGCGGGCCGGCGCCAGTGCAGCCAGAGATGATAGGCGGCAAACGACATCAGCATGGCCCGCATGCGGAAATTGATCCAGCCGGTGGCATGGAGCGCGCGCATGCAGGCGTCGACCATTGGATACCCGGTGCAGCCTGCCTGCCATGCTGCGAACCAGTCTTCGCGGAATTCGTTTTCCCGCAGCCCGTCGAAGGCGCGGTTGACGTTGCGAAATTCGAGTTCCGGTTCGTCTTCCAGTTTCTGCATAAAGTGACAATGCCAGCTTAGCCGGGATTCGAAACTGGCCAGACTCTGCGCCCACGCCCGGTCCACTTCCCGGCCCCCCTGCAGATCCTCGCGGACCTGCCGCAGTTTGTCGCGCGAGCGTTGTACGACCTGGCGAATTGAGAGATTGCCGAATGCGAGGAACGGACTGAGTCGGCTGCACCCGGTCTCCCCCGTCACCGGACTGCTCATCGCCCGCCGATAATCGGCACCCCGCACTTCGAGGAATTAATCGAGACACCGTTCGGCGGCTTCCCAGCCGCCCTGCTGAAAGGCGGAGTCCGCCTCCTGGGTCTGACCGGCAGTCAGGTCCCACGCGGGCCCCGGCTGGAGTTCGGGTGGAAGTGACGAATCGGAAGAGCCGCAGACGGCGGCGGCCCCACAAACCAACCTGCGGGGCTCCGCGGTAATCGGTTCCCGCATGCGTTCCCGCCAGATACCCGACCAGCCATCCCGCGACACCAGCCGCCGCACGACCCCGGTCTGAGGAATTTCCCTGATCGGCACCCCGACCGCCCGACACCACGCCCGCACCCGCCGATCCCGCTGGTAGCTGGTGAAATTCCCGGTCTCCTCATGGCACCAGATGCGCGCGATGCCACAGGCTGAGTGCAGCCAGGAGAAGACAAACGGCAGTTGTCCCAGCAGCAGCACGAGGCGACTGCCAAGCTGGCGGAGCCGGCCATCCAGTTGCGCCAGACTCTGCCGCAGAAACCTCCAGTGCCGGTCATCAGCATCCTCAGCCTGCAGCTGTTCCGGCTCCAGCACATACACGCAAAGCACCGCCCCCACCTCCGCCGCCGCCGCCAGCGGGCGGTGGTCGACGGTCCGCAGATCCTTTTTGAACCAAACCAGCTGAACAGCCATGTCACCTGCCAGATGCGGGGAAAGCGTTGGTAGTGGTTGGTTATAGGCGGAAACGCCGCGCATTCCAGGAGATTGAAAGGAGATTGAAACGAGCGCTTCTGAGCGGACGGGCGGAAGCCCCCGGTTGCGATTTCGCACCTTGGTGCGCACCCCTGCCCGTACCCTGAGCGGACGGGCGGAAGCCCCCGGTTGCGATTTCGCACCCTGGTGCGCACCCCTGCCCGTACCCTGAGCGGGCGGGCGGCAGCCCCCGGTTGCGATTTCGCACCCTGGTGCGCACCCCTGCCCGCGGCGTCGGCGTCGTGTTGGCAGGGTACTTCACCCGCGGGCTTCCGCCCTGCGGCTCACTGCGTTTGGCACGCGCGTTTGCCGCGCGCATTTGCCGCGCGCA
>JBEAUF010000278.1:0-10968 GCA_041161565.1 Planctomycetota bacterium | reverse complement strand
GTGCCCACCCCTCCCCGCGTCTGAGCGGACGGGCGGAAGCCCCCGGTTGCGATTCGGCACCCTGGTGCCCACGGCGTCAGCAGCGCGTCGCAGGCCCCTTTACCCGCAGGCTACCGCCAAGCGGCTCATTGCGTTTTCTCACTTCCCTCTACTCTCCACTTTCTACCCTCTACTCTCTCGCGCAGCGCGCGGAAGCCCCCGGTTGCGTTTCGGCACCCTGGTGCGCACGCAGTCAGCAGCGCGTCGCAGGCCTCTTTACCCGCAGGCTGCCGCCAGGCGGCTCAGCACGATTCCGCCCCGCACTGTGTTTCAGCCCGGAGGGCGCCACATAAAATGCCGGCGGCGTAAGCCACCGGAGCCCCGAAGCAAATCACCTGCAGCCCGGAGGGCGACACATCCGATGCGGCGCCGTCAGCCGCCGCACCACACCGTGCGCCCTGCCCACAGCTGAGCGGACGGGCGGAAGCCCCCGGGGGCGATTTCGCACCCTGGTGCGCCGCCCCGGCCCGTGGCGTCAGCAGTGCGTTGCCAGGGCTCTTTCCCCGCGGGCTTCCGCCCGGCGGCTCATGTGTTGGCCGCCCGGCGGCGGTTCATGTGGCGGTTCAGCGCTAGTCTCGGGGGCGCGGAATTCTCTGCCCCGGACGTCGCGTCAATTGTTTTTTCCGGTCAGGCAGTCTTCCATTCGGATGGGCAAAAGCACGCATTTTCTGCCTGGCCGCGTGGTTCGTCCGGCTCCGGTTGCAAGCGTCTTTCGCTGTTTTCGGGCTGATCCGGGCTTCTCGACCTCTGAAACTCGCGGGCCGACTTTGCCCCCGGGGCGTGGTTCCGTGTATCCTGTACCTTTCTGAGCCTGATTCAAATCCCCCTGCCAGCAGACCTGCCGTACCATGTCCGTTCTGATTCAGTTGACCGACGCCGTGAAAAGTTACGGCGACCAGATGCTTCTCGACAGCACCAGCGTGACGCTTTACGAAAACGTCAAGGTGGGTTTTGTGGGCCGCAACGGCGCCGGCAAGTCCACCCTGCTGCGAGTGCTCCTGGGTGACGATGAGCTCGACAGCGGCACAGTTTCGCGGTCGCCGCATCTGCGGGTGGGTTACCTGCGTCAGCACGATCCGTTTCTGCCGGACGAATCGGCGATGGATTTTCTGATCCGTGACAGCGGGCAGCCGGACTGGAAGTGCGGCGAAGTGGCTGCCGAATTTGAACTCAAGGGCGATTACCTTAACGGTCCGGTGAAGCGGCTGTCGGGCGGCTGGCAGACGCGTGTCAAGCTGGCATCGCTGCTGCTGCACGATCCGAACCTGCTGATGCTCGACGAACCCACCAACTTTCTCGACCTGCGAACCCAGATTCTGCTGGAACATTTCCTGCGGCATTTTCCGGCGGCGTGTCTCGTGGTTTCGCACGACCGCGAATTCCTGACAAGCACCTGCACACACACTCTGGAACTGAACCGCGGCCGGCTGACCATGTTCAGTGGCAGAATCAATGCCTATCTGGAACATCTCGAGACGGAAAAAATCCGTGCCGAGCGAACCAACGCCGCAGTGCTAGCCAAACAAAAACAGCTGCAGCGGTTCATCGACAAGAATCGGGCCAAGCCCACAGGCGCCAGCCAGGCACGCTCCAAACAGAAACAGCTCGATCGCCTGTCGCTGGAAGAAATCGAGGCGGACCTGCCAACGGCCCACATCCGGCCGCCGCAGGTTGAACCGCGCCAGGGCCCCTGTGTTCGCTGTCTTGACCTGGCCATCGGCTACGACGGACGAGCGGTCGCCACCGGCATTGATCTGGAGATCGATCACCAGCAGCGGGCGGCCATCGTGGGTGACAACGGTCAGGGAAAAACAACGCTCCTGCGAACGCTCGTGGATTCCATCAAGCCCGTGGACGGCAAGGTCAAGTGGGGCTACGGCTGCGAAGTCGGTGTCTACGCCCAGCACGTCTACACCACGCTCCCTGACGACAAAACAGTCCTCGAATACCTCGAATACAAAGCTCGCCCCGGCACCACCACCCAGGAATGTCTGGCCGTTGCCGGTTCGCTGCTCTTTCGGGACGGTCATACAAAGAAGCCCATTCGAGTGCTTTCCGGGGGAGAACGAGCGCGGCTGTGCATGGCCGGACTGCTCCTGGGAACCTACAACATCCTCGTGCTCGACGAACCCGGTAACCATCTCGATGTGGAAACCGTCGAATCACTCGCCGATGCACTGCTCAGCTACAAAGGCACAGTGCTGTTCACCAGCCACGATCGCCATTTCGTCCGCCGCATTGCCACCACCATTGTGGAAGTCCGCGACGGACGCGTCCGCAACTACTCCGGCTCCTACGACGACTACATTTACTACGTCAACAAGGAAATCGAGGATGGTGAGCGGGAACGCGCGTCCAACCGCATGGCAGCCCCGCCGGCCGGCCGCGGCACCATCGCCAAAGCCGACAAAGCAGCTCCCGGACGCGATGTGCACCAGCAGCGGAAAACTCTCCGCAACCTCGAAAAAACCATCTCAAGGCTCGACGAACAGAAAAAGGAGATCGCCGCCCGGCTGATGCAGACGTCCGATGCCAAACTTGCCATGGAACTCCACGTCCAGCTCGAAGCCGTCACCAAAGAACTCACCGAAGCCGAAGAACGCTGGTGCGCCCTCCAGGAAGAACTCGGCGAATGGTGACGTCACTCCGGCCGTCTGCGTGCCAGACTGAACACAGTCACCGAACGCGGTGCTGAAAACCACACATCACCCACACACAGCTCCACCCCCGGCTGCGGGTTATCGAACGTATCCAGCACCGGGGTCCAGCAGTCGTCCAGACGATGCCGCGGCATGCGGAACGACACCCGCTCTGCAGTGGGGTTCAGCAGCACCAGCAGAGTGTCGCCGGTGATCGGCCGGCCCAGTTCGTCCATTTCATCCAGCGTCTCACCGTTCAGCCGCATCCCCAGCACCCGCAGCGAATCAGACTGCCACTGCTCGTCCGTGATCTCTTCGCCATCCGCATGCAGCCATGCAATGTCCTTCACTGTTGAGCCATGCGGACGGCGGCCAAGGAAAAACCGCCGACGATGCAGCACCGGCTGAGATTTCCAGAGCGCCGTCAGCTGTCTGCAGAATTCCAGAAACTCCGTCTGCTCAGCATCCAGGTCCCACTGCAGCCACGAGATCTCGTTGTCGTGACAGTAGGGGTTGTTGTTGCCGTGTTGAGTCTTGCCGAGCTCGTCGCCGCTGCGGAGCATGGGGACGCCCTGGGACAGCAGCAGGGTGGCCAGCAGGTTTCGCCGCTGACGGGCGCGCAGCAAATTGATCTGCGGATCCGTGGTCTCTCCTTCAACGCCGCAATTCCAGTTGTTGTTGTGGCTTTCGCCATCCCGGTTGTCTTCCAGGTTGGCGTGGTTCTGCTTGTGCTCCCATGTCACCAGGTCCCGCAACGTAAAACCGTCGTGGGCGGTGATGAAATTGATGCTCGACCACGGTCGCCGGCCACCGTGCTGATACAGATCACTGCTGCCGCTCAGCCGCGTCGCCACTTCGGATACCAGCCGAGTATCCCCGCGCCAGAAGCGGCGAATCGAATCCCGGTAACGTCCGTTCCATTCGGACCAGAGATGCGGGAAGTTGCCGACCTGGTAACCGCCGCTCCCCAGATCCCACGGCTCTGCAATCAGCTTCACCTGCGAGAGCACCGGATCCTGCAGAATGATGTCGAAAAAGGCGCTCAGCCGATCCACGTCATGCAGCTCCCGCGCCAGTGCACTGGCCAGATCAAACCGAAACCCGTCCACGTGCATTTCCTGCACCCAGTACCTCAGGCTGTCCATGATCAACTGCAACACCCGCGGGCATTGCATGTTCAGAGTATTGCCGCAGCCGGTGAAGTCCTGGTAATAGCGGCGGTTGTTGGGCATCAGGCGGTAGTACGAGGCATTGTCGATGCCGCGGAGTGAGAGCGAGGGGCCGGTCTCGCTGCCTTCTCCGGTGTGGTTGTAAACCACATCCAGAATCACCTCGATTCCCGCCTGATGCAGCCGCCGCACCATGCTGCGAAACTCATTGATCACATCCGCGGCCCGGGTGGCTGTCGAATAACGAGGCTCCGGTGCGAAAAAGGAAAGAGTGTTGTAGCCCCAGAAATTGCACAGGCCGTGCGTGACGAGGTGTCGGTCATCGACGCGGGCATGCACCGGCATCAGCTCCACCGCCGTCACTCCCAGCCGCTGCAGGTGCTCAATCGATGCCTGAGATGCCAGTCCTGCATATGTGCCGCGAATCGGTGCCGCCACCCCGGGATGCAACTGCGTCTGCCCCTTCACGTGCAGCTCATAGATCAGCGTTTGATGCCACGGAGTCCGCAGCGGACGATCGTCCCCCCAGTCAAACGGCGCATGAATCACCTCGCCCAGCGGAGCACACCAGGCGTTGTCCCGATCGTCAAACGTCGTGTCGTCCGCACCGTACCGGTAGGCGAACATCGCGTCTGACCAGCCGATATTTCGGCCAATTCCGCGAGCATACGGATCCAGCAGGACCTTGTGGGAATTGAATCGATGCCCCGCCAGCGGATCCCACCCACCTGACACCCGATATCCGTACAGCTGGCCGGGACGCAGGTCCGGGAAATAACCGTGCCAGACGCCATCCGTCTGTTCAGCCAGTGGCACCCGCAGCGACTCAGTGCGATCCTCCGCCGAATCAAACAAGCACAGCTCCACGAGGCGGGCGTGCTCGGAGAAAATCGCAAAATTCACCCCACCGCCGTTCCATGAGGCGCCGAGTGGATAGGGTTTTCCCGGCCAGATGCGAATGGTCATAAAGAGCCTCCGCCTGTGCGGATTCTGCGGATGTTTCGGAAGATTGCGAAAGATTCCGACTGTGACGGCTGCAACGCTGGAGTGCCCTCGGCAGTCGGTGATTCGCCAGTCCCTGTATCGGATCGACGGAACCTGCCCGCACAGAATCCGATATCAGGACCAACTGCGGTCGCTCCGCGCACCCCGCGGAAAACGCCTGCAAAACCGGGCAGCAAGGCACTGCCTGTGCAGATTGCCCGGATTTCCACCTATTCCGACACAATGTGTTTGACAGAACGCCTCCCGCAGTTTCTGATATTCCCGTCAGAAAGTCCGGGCTGAATGGGATATTGGGGAAGGATTCCAGGATTTTGAGGATCTGAGATGCTGAACGCCTTCAAAGTACTGGCCGTCTTTACCGCAATCGTGGCTGTGACCATGATGGCGGTCGCCCTCTCCACGTGGGTTGTTGCTCCGGACCTGCGGTCTGAAATGAACACCCCCGCCATGCTTAACTACACCTTCGACAGGTCGGCGGGCGAAAACCCGCAGTGGACTGTCACTCGGCGATTCTCCACCAATCCCCAGGACCCCAACGAACGGGGCACCGTCGGCACCTTCCCCAATGGTTACGACGCCCTGATTCGCGCCCACCAGGACTACCGCACTGCACTCTCCACCCGCACCACCGACATGACCTCCCAATCCGCCACGCTCACTGCTCAGGCGGACGCCTTTCGGGCAAAGCAGGATCAGGACCTGCAGGCCATGGAGGCCAAAATTCAGGAACTCAACACCGAGGCGGCTGCTCTGGCCGTGCGACTGCGGGAAAAATCTGATCAATTGCAGGGGCTGTCTGTTGAGGGACGCGAGATTCGCGAGGAAACAGCTCAGCGCCGCACCGATGTGCTCCGACTCCAGCACGAGCTCGAAGAAGTCCGCACCGACCTCTACCGACTCACCGCCATTCGCCGGGACCTGATGGACCGACTGCTCCGCACGGAAATCGAAAATCAGGAACTCACAGACCGCACTTCACAGCTCAGCGCAGCCCCCTGATGTTTGCCCGGTCAAACTCGGGCATCCGGCACCGTCAACACTGTTCAGCTCGATCATTCCCGTTTTCACAACTTGGTTTCATACACCCCCGGCGTTCCTTTCGACATTCCCCACAGCGGTCTCACAGACTCCCGGCGGCCCCGGAGCACCTCAATGAATAACGTTGTTGCTAAAACGCTGATTGTCCTGCAGCTGGTCTTCAGCTTGTGTTTCATGTGCTTCGCAGGGGCCGTCTACACCTTCCAGAAAGGCTGGCGGGATAAGGCCGAAGCGTCCGCGCGTCAGGTCAGCGACCTGCAGAAGACGCTCTCCGACCAGCAGGCCGCCCGCGCCGATGAAAAAACCAAGCTCGAAGCAGACAAGAAAAAGCTGCAGGACGACGCGGGGAACGCCATCGCCCAGATCAATCAGCTGACCAATGACCTCGGACAGGCCCGCGCCGGACTGGCCGCCGCCGAACAGGAACGCGACAAACACCTCGCGGACCTGCTCGTCGCCCAACAGGAAGCTCAGGCCCGCATCACCGAAACCACCGCAGCCCGCAGCGAAATTAACACCCTCCGCGACCAGCTCAATCAGGGCATCGCTCTCCGTCGGTCGCTCGAAGACGATAACCTCGACCGTCAGGGCAAAATTGACGAGGCAGCCGAACGCGAAGAACAGATGCTGAGGGAAATCGGGCGCCTCCGTGACCTCTGTCGAGTCAACCGCGTTGACCCGAATGAACCGGTCGTCGGACCCGTCCCCGCAGCGATCACTCGCGTCGACGGCGTCGTCCGCCAGTCCCGCAAGAATGCCTCCCGCAGCGCTGAGCTGGTGGAAATCTCCATCGGCAGCGATGACGGTATCGGTCCCAAAATGAAGCTCATCATCTTCCGCGGCAGCCGCTACATCTGTGAGATTGAAATCACCGATGTTTATCCCGACATGGCCGTCGGCCGAGTCATCGAAGCAACCCGTAACGGATCCATCGAACGAGGCGACAATGTCACAACAAAGCTCTGATCCCACCATCTACGACGCACTGATGTTCGTGTCTCTCGGCGCTGTGATCATCGGCATCGTGTTCTGGGTGCTGACACTGAATTCCTACGGCTGGACGTCAGGCTGATCAGTCCCCACGGGCCATCATTCCCGGTTGACGCTCACTCCCAGCATCTGACCTTCAAACATCAGCTCGCCGGCAACCCAGCCCTGGAAATCGAACTGCGCCAGACGCCTGGCCATGACGCGAGTGACTTTGGCGATCAGATCGAGTCGATTGCCGGGAAAAATCGGCTTGCGAAACCTGACGTCGTTCATCCCGCCGAAACCCAGATACTCGCCGCCAATCAGATTATACTTGCGCGCGTAAAATCCCCCCAGCTGCGCGGCCGCTTCACACTGCACCACACCCGGCATTAGTGCATAGCCGGGCATGTGACCACGCACCCAGAATTCCTCGGCGGTCAGCTGCTTGTAGCCGGCAATCAAATGCAGTGACTGGTCCACGTGCACAATGCCCGTCAGCTGTTCCATTTCGTAACGCTGAGGATTCACCGCGCGAATCGCTTCCAGATCGAACAGCGGCTGATTCGTGTTGAAGACGGACAGGTCACAAAGAGGTGCAGAAGCCATCGAATCATGTCTCCGGGGTCTGAAAAATGCCCCCGGAGCATAATCGGAAATGATGCTCGGGAAAAGCGTCCCGGCAGGTATTGCGGACGACGGGGATTTTCAACGCTCCTGCTGCTCGTAGTCCCGCAGAATGGCCTCCAGCAGCGGTCGCCGCGGCAATGCCGCTCCCGCCACAGCCTCTCGCTGGATCGTCACCGCCTCCCGGATGCTGCGGCGACGAAAGTGCACCCTCGCCAGTGTCTCCAGCATTTCAGAGCGACGGCCGCTGAGCTGGACCGCGCGAGTGGCCGCGAGCAGGGCTGTGTCCAGAGGCACACGCGGGCTGTCCGATGCGGAAACCAACAGCCACGCAAGGCCGTTGAGCGCCTCAGGGTCGTCACCACAACTTTGCATCGCCTGAGCCGCTGCGGACTCCAGATCCCGATAACGCTCCGCGGCCAGCAGCAGATCAACAAGGATGATGGCGGACTCGGGGTCGTCCGGATCTGCTTCGAGCAGTTTTCTGGCGCGGCCGGGAAGATTGCTGGTGCTGTTCTGGAGAATTCCCTGAGTGATCTCTTCGCGGGATTTTGCCGACACCGCTGCAGTGCTCAGGTTCCAGGTTCCCCCCAGCACTGCTCGCAGCGGCCGCTCAGCGCTGAGCGCCGAGCCGAACCACTGCAGCACACCGTCAGTACCCACCAGAAAGGCAGTGGGCAGCATCGAAGCCCCCGCGGCTCCCAGCCACTCCCGCGTGAGCCTTCGACCCCCGTCCGTTGCGAAAACGCCTCCGGTCAACTCCGCAAACGGTCGCCCCGCGGTCAGATCCGAGCTGCGGAGGAATTCAGTGATGGCCTCCGAGTCGTCGGTCGTGACGTGCACCAACCGAACCTGCTCCGCAAATTCCCGCTGCAGCTCGCTGAGGAACATTACCGATTGCCTGCTGAGCAGATTCGCGGGGGACCAGAAATGCACGATCAACAGCCGACTGTCAGCGGCGTCCGTGAGACTGTCGCCGGGAACCACATCCAGACCCGCCAGCGATGGCGCGGGTGAACCAATCACCAGAGTTGGCTCGGCTGTCGCCGAGGTTGCGGGAAATACCGCAATCGACAAAGCGCTCATTCCTGAACTGTTCCGCGTCCGCTGCTCTGCATCGTTTTCCGTTTCTTCCCCGGCCGCAGCCTCGGAACGATCAGCGTCGTTCACCGGCTTCGGTGGCTGATTCCGCCGCTGCCTCCGGCCCTGCACGGCCGCTCCGCCGCGCGCACGGACCCCCGGAGCGTCGTCGGAACCACCGCAACCTCCCGCGAACAGCAGCAGCACCAGGGATATTCCCGGAATCAGCAGACGCATGTAAACCCGCCCTGAAATCCGCAGTCAGCAACAACCACCAGCCCGGCACTCGCTCGGACCGCACGGGATTGTATGATACACGCATCCGAAAGTCCTCCGGGCCATTCCGTATCCCGTTGCGGAAACTGGTAATGCCGGAATGCATCACATTCAGACCGCTCACAGGCAGGCTGCCATGGCTCTGATCCGGGATCCCGAACTCCCCTTCGTACAGGCGGTCGCCAGACTCAATTACACCAACCCCTTCACACCCGAACGCCTCGCCCTCGAACAACAGGCCCTGGGTTCGGATTTTACCTCCGAACCGGACACCTACTGGAGCCTGACTCCCGAACAAACCACTCAGCGACGTCCCAATCTGATTCTGATCCTCGAACGCGCCCGCGCTGCTGCTGACAGCATCCGCTCCCGACTGCTCCAGCGGCAGCCCGCTGCCAGCCACGAACTGCAGCTATACGATGATCTCAGCCTCTACGTCCTGTTCTACGAACTGCTCGACAGCTGGGGCCGCCGCATGCCACCCGGGGCCAGCCGCATCGATGCGGATCGCGCCGCGTGGGAGCGCTTCTCCGCGGAATTCGATCGTCGACTGAAAATCCCGGGCCTGCAGCTGCCATCCGCCAACGATCGTGTGGGACTGTTCGAACTCTTTCACCAGATCTACCGTGCCTTCTTCAGCATCTTTGAATGCGTCATCGGACGCTCCCGTCCCGCCGCTGCACTCCGCGCACGCATCTGGCAGTCCATCTTCACCCACGATTTCCAGCGGTACCGCCGCAGCCTCCGCAAAACACTTGCCCAGGTCACCACGCTGATTACCGGTCCCAGCGGCAGCGGCAAGGAGCTCGTGGCTCAGGCGATCGGCATGTCCCGCTGGATTCCCTTCGTGGAACGTGAACGCCAGTTTGCCATCCAGCCAGGCGACAGCTACGCCGCCATCAACATCTCCGCCTTCGCCCGCACAATTGTCGAATCCGAGCTCTTCGGGCACGCCAAAGGCGCCTTCACCGACGCCTCAACCGCCCGCGCCGGCTGGCTGGAAGCCTGCGGCGAATACGGCTCTGTACTCCTCGACGAAATCGGAGAACTCGACCAGTCCACCCAGGTGAAGCTCCTGCGAGTCCTTCAGAACCGCCAGTTTCAACGGCTTGGAGAAACCAAAGTCCGCGATTTCAACGGGAAAATCATCGCCGCCACCAACCGCGACCTCCGACAGGAAATTGAGGCCGGGCGATTCCGCGAAGACCTCTACTATCGACTCTGCGGCGATGTCATCCAAACCCCGCCACTCGCCGAACAAACCCGCGATAACCCGGAAATGCTCCGAGACCTCGTCACGCAGATCGTCGAACGCATCACATCCGACGAAAAGGAATCCCTCACCGCCGAAGTGCTCGAAGCCATCGCCTCAGATATGCCCCCCAACTACCACTGGCCCGGAAACATCCGCGAACTGGAACAATGCGTTCGCAACATCATGATCTGCG
This sequence comes from Planctomycetota bacterium, assembly GCA_041161565.1. Classification (GTDB taxonomy): domain Bacteria; phylum Planctomycetota; class Planctomycetia; order Planctomycetales; family Planctomycetaceae; genus SXXK01. Next base: position 678 of record JBEAUF010000278.1, on the reverse strand, counting down.
GTCACTGCAGACCCGCCGCCAGTCCCGGGAACGCCTCAGGTCACCTCCCAGCAGAACTCGAAGCCCTCGCACGACGCATGCAGACCGTTGATGCCACCGCCGAAGAAGTGCTTCAGCAGTACTGTCGCTGGGCATGGCAGCAAACCGGCAGCTTCGACAACGCCGCCCGCCGACTGCTGCTGGATCGCCGCACCGTTCGCGCCAAAGCCGATCAGGCAAAACCAGCCAGCTGACAGCGTGAAGGAAACCGGGAAGTGCGGTTTGCCAACGCAGTTGCCAACATCCTGAGCGAACGGGCGGAAGCCCGACGCTGCGCGAGAGAGGAGAGGGTGGAAAGTAGAGAGTAGAGGAGAACGCAGAAGTAGAAACGGATGAGCGGACGGGCGGAAGCCCCCGGTTGCGTTCCGGCACCCTGGTGCCCACGCCTGCCCGCCGCGTCAGCTGCCATATGAGCGGACGGGCGGAAGCCCCCGGTTGAGATCCGGCACCCTGGTGCCCACTCCTGCCCGCCGCGGCAGCGGCCATATGAGCGGACGGGCGGAAGCCCCCGGTTGCGATTCGGCACCCTGGTGCCCACTCCTGCCCGCCGCGTCAGCAGCCAAATGAGCGGGCGGGCGGAAGCCCCCGGTTGCGATTCGGCACCCTGGTGCCCACTCCTGCCCGCCCGCTCATTTGGCT
>JBEAUF010000272.1:0-13055 GCA_041161565.1 Planctomycetota bacterium | reverse complement strand
GCGGAACATGGTCTGCAGCTCTTCCCGATCGAGCACGCCGTCGGTGTTGCGATCAGCCCTTTCGAACATGGCCTGCATCGGTTCAGGAAGTTCTTCTCGAGACCACTTGCCGTCGTTGTTGCGGTCCAGCGACGCCATGCGCTGAAAAATGGCTTCGGGGGAACCTTCGCGATTACCGGGAGAACCCGGTGCGCCGGGACCGGGGAATCCGGGCCGGAGTTCGGACGCGTCCAGACGACGGTCGCGGTTGCGGTCGAGCGTCTTCAGGGAGGCGACAGCGAGATCGATTTCTTCTTCAGACAGTTCCCCGTCGCGGTTTTTGTCGAGTGCGTTGAGCAGTGCGTTGGGGATGCGATTCATGAAACCGCCGGGACCACCGGGGGGCATGAGCATCCCGGGGCGGGGACCGGAATCGTCCGGACGCCGACCTTCGGCCGGGCGACGACCCTCGTCTTCAAAACGTCCCTCACCCTCAAAACGTCCCTCACCCTCACGACGCCCCTCACCTTCACGACGTCCCTCGGCCTCACGACTTTCAGCCGGGGGTTGGGCGGATGTTTGGGATGCGGTGGCCAGCAGTGCGGCCAGAACAAGCATGGTGAAAACAGGCTTCATGGGAATTCTTTGCCGGAAGGTTGGATGTGGAGTGCCCTTGTGAGCGTAAACCCCGGAGCCGCCGGGGAACGGCCGAAAAAAATCCGTTTGGATCCAGTTTACCATTGATTTCCGTGCCACCAACAGGAAAACATAAGCAAGTGGAATCATACATTACACCATCAATGACGTCAACACTGAATCACTAAAACATGTTTCTTACAAAGCTGCAGCAATTCCTCAAACTCCCCACCTCACTGCCCCCGTTCGTCGACGTGGCCCTCCACGCGGCACTCGAACTGGCCGTGCCGTTCCGCTGCTCACTCTGCGGACAATCCGGGATCGCCCCCGGCAATCGCTGGACCTGCTACTGCCACACCTGCACTGAACAGCTCTGCGCCCGCCCTGCCCATGCCTGCCGGATCTGTGCTGCCGAAGTTGGTCCCTGGTCGGCGACTGCCATGGGCTGCGTGCATTGTCGCGGCCGGGCCCTGCGGTTCAAATCAGTCGTCTGTCTGGCCATGTACCAGGACCCGCTCAAACATGCCCTGTTGTCGGCCAAGTGGTCATTTTCCGCGGTCCCCATGCGTTCGCTCGCCCGGCTGCTGGCAACAACCCGGATCGACCACCTGCGATCGCTGCACATCGACCGAGTGATCCCCATCCCGCAGCACTGGCGTCAGCGAATGGTGCGGCATTTCAACCCCGCATGGATCATCGCTGAAGAGCTCGCAAAAGCCCTCGCAGTCCCGTGCGACCCGCATATTCTCCGCAAATCCCGTCAGTCCCGCCCCCAAAAACGCGTAGCGCTTTCCCAGCGGATCCAAAACCAGCACAACAGCTTTTCGGTCACCTGCCCCCCCGTGGTTGCTGGTGAAAGGCTGCTGCTGGTCGACGACGTGCTTACAACGGGTGCCACCTGTTCTGAGGCGGCCCGCTGCCTGCTTAAAGCCAAAGCGGCGGAATGCCATGTCGCTGTCGTTGCCCGGGTACTTGACCAATCTGCATAATAAAAACGCGCCACACACGGCCTGCGCATCGGTTTTTTCGACGATTTCTGATATGAATATCGAAGATCCGGATTCAAATTCTCTGCGTTGGCTGAACTCCACCACGGAATTGCCCGGTTTTTACAGGCCCCCTGCAAATCAGCCGATGAAAAATCGTGCAATCCGCCTACATTTGTGACTGCGGTGACGTGCATTAAGTACTGTGGAGGATGGGTTCGATGATCATGGGGCGCGAGGCGGGCGAAGCAGAATCGATCGACGCGTCATGGCTGCTGGAACAGGTCGCGGTGCTGGAGGGCAGCCACGCTGACCGTTCCCGAATTCGTCGCGCTGTGGACGAGGCTGCCAGAATGATGTCTGAAAGCAGCGAGGACGGCAGTTTTTCGTGGCATCGCTGGCTGATTGAAGCATCTCACAGTCTGGGTTACGTGAGTCGAATTATTGACGGCGAACTGCACGAGCTCACGGGTCTGGCCAGCGACGGCGTGGTGGTGGTGCTGCGTTCAGCGGACGGTGCCATCTGGCGTGGTTTCACGGGCACTGGCGGTCGTCGCCTGCAGCTGCTGCAGCCGCGCAGTTCCAAACCCATCGCCAGCATCTCTCGCGGCGCACTCGAATCCCGACTGCGATCCGAAGGTTTTGGTGGAGTGCAGCGGTGTGTGGTGATCGAGCCCAAGACGATTGATACCCACGACGGCGTGCACGGTGAAGACCACCACAGAACTCCGCTCGCACGGTTGTTCAGTCTGCTGCGGACAGAGCGCACTGACATCGGCGTAATTTTCGTCTTCGCGCTCGTCACCGGGCTGCTGAGCATGACGACGCCGCTGGCGGTCGAGGCTCTGGTGAATACGGTGGCCTTCGGCCGCGTGCTCCAGCCCGTGGTTGTTCTCTCCCTGATGCTGTTCGCATTTCTGCTCTTCAAGGCCGCATTAAAGGCGATGCAGACCTGGGTCGTGGAGATTATTCAGCGACGATTGTTTGCCCGTCTCGCCGCAGAACTCTCCTGGCGGCTGCCGCGAGCACGGATCGACGCATTTCACGGTGCTTATCCCCCGGAGCTGGTGAATCGATTCTTCGACGTCGTCTCCGTTCAAAAGGTGGTTTCCGCACTGCTCCTTGACGGCATCTCGCTGATGCTCAGCATGATCGTGGGCATGACGGTGCTCGCCTTCTACCACCCGTATCTGCTTGCCTTTGACTTCGTGCTGATCGCTCTGATGACAGCCGTTTACCTGCTTGGCCGCGGTGCCGTTAATACCAGCATTCGTGAATCGCGATCGAAGTACGCGATGGCGGCCTGGCTGGAAGACCTTGCTCGGTGTCGCACCACATTTCGCTACGACGGAGCCGCAGAATTTGCGCTCGAAAAATCCGACCGCCTGATTTACGAATACATCACGGCCCGCACAAAGCACTTCGGTGTCCTGATGCGGCAACTCGTCGCCATCCTCCTGATTCAGGCCATCGCCAGCACAGCACTGCTCACCATCGGCGGATGGCTGGTCATCACCGGCCAGCTGTCTCTTGGCCAGCTGGTGGCTGCAGAACTGATCGTGGCCATCGTTGTGGATTCCTTCGCCAAGCTCACCAAGCACATCGAGAGCTTCTATGATGTGCAGGCATCGGTGGACAAGATCGGGCACCTGCTCGACCTGCAGGTGGAACGTCCCGATGGCCTGCTGACGCTCCCGGCCGGCGGCGGCCTGATTGCAAAAGACGTTGCCGTTCGCGACCACGAAGGTCACGTTTCCCTCAGTCCCATCTCTTTTTCAATCCGTCCCGGAGAACGAGTGGCAATCACGGGAGAAGCCGGATCCGGCAAAAGCCTCCTGCTCGATTTGCTCTTCGGGCTGCGTGAACCTGAGCAGGGAGCCATCAGCCTCAACGGCGTCGATCCTCGAGACCTCCGCCCCGACATCCTTCGCCGTCGGGTGGTGATGATTCGCGACGTGGAAATCTTCGACGGCACGATTGCCGAAAACGTGCATCTCGAGCGTCCGGACATTTCCATCGCCGACGTCCGCACGGCTCTTGAAGTGGTCGGCCTTCTGCCCCGCATCCAGCAGCTCCCTGACGGACTCAACACACTGCTCAGCCCCGCCGGTACACCCTTCACCCCCAGTCAGTGCCGACGCCTGATGATCGCGCGGGCGATCGTCGGCCGACCGGAGGTGGTGCTCATCGACGAAGTTCTTGACTCGCTTCCTGATCTGGAGGCCGAGGTGATCCTCCGGAAGATCCTTGCAGCAGACAATGCATGGACGATTCTGATCGTTACAGCAAGGCCGCACCTCCAGCGGATGCTCAACCGCGTCCTTGAACTTCGCCCCGCGAAGGATCACGAAGCCAGTCGGACTCTTGCACACTGATTCACAGGGATTTCCATGGCCAGCCAAACCGCCACTTCAGACAAGTCCGCTCGAACGCACTCCGCCGGCGAACGCCGCCGTTCCATTCTTGCCCCGGTCGCCTTCAGCAGCGCCCTGATACCCTCGCTCCAGCTCGTACGTTCCTCGCGGCTCGTGCGCCGCATCGCCTTCTGGCTGCTGGCCATGCTTGTCGCCACCACCCTGCTCATGGCCTTTGCTCCGTGGCAGCAAACGGTCACCGGAGCCGGTTTTGTGGTGGCCTACGCCCCGCGCGATCGTCAGCAGCTGCTCGAGGCGACCATCGAGGGACGCATTGTCCGCTGGAACGAAAAACTCGTGGAAAACTCCCGCGTCGCCAAAGGCGATTTCATCGCCGAAATTCGTGACCTGGATGCCGACTACGCTGCCCGTCTTGAAGGTCAGCTCGAAAACACCGTCGTGATGCTCGCAGCCTCCCGCCGCATCGTCGACGCCACCCAGGGACAGCTCAACGCCTACCGCGACGTTCAGCAGCAGATTACTCGCGCACAGGATGCCTACGTCGAGTCTGCCAGTGAGAAAGTCGCAGCTGCCGAACAAAAGCTTGCAATCGCTTCCGCCGCCATCCCCCAGCTGCAGGCCGCCCACGACCGCGCGAAGATGCTCCACGAACAGGGCAACATCGCTCTCGAAAAATTCCAGGAAATCGAACGTAAACTGCTCGAATCACAGGGGAAGGTCCGCGAAGAGACGGCAAACGTGGCGGCCGCCAAAGCAGACCTCGTCGGCAAACAAAACGATCGGCTCGCCTACATCCAGAAAGCATCGGCCGACGTCAGCTACTACGAAGGAGCACTCGATAAAGCCCTCTCCGAAGTGGCCAAGATGGAAAAGGAACAGTTTGAAATGCAGTCCAAAGTGGCGCGCCAGAGCACTCAGATCATCAACGCGCCCTTCGATGGCTACCTCGTCGAACTCAGCCCGAATATCGGTACCCAGATGGTCAAAAAAGGTGACCCGGTCTGCCGCATCGTCCCCGATACAAAAGACCGGGCCGTCCAGATCTGGCTCGATGGCAACGATGCCCCGCTTGTTAATCAGGGCGACCACGTGCGGCTGCAGTTTGAAGGCTGGCCCGCAATTCAGTTTGCCGGCTGGCCTTCCGTGGCCGTGGGCACCTTCGGAGGCACCGTGGCCTCCGTCGACGTCATCGACAATGGCAAGGGTAAATTTCGCTGTCAGATCCGCCCCGATAACCCGCAGGAATGGCCGGATGAGCGCTACCTCCGCCAGGGCGTCCGAGCCAACGGCTGGGTGCTTCTGGAACAGGTACCGCTGTGGTTCGAATTCTGGCGGCAGCTGAACGGCTTCCCGCCCGCACTCGATGAACCCTCAGCCTCCACCGCTCTGGGCGGCGACAAATCCATGATGGGCCCGGACGGTGGCAAAAGTCAGGGCAAGAGTTCCGGAGCAAAGTCGACGGGCAAGTGACCGGCGCAGGTGTCTGCCGCTGTTACAGCCGCCCGATTACAGCAGCCCATATCGGCTGAGGGTGGTTCGCAGGGCTGAAAGCTGATTGTCAGAGAGCGGCGTCAGTGGCAGGCGAACCTCGCCACAGTCACGGCCAATCATCCGCATTGCCGCTTTGACCGGGATCGGATTGGTGGACAGCCCCAGCATATCCCGACAGAGCGGGAACAGCTTATGGTGCCACTGCTGCGCAGCAGCGATGTCGCCGGATTTGAAGGCGTTGAGCATGGCCTTGACGTCGGCGGGGACGATATTGCCCGCAACCGAAACAACTCCGGAAGCTCCGAGAGCCAGGAGCGGCAGAGTCAGGCTGTCGTCGCCGGAGAGCACCGTGAGTTCTGAGGCGGAGAGGATCTGCGAGGCCTGGTCCATGGAGCCCGTGGATTCCTTGATTGCCACCACGCTGGGGCAGGCATCTGCAATCCGACAAATGGTTTCCGGTTCCATATTCTTGGCCGTGCGGCCCGGAATGTTGTACAGCACGATCGGCAGATCGACGTGTTCGGCAACAGCGCGGAAGTGCAGGAAGAAGCCTTCCTGAGTGGGTTTGTTGTAGTACGGGGCCACCATCAGGGCACCATCAGCACCGGCATGACGGGCTGCTTTGGTGAGCCGGATGGCTTCGGTTGTGCTGTTGGAACCAGTGCCCGCCATGACTTTAATCCGCCCGGCAGCGTGTTCGCAGGTCACCGCTATCACCCGCTCGTGCTCATCATGAGTCAGCGTGGGGCTTTCGCCGGTGGTGCCGACTGGCACCACACAGTCCGTACCGGATTCAACGTGAAAATCGATGAGCTCACGGAGCATAGGTTCGTTGAGCGAACCGTCGGCGGACATGGGGGTAACAAGGGCCACGGAGAGACCGGAGAATTTTTCGCCGCGTCGGACCATGATGAACTGACTTTCCGTTGTCGATGTGGGCTGCGGGAGTTGGAGGTGTCGGCAGGCCTGACCGGCACTGCGCTGTCAGAATAGCGGGGCAGGGCCGCGTTGCAAATGAAAGCGGACTGTTCCCGGGATTTCAGGAGCCGGACGGGCGGTTCCGCCAGTCGACTCCGGCCATGGAACCCAGTGCCAGAATCAGCGACTGAGTGCCGGAACGACCGTGGCCCTGGGCTTTAACGGCCTGGTAGAGCTGTTCAGCGAGTGCCAGACCGGGCATGAACAGTCCCATACGCCGCGATTCCTCCAGCACAATCCCCAGGTCCTTAATGATGTGTTCCACGTAGAATCCGGGATCGAAGTTGTTGGCGATGATCCGCGGAGCAAGATTGGAGAGTGACCAGCTGCCCGCTGCACCGCTGGCGACCGAATGCAGCACCGTGGAAAGATCCAGCCCGGCTCGATAGCCGTACAACAGGGCTTCGCAGACACCCACCATTCCGGCTGCAATCAGCGTCTGATTGACCATCTTCGTGTGCTGACCGCTCCCGGCCGGCCCCTGATGGACGATGGTCTTGCCGAGCGTTTGCCAGAGCGGCTGCAGGGCCTCCACCACTTCACGGTCGCCGCCGATCATGATTGAAAGAGTTGCGTTCCGGGCACCAATGTCGCCTCCGGAAACCGGCGCATCCACGCTGTGAACCTGCTTCGCCTGAGCTGCCTTGTGAATTTCCACCGCCAGCGATGGCTGACTGGTGGTCATATCAACCAGCACCGTTCCCGGGCGAGCAGCCGACAGGGCGCCAGTTTCGCCCAGCAGCACTTCACGCACATCCGCCGGAAAACCAACGATTGAAAACACCACGTCCGACGCTGCGGCCACGGCGGCCGGAGTATCGGCCCAGGCAGCCCCACGGGCCAGCAGCGGAGCAGCCTTGTCCTTTGTGCGGGAATAGACCGTCGCGGAGTATCCCGCTGACAACAAATGACCACACATGCTGGAACCCATCACGCCAGTGCCAATCCAGCCGATGCGAGTAACTTTGGGAGCGATGGTCGGAAGCGACATGGGAGACCTGCCGGGAGTGAAGTTGGCCAAAAACATCATGGACACCGCGCGGCGACAGGCCGCGCGGGGCGGATTCTACCGTGGAAATGTGGCTGGATCGAGCATTCCCGGAGGAAAGCCGCCAGCCACCCTGATTCTCTCGATTACCGGGGAAACGCTGAGGCAGGGAAAACTCACGTTTCCCAGAGTTTTTTGGGATGCTGGCAACGATTCACGAACAGCGTTTTCAAAAACCCGCAGGTTCCGGTTAATAATCCGCCGCCCATGGCGAACCAGCCGCGGGCGTTTCAAATGGTCGCAACAGGATCTGCAGATGAATCTGAAAATTGACCAGCTGTGCAAGCAATACCCCAACGGCGTGAAGGCTCTGGATCAGGTGAGCCTGCTGATTCCGATCGGCATGTATGGTCTGCTGGGCCCGAACGGTGCAGGTAAATCCACGCTGATGCGCACGATCGCCACGCTCCAGGATGCTGATTCAGGTTCGATTTTTCTTGGCGATCTCGACGTACTGAAGCACAGGCAGGAAGTGCGTCGGCTGCTGGGATATCTGCCCCAGGAATTCGGTGTCTACCCGCGAACATCCGCGCAGGACATGCTGGACCACATTGCGATCCTGAAGGGGATTACGAATTCCCGGGAGCGGCAGGAAGTGGTCGATGCGATGCTTGAACGCGTCAACCTGTTTCAGCATCGAAAGAAAGCCATCAGCGGGTTTTCGGGAGGTATGAAGCAGCGTTTCGGAATTGCTCAGGCCCTGCTCGGCAACCCCCGCCTGCTGATTGTCGACGAACCGACGGCGGGACTGGATCCGGGTGAACGCAATCGGTTTTACAACCTGCTCTCGGAAGTTGGCGAAAACGTTGTGGTGATCCTGTCGACGCACATCGTGCAGGATGTGAAAGAACTCTGCAGCAACATGGCCATCATCCATCAGGGTCGCGTTGTGTATTCGGGGGCCCCGGTTGAGGCGGAAGAGAACCTGCGGGGCACGGTTTGGCAGAAGTCGATCCCCCGACAGGAACTGGAGGATCACCGCAGGCAATACCGGGTGATTTCCACAAAACTGGTCGCCGGTCGGCCAACCATTCACGTGCTCAGCCCCACACCTCCCGGCAGCGATTTCTCACCCGTCGATCCTGATCTGGAAGATGTTTTCTTTTCACTTGTCAATCAGGCTGTGTGACCGCGGCTTTCGCGAATTGCCCCCAGCAGTTTCATCCCCTCCCTGACGGTCCGGTCAACTATGTTTCGCACGTTCTTCGCCTTCGAAATCAAGTTCTGGCTTCGGGGGTTTATGCTGTATGTCTTCCTGCTGATCAATTCACTGCTGATCTTCGCAGCAGCGGCGTCCGACCGCATTCAGATTGGCGGCAGTCTGCAGAACACTCACCGCAACGCGCCCTACGTGATTCAGTCATTCTATGCCGTCATGGGACTGGTCTGTTGTCTGATGACGGTCGCCTTTGTGAATTCGGCGGCAACGCGGGACTTTGCGTGCCATACGAGCGCGCTGATCTTCAGCAAGCCACTGGGGCGACTGTCTTATCTGCTGGGACGTTTCTGGGGCTCTGTGCTGATCGCCGCCGTGCCACTGCTGGGTGTGTCCGTCGGCATGCTGGCGGCCGGCGGGGCGCCGGGAAATGATCCCGAACGCTGGGGTCCGATATCCTGGCCCGCACATCTCTGGGGTTTTCTGGTCCTCGGGCTGCCAAACACAATCTTCCTCGGGGCCGTCATTTTCGCCCTCGCCACATGGTTTCGCAGTACGATCGTCTCGTTCCTCGGCATCATCCTGCTGCTGGTGGGTTACAGCATTTCCGCAAACGTGCTGACGGATCTGGACAACCAGCAGCTGGCTGGTCTGCTGGACCCCTTTGGTATTCGCACCTTTTCCCTCGAAACCCGCTACTGGACCGTCGCCGAGAAAAACACTCGGTTTATTACGTTCTCCGGCATGCTGCTCTGGAATCGCCTGCTCTGGCTGGCCGCAGGCCTGTTGTTTCTCGCAGCTGCCTGCTGGCGTTTTTCCTTCTCAGAACGCGCCACACGAGCGGTGGCTCGCGCTGAGGAACCGGTGAAGTCGGGCCGTGACCCTGTTTCTCACAGCAGGGTCACATGTCGCACAGGTGCGGCCGCAACACTCTTTCAACTGCTGAGTCAGATCCGAATTGATTTCTTCAGCACAGTAAAGAATACAGTCTTTGTCGTGATCATCAGCTTCGCCCTGGTGAATACGCTGGCTTCCCTGGCCTTCTCCAGCGAGGGCTTTGGCCTGCAGTCACTCCCCGTCACCTGGAACCTCATCGAACTGATTCGCGGATCCATGTATTTGTTTCTGGTTGCCATCATCACGTTCTTCGCTGGTGTTCTGGTATGGAAGGAACGGGAAGCGAGGCTGGATGACGTCTTTGATGCTCTGCCATACCCCACCTGGATCATGTACACCGCAAAACTGCTGGCACTGACTCTGATCGTCGCCGTAATCCTGGCTGCCGGAGCAGTAGCCGGCATTCTGACTCAGACGGCAATGGGGTATTTCCGTTTTCAGCTGCCCCTGTACATCACGGAACTCCTCGGTCTTGATCTGTTCCGGATGTTCTGCCTGATGGTGCTCGCCATGGCAGCTCACGTGATGGCCCCGAACAAGTACCTCGGCTATTTTCTGTTTGTCGTCATGGTCCTTGCCGATACGTTCCTGTGGATCATGCTGGACGTGGAATCGCGTCTGGTCAACTTCGGATCGCTCCCCGATTACACCTATTCCGACCTCTACCAGTTCGCTCCGTTTGCTTCCGGGCTGCAGGCATTTGTGATTTATTGGCTGCTGTTCGCTGTCCTCGTTTCGATCGCCGGAATTCTGTACTGGCAGCGTGGCAGGGAAACGCACGTCAGGGCCCGTCTGGCCGAAGCTGCTGTTCGCTGGCGGGGCCCGATTCGGATTGTGACTGTTGCGATCCTTGCTGCCTGGGGAGGCACGGCCGTCTGGATCCGGCACAACACGCAGGTACTCAATCACTACCTCACGGCAACGCAGCAGCAGGATGCCGCTGAACGCTATGAACGGGAACTCAAGTCAAAATCTGAGAGTTTGTCTCAACCGCGAGTCACCGATGTGAGGTATGAAATCACGCTGGTACCGGAACGCCGCAGCATGGAACTCCGCGGAACACAGACGCTGGTAAACCGCGATCCTGCGCCCCAGGCGGAACTCTGCCTGAACCTCGCCGAGGGCTACGAAACGACCGTCCAGCTGGAACGCGGACAACTGCAGGAAGAATTGCCGGAACTGAACTATCAGGTGTACCGCATCGAGCCGCCGCTGCAGCCTGGCGAAAGCCTGCAAATGAAGTACACGGTGAAATACGCAGCTCGGGGCTTCGAAAACACTATTACACGTCCGGACATCGTTCAGAACGGCACGTTTTTCAACAACATGATCTGCCCACAGATCGGGTACCAGACTGAACGGGAGCTGCGGGATCGCAATGAACGGCGCAAACGCGGACTGGGAGAACCTCAACCCATGCCGCCTCTGGATCCCGGCAACCTCCGGGCGCGCTCACAAAACTACGTCAGCAGCAGCAGTGACTGGGTGAATGTGGAAACCATCATCAGCACCTCCCCCGACCAGATCGCAGTCGCTCCAGGCTCACTGCTGCGAACGTGGGAAGAGAACGGTCGAAAGTATTTTCATTACAAAGTCGATCATCCGTCGCTGAATTTCTATTCCTTCATTTCCGCTCGCTATGAAGTCGCGCGGGATGAATGGAACGGCGTGCAGACAGAAGTGTACTATCATCCTGAACATTCGTGGAATGTGCCAAACATGATGCGGTCCATCCACAAATCACTCGCTTACTACTCGCAGCACTTCGGCCCCTATCGACATAAACAGGCGCGAATCATTGAATTTCCGCGAGTTGCCGAGTTTGCTCAGGCATTTCCCGGGACGATGCCGTATTCGGAGGCCATCGGTTTCATTGCCGATATTCGCGATGAAAGCGATATCGACTATGTGTTCTACGTGGTGGCCCACGAAATGGCCCATCAGTGGTGGGCCCATCAGGTAACAGGAGCCAATATGCAGGGAGCCACCATGCTCTCTGAAACCCTCGCCCAATATTCAGCACTGATGGTCATGGAGCAGGAATATGGGCGCGACCTGATGCGGCGATTTCTGCGCTATGAAATGGACTCCTACCTGCGCGCCCGCGGCGCAGAAATGCTCAGCGAACGACCGCTGCGACGCGTCGAAGCAAATCAGGGCTACATTCACTACAACAAAGGCAGCGTCGTGATGTATCACCTGAAGGAAGTCATCGGGGAAGAAAAAGTCAACGCCGCACTCAGAGCACTCACCGATCGCTTCGCCTACAGGGAACCGCCCTACCCAACGTCCACAGACCTGATTGATGCGCTCCGCGAACAGACTCCGCCGGAACACGCCGGACTGCTTGTTGAACTGTTCGACCGGATTACGCTGTTTGACAACCGCACCCAGAATGCTCAACTGAATCAACTGCCCGACGGCAACTGGGAAGTCACACTCGAAGTCGAATGCCGAAAATTCGAGGCGGATGAACAGGGAAATGAAACAGAAGTCCCCTTCGAACAGATGCTGGAAATCGGGGCTTTCGCGGCGCCGGAGGCCGGCAGCGAATTCGGCGCCACACTCGCCCGCGAACAACGACTCGTCAAATCCGGCCTCAACACCATCACCTTCCGAACATCGCAGCAACCGCACACGGCCGGAATCGACCCCTTTCTGCTGCTCATCGACCGCATGCCCTCCGACAATGTTCGCCGCGTGCAGGCACAGCAACCGTGACAGCGGCATCCTGCCGCGGCCGGTTCAGGGTGCGCTGAGAGGACTGACAGCGCACAGACACACGCTTTCAAATCCAGCCCCTCAGGCAAAGCCGCAAACCTACCGCTGCAGGCCCAGACGCTCCTTCAGCCACTCCCGTACCCGCTGACGGACTTCCGGAGGAAAATCATGTGCGCACTCCGGATACTCCGCCTGCAGCGATGACTCCGACGCTCCGTAAACCGCGTACACCCGCGCTGCCTCCGCGATCACCTTACGCACCCCCGCGTTGTCGAAGTTATCGTCCTGCACCGGAGCCGAAACAAAGACGGCCCGCGGAGCAATCGCCCCCAGCACTTCCTGAAAGTCAAACGGAACTCGATCCGGATCGTTACCGTAAATCTCCCTGATCCGCGGCATATAGCGATCACTGGTCCAGCCTCCCAGTCGGCCCCCGTAGTAATCATGAAAGCCAGTGAACCCACAACTGGTCACCACCGCCTTCAATCGCTGATCAAATGCCGCCGTGAACAACGAATTGTGCCCCCCCAGCGAATGACCGATGCAGCCAATGCGGTCCGGATCGACCTCCGGAAGACTCTGCAGCAGATCCACTGCCCGCAGGTTGTTCCAGATGGCCTTCATCGACCCACTCACATAACCCGCGGCCGCCCCCTTTGAGCTGAAGTCATACACGTAATCACCGAACGATGGGTAATCCGGAACCAGACACACAAACCCATCCTCCGCCAGCTCTTTTGCGTAATGCAGATTCGGCAGCCCCCCAAGCCCCGCCGGCTCCCCCTTGC
>JBEAUF010000241.1:0-11542 GCA_041161565.1 Planctomycetota bacterium | reverse complement strand
GCGAAACGGTGTTAAGAACACCGGAAGTCGTCTTTCGGACTCCGCCCCACGTGATAGGGCGTGCGAGGGATGTCAATCCCCCTGTAACGGTGCGTGCCCACGCGGCCAACACCGCTTCAGTAACGCACCAGGGCCGCACGCCACACGGCGTTTTCGTGACTCAATCCGGCAGCGGGATTCCAGCTGGCCGGCAAAACTAAAATCTCCCAATTTGCTGTTGTTCACGTCGTTTCACCATCCCAGGGCGGGGTAACTTCCCCTGCACGATACCATAATCACACTCCGGGGTTGGCCTGCGGCGGGGGCATTGACCTTGACCCTGGAAGCGGAGGTACGTTAGTGTTTGGGGTTTGAGCCACGGAATTGTGGCGTGAGGCAATTTCAGCAGCGAGCGCCAGGGACGGGGCGATGCAGAATTTTCTGCGGATTTCGACATATATCTTTCGCCATCGCCGACTGGTGGTGTTGTCGGTCATTTGTGCCCTGATTGTTTCACTGTTCTGGGCCATGAATCTGTCGATAGCCTTCCCTGTGGTGAAGGTTTTGTTTCAGAACGACAGTCTGCATGATTTCGTGGATCAGGAGATCAGCCGGCTGCAGTCTTCCATAGACGCGGACACTCAGGCGCTGGATCGTTTGTCTGCTGATCAGGTCAAACCCAGGGCGAGGCTGCAGTACCGAATTGGTGAGGAATCCTGGAATCTGCTGATGATGACGCGGATTCGCAATTCAGTGCTACCCTTTGTGCCGCGGGACAAATTCGACACCATGGCTGCACTGCTGGGTGTTCTGCTGCTGGCCACACTGCTCAAGGGCCTGTTCATCTACTTTCAGGAACTGCTGGTTGGCAGCGTGGTGCAGCTGACAGTGAACGCCATTCGTCAGGACTGTTTCCGTGCCGCGCTGAAGCTTGACGTGCAGTCATTGAACCGCATCGGGACATCGTCCCTGATGTCACGGATGACGAACGACATTGAACAGATGACGATGGCGATTCGGGTTTTCGGGGTGACGCTGGTGCGTGAACCATTGAAGGCTGGAGCCTGTACAGTGCTGGCCTTCTGCGTCAACTGGCGTCTGGCCGCGCTGTCCTGCACGATGGTGCCGCTGCTGGGTCTGGTGTTTAACTTCTTCGGTCGTCGTCTGCGACGCGCATCGCACCGTACGATGGAAACGATGGCGAAGATTTATGAATGCATTGGTGAGACCTTTGCATCGGCAAAGATTGTGATGGCATTTTCGGGCTACCATCGCCATCGGCGGCAGTTTCTGGAAGCAAATCGCGAGTATTATCACGGGGCGATGCGCATCGTCAGGCTGGGAGCACTCTCGCGGCCGATTTCCGAGACCATGGGTGTGGTCGGTGTGTTTGCCGCTCTGGCTCCGGGTGCTTACCTCGTGCTGCGTGAAACCGATTCGATTTGGGGCATCAAACTGGCTGCAGCTCCGATGAGCATTGCCGAGCTGGCGACGCTGTACGCTCTGCTGGCGGGCACTCTGGATCCCGTGCGGAAACTTTCGAGTGTCTTCGAACAGATCAAACGCGGTATGGCGGGTTGTGAGCGGGTGTTTGGCCTGATTGACCAGAAGACAACTGTCCCGGAACCGCGAAACGGCCGCGTACTAATCCCCCATCATTCCATGATTTCATTCCGCAACGTTTCGTTTCGTTACGACGATGCGGACGAAGAAGCCGGCAGTCGCCCTCCGGCCCTTCGCAATGTGTCGCTGGACGTGCGTTTTGGCGAAGTAGTGGCCATTCTGGGAGGAAACGGTTCCGGCAAATCCACTCTCCTGAGCCTGCTGCCGCGGTTTATGGATCCGGCCGAGGGTCAGGTGCTGATTGACGGAGTGGATATCCGCGAACTGCGGACCTTCGATCTCCGCAGTCAGATGGGGCTGGTGACTCAGGAAACCCTGCTGTTCAACGACACAATTTACGAAAACATTCGCTACGGGGATCCCACAGCGTCTCGGGAAGCCATTCTGGAGGCTGCAGAGAGAGCTCAGGCAGCCGGCTTTATCAGCCAGCTCCCGGAGGGTTTTAACACGCTGGTGGGGGATCGTGGCGGACGGCTGTCCGGCGGGCAGCGACAACGAATCGCGCTGGCTCGAGCCATTCTGCGGAATCCCTCGATTCTGATCCTGGACGAAGCCACCTCCGCCGTGGATTCGCACAGCGAGGAAATTATTCACAGTGTGCTGAAGAGCTTCGCGGCGAATCGCACTGTGTTCATTATTACGCACACGCTGAGTCCTGCATTTCTGGATCTGGTGACCAGGATTGTGGTGATGGATCACGGTCGAATTATGGCGACGGGAACGCATGCGGAACTGCTGCAGTCCGCCCCCGCCTATGCTCGCCTGCTGCAGTCAGAACCTCCGGTGGCGCGCGCCGCCTGACCTGTCCTTCGCCATCTGCCGCGGATGTCTGCCATGCCCCCAAAGCCTCTTGTGCAATGGCGATTCCTTGACGGACGACCGGGCCATGAAAGCCAGGTACTGGGGCTGTCCGAGGCGCTGGCCACTGTTTGTCCTGCGGTGGTTGTTGACGTGCCGGTGGCCGCGAAACACAGAGGTCTGCGGGCGTTCCTGCCAGGGCGGTTTGAGCATCTGGAGCACGAACCGCGCCCGCATCTGCTCATCGGGGCCGGCCACGCAACGCATGCCGCGCTGATCCGCTGCCGCCAGCTCTTCGGCGGACGCTCCGTAGTGCTCATGAAGCCAAGTCTTCCGCCATTCCTCTTCGATCTGTGCCTCGTCCCGCGTCACGACCGACTGCTGCTGCCATGGCCCAACGTCACTCGAACAGCCGGAGCGGTCAATCGCATACGCCCGTCACAACAGCGACAGGGCGGACGCGGACTGGTGCTGATTGGCGGACCATCCCGACATTGCCACTGGTCTGACGAACTGGTTCGGGCGGGTATTGTGCGGGCGATATCGGCAGCGCCGCTGCACTGGACGGTCGCCACATCGCGACGAACACCCCCCACACTCTTCGCTGACTGGGACTCACGTCCACAGGATCCGGACTGGAGAACCACCGGCAATCTGAGTGCAGCTGAAATCGCGACACTGATCAGTCGCGCTGACAGGGTAGTGGTTACCAGCGACAGCATGTCGATGATCTGCGAAGCGCTGACTTCCGGCGCGGTCGTTGACCTGATCGAACTTCCGGCCCGACGCAGCAATCGACTATCAGGCGAAGTACGAAAAATCGTCCGACACGGCTTCTGGCCGAATTCAACTGCCATGATGCCTGAAGCCGATCGCTGCGCCGCACTGGTTCTGCAGCGTTTGCTTCCTGAATACCTCCGATCAGCGAGCGTCCCTTCAGGCGGGGCCTGCAACGGCTGGCAGCTGCAGGCGGCAGCTCGCGGAACAGCCAGCCTCGGTAACGCCCTGCGGCAGACGCTCCTGAACATCGCCGGAGTTGCTTCCGCTCAGGCCGCGCTGCGGAAAGGCGAGCCATGAATCCGCCGCCACTGCCTCCGGAATCGCTCAGTCGCCGAACTCCGACGTTCCAGTTCCCGAAGAGCCTGCTGAGGCCGTTCCTGCGGTCGGTCACATTACTGAAGGACAAACGGTGGTTGCCGGCAGTACCGCTGCAGCAGCATGTCGTGGTCTGCGGTTTTCCACGCAGCGGTACGACGTTGTTCCAGTTGATGCTGGAGGGTTGTGTGGAGGGACCTCGATGCTATGGCAGAGAACGACGAGCGCTTGATCTGGCAACCTGCGGACGCCGTTCGCACGCCGTTCTGCTCTCGAAACGACCGAAGGATTTGTTCCTGATTCCGGAGATTCGCCGTTTCTATGCGCGGAGTGGAGTTCGGGTGCAGTTCATTCTGCTCCACAGAGACCCACGTGGCGTGTTGACTTCCAGGCATTTTTCGCGGCCGACGGAGTACTACCTGGCAGCGGAGGAATGGCGGCACTATCACGATCACTGGAACTGGCATCGAAACGACGCCGATGTGCTTTCAATCAGCTACGAAGACCTGATTCGCTCCCCGGACAGTGTTGAGCAGCGGGTGCTGGACTTCACCGGCTGGCAGGCCCGCTGGAGGTTTCGGAATTTCGTGCAGCATGTGCCGCGAGGCTTTGATGGCCGAGCCCTGAATGAACTGCGCGAGCTTGATCCCTCAAGACTGACGGCCTGGCAGGAAATCCAGCATCGGCAGCGGCTGGTGCAGCTGCTGTCCGAACTTCCGGAACTGCCGGAGCTGCTGGTAAGCATGGGCTTTGAAACGAACCACGACTGGCTGCGATGCCTGCAGACCGAAGCTCACCCCGGAATCGCAGCGTGACGGTACGCCATGATTCTCTCGCATCGCCACCACTTCATCTTTTTGAAGACGGCCAAGACAGCCGGAACAAGCGTCGAAATCGCACTCTCCCGAATTGCCGGCCCTGAAGACATTATCACCCCCATCTCCGCAAATGACGAAAGACTGAGACAGGAATGGGGCGGCAGAGGACCTCAGAATCATCGCCTGCCACTGCAACGCCTGACAACTCGCCAGCTGGCTAAGATCGCTTTCACATGGAGGCGTCCGGGCTTTTACAACCACATGCCCGCAACGGAAGTCAGAGAACTCATCGGAGACGATACGTGGAACGCCAGTTTTCGCTTCTGCATCGAACGCAACCCGTTCGATCGCGTGATTTCGCTGTACTGGTGGTGCCATCGGCGAGAACCACGGCCCTCAATCAGCGATTTTCTGCGATCACCTCAGCTGCAGCTGCTCACAAAGCACGGCATCGAGCTGTATACAGACAGTGCCGGTCGGATGCTCGTTGATCAGGTGCTGAGGTATGAACGGCTGGAGGAAGATCTTGAGAGCGTGCGGCTGAAACTTGGGCTTCCGGAACCGCTCCGGCTGCCGCGAGCCAAAAGCGGTCATCGCCCCGAACAACAATCCTGGCGGGACGTGCTGAGTACTGCCGATCGCAAACTGATTGAAACCCGATTCAAACGCGAGCTGCAGCTGTTTGGGTACGAATGGTGATGCAAAAAAACACCCGCAGACATGTCCGCGGGTGCAGGAGACGTAAGGCTGACTCAGCTTTTCTACTTCAGAGAACCCTTTTTCAGTCCGTCGCCACTGACTTCGATGGCCTTCTGCGGATTGTCGCCCGCCTTGACCTTCACGACGTACTTGCGATTGATGTAGCCAACCTTTTCGTGCCAAACGCGGAATTCATGCTCACCGGCCGGAAGCCCCTCAATTGTGAACTTCCCATCCTTATCCGTCACGGCAGCATAGGGATGGTCGACGGCCAGCCAGTAAGCAGCCATCCACGGATGAAAGTCGCAGGTCACCTTAAACGGCAGAGTTTCCGCGGATTTGATTTCCATCTTCTGCCCCTTGCCTTCTGCTGTGTTGGGGGCAATCAGGACGTTGGAAGCAGAGTTCTTGAGCGGATAGGTGTGGGTGTTGTGAGCAATCGGGTCATTCGAAACGACTTCCACCGTCTGACCGGTCCGAGCAATCAGAGCGTGGGGGATGAACATGCAGTTCTTCTGGTCGAACAGCACCGTTTGCTTTGCCGGCGTCTTCAGATCGGGATGAATCGTCTTCGGGGCTTTGGCAAGATACACGAAAACATTGGCGAGACCCTTGTTCTCGGCATTGATCACAATGTCATCTTTGTACGTGTCTTCGGCGGCGCAAACTTCCTTGTCCTTAATCTCTGCTCCCTTGCGGTGCAGGAGTTCGGCGGCCGGGATGTTTCCGGAAACAATCACCTGACCAGTCACCGTTCCCCATTCCTGACCGATTGCAGGTGAGGCGGCGACGACTGACAGCACTGCTGACAGCATCAACTTTTTCATGTCTGTCTCTTTCTGACGAATGTGTGTGGGTCGGGCAGCGCGGCAAAAACCTGCCGGAGGCATCCGAGTCTGTTCATCAAACCGCACATCCAGTGCCCGAACAACAAATTTTATGGCAGACAGGTCGGGAAGTCGAATCGGCCGAACCCGACCCCACGCGGAACGACGCGAGATTGCCAGTGTTGGGAGTTCTTCGATCGGACAAATCCCCCGATTTGCCGGGACTGCCAGATGCTGACTGAGCGACGCAGGCACACATTGAACGCGTTCGCACGCCTGCCGCACACTGTTGCCGAAAGTCACCCAGCCGGTAAAGAACATCCGGACGTCACCTGCGGGTTGTTTCCCAAACATCCGCAGCAAACGCGGAGGTTTTCCCTCGCAACAACAACACCCGCGAATTTAATACGGGGGATCTTTATTGCCACCTTGTTAATGGTATTAACAGGCCCACAAAGAATGTCCCCCGCACTGTCCTCGAAACTGCCCGATCCGGAAGCCTTCGCCGGCCTGCTGCGGCAGCGGGCGGAAGACGCACTGTCGGCCTCCGTCCATCACGCATCCCTCTCCCAACAGTATCTGTCGCTGGCCCAGAAATTCACCGGGCTCGCGGAACAGTCCGCTTTCGGCCCCGGGGGTATGTTTGAATACGCAGAGCGGCTGGATCGCGAAGCCGCAACCGGGCTTCCGGCCGCTCCCTGCTTCCCCAGGCGACCACAGACGGCTGCTGAACATCCCGGGCAAAACTCGCCCCCAACCACACCAGCTCCTCCCGAAAACTCGTCCACTCCTGCAACTGCGGCTCTGACAAATCACCACACGGCAGCAGCAGAATCCCCGGCACATCACTCCGCAGAGACAGTCACCCATCGCTGCAATTTCGTCCCGGAACGGCGGCAGGCTGCCCCACTCCCATCGCCGTCTGCAGTCGAGCGGCCACAGATGGACGAGCCCGAGAACACACAAACCCCGGAGCCGGCCCGGGAAGCCCCCGTCGCAACGCTGCACTCACCACCCGCCCGAACATCCCTGCAGACGCTCAACGAGTGCGCCCGAGATGCCGAACAGCAGGTGGCCCGCGAAATGACTGCAGGCCCACACGCGTCAGCAACGACCAGACAGCCAAAGGAAACACATCCATTACGGTCCCCTGCCGAAGAGACCGGCGCAGCGATGGCCGGTCGAGCTGCAGCAGCGTCACGACGACCGAGAACATCGAAGCAGGCAAAAGTCTCCATTCGCAGACTGCTGGAGCGAGCCCGCATGGCCGCCGCAGAACAGGCGGACAGAGTCCGACTGCGAGTCCGTGGAACAGACCTGCAGCCGAAGCTGCGCAAGACCTCCGAAGAACTCGTGCTGGAGCTCAAACGCGGCCGTAAGCCAGCGTCAATCAGCACGATCGTCACACTGGTGGCACTCGGAGTACTGGCGATCGGTCGGCTGGAACTGGTTGAAGAAGACCCACTGCCACCGCTCTCCGCCAGCTTCTCCGGTCCCGCGGAAGACGCTGAAGAAGCCGTGATCGTGGAACAGCTGCTGCAGCAGGCTGGTGAGCAGCAGCAGCAACCAGCGGAGTCAGAGGAGCAGGTCGCGGAAACGGAACCGCCACAGCCGGAGCCGACTTCGGAACCACTGCCGGAGCCTCCGCCACTGCTTCCGGAACCGCACCTGCCCCAGCCTGAGCTCCAGTTGGCTGACATTGCGCTTCCTGAAACACCAGTCCCCGAATCACCCGTGGGCACACAACCCTTGAAACAGCCGCGTTCCACCGCCCCCGCCGCCCCGAAAACACCGCCATACCAGCAGCGCACGGAAGCTGGCCGGAAAGCGATGCTCGCCAAATACGGCGGCTCGGTCGGCAGCGAGTCAGCAGTCGGACTGGCGCTGGAATGGCTCGCCAAACGACAACGCACAGACGGCAGCTGGGACTTCGCCGATGTCGGCCCGTGCACGCAACCAGGCCGGATCAGCAACCCCATCGGTGGAACCGCCTACGCCCTGCTGCCTTTCCTCGCAGCCGGACAAACGCATCGCCAGGGCAATTACCGCAAGCAAATCCAGGCCGGACTGGCCTATCTGACATCTGTCGGGGTCAGCGTCCCTGCGGGATATGATCTCAGGGGAGTCGTCAATCGGCGGGACGATGATCCGGAGCCCAACTACGCCTACTACGTGCACGGCGCAGCCACTCTGGCCCTGTGTGAGGCATGGGGCATGTCGCGGGACCGCACACTGAAACCGGCCTGCGAAGGAGCAGTGCGGTTTCTGATCAATTCCCAGGATCCCCGCGGCGGAGGCTGGCGATACAATCCCAGGCAACCGGGGTCCACGTCCTGCACCGCCATACAGGTCATGGCCCTGAAGGCCGCCGAACGAGCCGGAATACCGGTTCCTCCGGCGACATGGCAGGGTGTCAGCTTCTACCTCGACAGTGTTTCAGTGGATCGGGAAGGGCGCTATGGCTACGAGGCACAGAAAAAGGCGTTTGACATCTCGGTCACCTCGATGGCTCTGCTAAGTCGCATGTATTCCGGATGGCAGCGGAACGATGGTGATCTGCGCAAGGGAATCACATTGATCGACCGCAAGGGCCCCTACGACAACCTTTACTATTGCTACTTCGCCTCGCAGGTCATGAAAAACTGGGGTGGGCCCGAATGGAGTCGCTGGAATGAGCGATTGCGGGATGATCTTGTGGCGTGGCAGGATCGCGAAGGCGACTCGACTGGAAGCTGGTCACCACGTGATCGATCAGACACCAGTGTTTCCGGCGGACGACTGCTCACCACCTGCCTCGCCGCACTGACACTGCAGGTGTACTATCGAAATCAGCCGCTGTTCGAAGACCAGGAGTCCGGGGCCACGGCCGAGCCGGCAGCGGTGGCGGGTGGCTCGGAGGGGGAAACGGGGGATGATTCACGGAGCGGTCCATGAGTCTGGTCCGGCCAGCGGCAAAAGCAACAACACCCACACACAAACACCACCCCAAGAAACGCATTAGTGAGCCGTACTGGCTGAAATTTCTCGTTTTTGGTTCTTTCATTCGCCCGTTGCGGGCGGAATTTGCCAATGCCCCGGAATTCCTGGCCCCAACCTCAAAACTTCCTGACTTTCCGACTCGAACAATCCGAACATTGACGTTACACTGAGGAATTCCTCGGCCCGCCGGTCGTTTCCACGATGCTTTTCCGGGTCTCGGGCAATTCAGTTTCGGGTTTGCTGGTTTAAGGGTGTTTTCTCATGTTTGCCGTGATCGTTGATGGTAACCGTCAGCACCGTGTTCAGCAGGGGTCTGCTCTTTCCGTAGATTATCGCGCAGATGCTCAGCCCGGCGCCACCATCACTTTTGACCAGGTACTGCTCGCAAATGGCGGCGGCGCCAGCGTGATTGGTACGCCTGTGATTTCCGGTGCCACCGTTACCGCAGAAGTGCTCATTGCCGAAGAAAAAGGCCCCAAACTGGAAATCCAGAAAATCCGCCGTCGTAAGGCTTCCCGCCGACACACCGGCCACCGCCAGAAACATACGCGAGTGAAAATCACTGGGATTTCCGTTCCCGGCCTGCAGGTCGTGGAAGCCTCTGCCGGTTAAATCCGGTGAAGCTGACAGAAAAATAATCGCGGGCGAACTGCTTCACGCAGTTCGCCTTTTTGCTGCGCCATTTCAATGCGTGCGAATGCCGTCCAGCCAGCTTGCCTTCAGCCGAAATTCACCATGCAACCGACACTGACAACGATTGCCCTGCTGACAGTCAGCAACGTGTTTATGACAATGGCCTGGTATGGCCATCTGCAGGGTCTTCGAGAAAAGCCATGGCTGGTGGCCGCTCTGGTAAGCTGGGGGATTGCGTTGTTCGAGTACCTGATTCAGGTTCCAGCGAACCGTATTGGACACCAGGTGATGAACGTGGGGCAGCTGAAAATCCTGCAGGAGGTGATTTCGCTGACGGTGTTCGTGCCTTTTGCGTGGCTGTATTTGAAAGAAAAGCCCAGCTGGGACTATGTCTGGGCGGCGTTGTGCCTGCTGGCGGCCGCCTTTTTTGTGTTCAGGAGCCGACTGAGCGGAGGCTGAGGACGAGAAATAAAAACAAAAAAACCTGCCGCGAAACGGCAGGTTTTCTTATAGACGAGGTCGACGGGACTCGAACCCGCGGCCTCCAGCGTGACAGGCTGGCGCTCTAACCGACTGAGCTACGACCCCTCTCGGGCCGGGAATGATAATCAGAGTCTGATCAGAATTCAACCGGCTCGCGGAAGTATTTCGGACTCTGCCGCGGCTTGCTGGAGCCGAATTGGAAAAAAGCCGGGGGATACCGGTCAGAACAAGTCTTCAATGACCGCCCCGTGATCGATGGCAACAATTGGGCGTCCCGAAAAATCCGGGAAATGCGAATGGGGATCAATTCCCAACACACGAAAGATCGTGTGGTGGATATCGCCGGGCCGGAGCGGTCGCTCCCGGGGTGTTTCTCCAAGTCGATCCGTAGCTCCGATAAGCTGGCCCCCGCGAACACCGCCACCTGCGAGAAAGCAGAACATGGCATTTCCCCAATGATCGCGGCCCGGGGTGCCCTTACTGAGCGGCGGTCCGCCATTTCCACCGTCGTTCATTCTTGGAGTGCGGCTGAATTCTCCACAGAGTACGACGAGTGTGGACTGGAGCAGTCCGCGGTCTTCCAGATCTGTGATCAGCCCATGCACGAGCCTGTCGATTCTCGGGAGATAATTCTCCATGCCCGCCTTGAGATCCCAGTGATGGTCCCAGCCGCCGAAGTGGCAGGTGACAAACGTGGTGCCGGCTTCCACGAGTCGGCGGGCGAGCAGTGTGCTTTGTCCCCACGAGTTGCGACCATATTTCTCCCGCACCTCTGCAGATTCCTGTGTCAGGTCGAAGGCCTGGCGGGTGGCATTGCCGGTGACCATTTCAAACGCGGTGCGATCAAAGCGGTCCATGGAGTCGAAGGCACCGGAGTGATCCGCTTCGCGGCGAATGCGGTCGAAGCCGGCGAGCAGTGAGCGGCGATCGCTGAGTCTTTCCACCGTCAGCCCATTGGCGAGGGCGATATTTCGAACCTGAAAGTTGTCAGCGTTGGGATCTCCGTCAGTTTCAAAGGGGTTGTGATGAACTCCAAGAAAATGGCCGCCGAAGTAGCCTGGCCTCAGACCGATGCTCATTCCATAAGGCACAGCGACATTGGCCGGCATGCCTGTTTTGCGGGGTCCGGTCAGTCGAGTGGCCACGGCACCGAAGAACGGATATTTGCCTTTTGTGTTCGCACCACTGACACCCTCACCGCGCCCTGTCAGCATCCAGTGACCGCCGGTGAAATGATCACCGCTGTTGTGATGCAGCGAACGCACAACGGAAAAGCGGTCTGCGATTTGGGCCTGCAGCGGAAACAGCTCAGTAACTTCAAACCCCGGGACGCAGGTGGGAATCGGTGCCCAGATACCCCGGTATTCGGCGGGAGCCTCGGGCTTCATGTCATACGTGTCCATGTGCCCGGGGCCACCGTCAAGCCACAGCAGGATCACGGAGGTTTGCGGGACCGAGCCGCCTGAGGCGGCTGTCGCAGCGCGACCTGCCAGCAGTTGCGGGAGTCCCGCAGCAAAGGCCCCTGTCGCTCCCACTCGCACGAAACTTCTGCGGCTGATGCCATCGCAGCAACGACGGTGTGCTGCACCATCAGAGTCGATGTGGAGC
>JBEAUF010000186.1:0-16353 GCA_041161565.1 Planctomycetota bacterium | reverse complement strand
ATTTTGCCGTGGAGTTCCAGGAACTGCACACGAAGACGCGACCGGAATAATGGCGGGGTGTGGTGCACGCTGCGCGAGAGAGGAGAGCGTAGAAAGTAAAGAGGAAAAGAGGGGCGCCGCGCGTAAGTGAGACACGTAATGAGCCGCCTGGCGGCAGCCTGCGGGTAAAGAGCCCTGCGACGCGATGCTGACGCCGTGCGCACCATGGTGCGAGGGGCGTAACCGGGGGCTTCCGCCACAGATGAGCCGCCTGGCGGCAGCCTGCGGGTAAAGAGCCCTGCGACGCGATGCTGACGCCGTGCGCACCATGGTGCGAGGGGTGTAACCGGGGGCTTCCGCCCGACCGCTCAGGCGTGGGCAGGGGTGCGCACCAAGGTGCGGAGGGCGTAACCGGGGGCTTCCGCCCATCCGCTCACGGGGCGGGCAGGGGTGCGCACCAGGGTGCGACGCCGCAACCGGGACCTTCCGCCGCGATTGAGCCGCATGGCGGAAGCCTGCGGGTAAAGAACTACGGCTACGCGCTGGTGACGCTGCCTGCAGGGGTGCGCACCAGGGTGCGAGAGCGTAACCGGGGGCTTCCGCCCGTCCGCTCATCCGTTCTTACTTCCGCGTTCTCCTCTACTCTCTACTTTCCACCCTCTCCTCTCTCGCGCAGCGTCGGGCTTCCGCCCGCCCGCTCAGGGGTGTGTTGTTCCACGCGTTTTGGAGGACCCGGTTTCCGTTCACACGCCTGGTTTCGATCATCAAAGTCGTGCGGTAATGGAGAGAACTTCAGGGCCCATGGACCACCGCATTATGACTGCAGCAGTGGGGTCAGCACCGAGCCTTCGCAGAGTGCCACCGGACGGCCCAGCCGGTCATAAATCAGCGAATGCGGATCAACGCCCAACTGGTGGTAGATCGTGGCCGTCAGATCAGCGGGTGACACAGGCAGATCCGCCGGTTCCGCCGCATAACGGTCACTGGCACCGTAAACGGCCCCACCGCGGATTCCGCCGCCGGCCATCACGCTTGTGAATACGCGTGGCCAGTGGTCGCGGCCATCCGCCGCCGCACCCGCACCACCGACAACAGACTGGCCAACTCGCGGCGTGCGGCCCATTTCTCCGGTCCAGAGCACCAGTGTTTCGTCGAGCATTCCGCGAGCGGCCAGATCATCCAGCAGCGCGGAGAATGCACGGTCGGCCACCGGACACAACCGCGTGCTGAGATCGATGAAGTTGCGGGCATGGGTGTCCCAGTAAACGCTGACATTGGTGATGCCGTCATTCGGCCAGAAGACGGTCACCACGGGAACGCCGGCCTCCACGAGCCGGCGCGCCTGAAGCACCGACTGGCCATGCACATTCATGCCATAACGTTCTCGCACCTCCGGCGGCTCGAGGTTCAGATCGAAAGCCTTCGTCACATCCGGTGACGCCAGCAGCTCAAAAGCACGGTTGTAATGCCCCTGCATCGTCACCGGACCAACGGCTTTGGCAAGACTGTCCACGGCCAGTGAATCACGGAGCGACTGTCGACGTTCCAGACGCTGCTGAGAGACTCCCTCAGGAAGATCGAAGTCGCCAACATGGTAGTCGGCTCGGCTGCCGTCCGCGTCAATTCGCATCGGGTCGTAAACACTTCCCAGCCACCCGGCTCCCTGCCCGTGCGTCTCCTCCACAAATCGTGGCGCTCCGTTGGGCACCACCGGCATCATCGACACGAAAGGGGGCAGCGGCCCGCGTCCAAACCCCCGCTGGCTCAGCACAGCCCCCACGGAAGGCCAGTCGCGGTCCCGCGGCAGAGCCGTGCTGCCGGGGCTGCCACGACCTGTGAGCAGCCAGTGCGGGGCTGTCGTGTGATTCACGTCGTTGTGGGTCATTGATCGGATCACACACAGGCGTTCAGCGCGCGCCGCCAGCATCGGCAAATGCTCGCAGATCTGCAGGCCGGGCACCGTTGTGGAAATCGGCTGAAACTGTCCGCGAAACTCCAGCGGTGCACCAGGCTTCATGTCCCAGGTGTCCTGCTGAGCCGGACCTCCCCACATGAAGAGCACAATCAGTGCCTTCGCGCGGCCGGAAGAAAGGCCCGCCGGAACGCCGCCGCCGAAAACCGCCGGACCACACAGAATGGATGCTGCGGCCGCACTCAGCAGGTCCCGCCGGTGCCCCGCAGCTGCTTTCCACGCTTTCGATCCACCCATGATTTGCTCCGCCAACGCGATTTCTGCCAAAGTCAGACCCACAGTTTCGGACGCAGACGACAGCCCCCCCTGCGACAATAGGGCACGCATGGTTGACAGTCAAGACCTTCGTGGCGCCGTCGCTGCAGATACTCCAGCGTGTGCACTCGCTATCTTCAGTCCAGACGCTGTGATCCCTGCCGTCCGCTTTAATGCACCCAATTCTCCGCAGGTGCTGCTTTTTTGCAACATCGCGCTAAGGTGCGGGTGCTAGGGTTCATGCGGTGGAATTGTCTTCTGCCCCCGGATCCCCGCACATGCTTGACTTCGACCGTCTGAAAACTGATCTGCTGGCACTGGGGCTGCTCGCCTTCGCCGTGTTTGCGGGACTGAGCTTTCTCAGTTACGACCCGGCCGACCCTCCGTCGACTCTGGTGTTTCCCAGCCGGGATCTGCCGCTGAACATCTGTGGAGTTGCGGGTGCGGCGTTTGCCTACCATCTGCTGCAGTGGCTGGGAGCGGGCGTCTGGCTGCTGCTGGGCTGCCTGGTTTCCTGGGATCTGCGACTGTTTCTGCGCGAACCTTCCCGCGGCACGATCCCGACGCTGGCCGGAACAGCCCTCGTTGTGCTCTCCGGCACCGCCGTGCTGCACCTGCTGACCCCCCAGCTGCCTGCCGGCTCAGCGTGGGGGAGTGGTGGCCGCACCGGGGCCGTGCTGGGACTGCTGCTCACCGAACAGTTCTCCGCCAGGGGCATTCTGATCCTCACCGGCAGCCTGTTTCTGGCCGGCCTGCTGCTGACCCCGCTAACGGATTTCCTGTTTCCCGCTCTGAAATTCACCCTGCTGCCCGTGACGTTGTCGGCTGAAGCGGCCGGCTGGACCGCACGGCGTCTGTGGCGTCGCGACAAACCACAGCCAGCAACTCCCATCGTGCCCGCCAACCCTGCTCCGAGCCCTCGCGGGCGACAGCGTACCGCGCAACAGACTGCGATCAGCGCTCCGGATTCGCAGCCCGCCGTGACACCCTCCGGTGGACCTGCGGTGCCCGGTCGGTCTGAGCCTGCAGCCGACGTGTCAGCGGAGCCTGTGGAAGAACCGGCCGTGATTCCGTTTGCTGTGGCAGCCGTGCCCGCGAAGACGGCCGCAGCCCTGGCAGGGGCGGCGACCGGCGGCACACCGGAGGTTCCGGAAGAGGTTCCGGAAGAGGTTCCGGAAGTGACCCGCTCCATTCGCATCAATGCCCCCGCGGCAATCGCACTTCACAATCCCGATACGCAGCTTCAGGACGCAGCACAGCGGCAGGGATTTGCGCTTCCGGACCTGAAGATTCTTGAGGAGCCGGAGGAGTTTCCTTACGAGCAGCTGGCGAAAAAGGCGCGTCTGGCCGCGAATACTCTGGAACGGGCGTTTGTGGAATTCGGGCTCAACGTGAAGGTGGCCGAGATCGACACGGGCCCCGTGGTCACCCAGTTTGAACTGGAACTGGAAAAGGGTCTGCGGCTGAATCGCATCACGGCGCTTGAAGATGATCTGGCGATCGCCCTGCGCGTGCCCTCAGTCCGCGTGGTGGCTCCGATTCCCGGCCGAAACACGGTCGGTGTTGAAGTGCCGAACGACAAGCAGGTGATGGTGCGGCTCCGCGAACTGCTGCAAAGCAGCGGCACATCGGTGGAGGATCAGCGACTGCCGCTGTTTCTGGGCAAGGATGTGAGCGGCCGGGCTTTGGTGGTGGATCTGGCAAAGATGCCGCACCTGCTCATCGCCGGACGCACCGGAACAGGCAAAAGCGTGTGCCTCAACACGCTGATCCTGTCACTGCTGATGGTCCGCACCCCGGATGAGGTTCGGATGCTGATGATCGACCCGAAAATGGTTGAGCTCAGCCCCTACAAGCGGATCCCCCACCTGATGCATCCGGTGATCACCGATATGCGCAAGGCGGAAACAGTGCTGGCGTGGGCCGTGGATAAAATGGAAGAACGCTACGACCTGCTGGCGCGGGTTGGAGTGCGGCATCTTGAGCAGTACAACCGACTCGGCCGCGCAGAGGTTCTCGATCGACTGGGGATCGGAGCCGGCGATGCTGACGCAACCGATATCCCCGAACGCATGCCCTATATTGTGATCATTGCGGATGAGATGGCAGACCTGATGATGACCTCAGGCAAGGATGTCGAAGCCTGCATCATCCGACTCGCGCAGAAATCCCGAGCCGTTGGCATTCACCTGGTCCTGGCCACGCAGAAACCCACCGTTGATGTCATCACCGGGCTCATCAAATCCAATCTGCCGGCACGCATCTCGTTTCAGGTGGCCAGCAAGATGGACAGCCGAGTGGTGCTGGATGAAAGTGGTGCTGAACGGCTGCTGGGAAGCGGCGACATGCTGTATCTGGCACCAGCCACCAGCCACCTCACGCGCGCTCAGGGGACATACGTCAGCGACGACGAAATCAATGCGGTGATTGATTTCTTCAGCGATACGGAACCGGAATACAGCGCCGACCTCGTGCGACTCACATCCCAGGCGGCACGGGCGGGCAACAGCGACAGCGGCGGTGAGGATCGCATTCAGGATGACCTGTATGATCAGGCCGTGGAGATTGTGATTCGGGAGGGACGCGGCAGCGTTTCACTGCTCCAGCGATCGCTGGGAGTGGGCTATGGCCGCGCCGCACGCATGATTGACTACATGGCCCAGGATGGCGTCGTCGGAGACTACAACGGGGCCCATGCTCGGGAAGTCATCTGCACCCTCGATGACTGGCTCGCACGCAAAGCGGCCAGTGGATCCTGATGACGGTCAGTCCGCTGTCAGACCGGATGCCCCGTCTTCGCACAACAGCACCGACAGCCGAATTTCGGCCGCCCTCGCAGCTTGCACCTCGATCGTCAGCTGACCGCCGTCGTTGCGCCAGCACTGCAGGGCGGTCCCCCGCAGCCTTCCGGTGTGTGCGCCACCCGGCAGCAGATTTGGAATCGCCAGCGGCTTTGACCGCAGAATCTGCTCCGCAGCGACCGGCCCCCAGTCAGCCAGACTTTCTGTGAATGGCTGTTGCAGCATCCCCTCCAGCAGTTCGGTGAATGTGCTGCAGGTCCGCAGGAGTTCCGGGGCGTTCGCCGAAGGTTGCAGCGCACTTTGCAGGAACATCAGCCCCGCGGCCCGCGAACCACCGCGCCCGGCGTCCCATCCGGCCGCGAAATGCTGCACGATCGGGCTGGCTTGCGGATGCAGGTGGAATGCCTCCAGACGCCGTTCGAAATGTTGGCCAGGGCCCGCCGCACTATGCTCAGCGAAATGCGCTAATGACTCATGAAACCAGCCTGGAATCTCAAGTTTCGGTCGCCCCGCCTGCAGTCGTTCACGCTGCCGCGAGTGCACCGCAGCATGCGAAAGCTCGTGAGCCAGCAGCGATTCACCGCCCGCATCCAGCAGGCCCTCGGGGGCAAGATACAGAATATCGCCTCCAAACTCCGAGTGCGGATCCAGAAAATCGGCTTCACGCACGCAGCCCAGCACAGGCACGATGTCGCTCCCGGGGGAATCCGGCTGAACTCTGTAATCAAGCCGCGTGAGCACAACTGTGAGCCGACCATCGCCGTCGACATCGTCAATCGCCCCCAGCAGCGACTCCACGGCCGTCCGCAGAGTTCCGCTGCCCCGCTGCAGGTGCCGCTCCAGCAGGCTGCAGAGCCGTGCCGACTGCGGGGGCTCGGCAGGAATCAGCTTTGGATCAGCATACACGGTGACTACCGCTCCCCGGTAAACGCAGCGGCACTCAGCAGCCAGCTCGCGGACCCCCGCCGCCGTGAAGACCGGAAGCAGCAGCCGCCGTGCCGGCCAGACCGCCGCGCTGGCATCGCCTGCCGGAAAAACCACGGGCCCATCAGGCAAACGCGAACCACCGGCGACCGGCCCTCGCACTGCAAAACCGGACAGACGGGCCTGCCCGACGGAAATGCAACGCACTGCGGCCGTTTCAGAGAATTCCGCAGCACTATCACCCGCACCATCACCCGCACCCGCGCGGAGGCGGAAAGTGTGACTGCTCCCGGTGATATCCAGCGATTGCATCACGAGCAGCGATCCCGCCGGCAGTCGCAACCGCAGCACGTGGGCTGCGGCCGCCCCGCACTGCTCCCCGGGCAGACGTCCCGGGACACGCCCGAAACCGGTCTCCGCCGAGCCAGCCAGCGCCGCCTGTGGCACGCTACCGGGATTTTTCCCGAGCTGACCGGGGAACGGATCAAAGACCAGGACCAGCAGCGATGCGTTCAGCGCAACGGCCAGCAGCGTGCGAGAGATCCCGCAATTCCGCGTCATTTGCCCGCACCTGTGGCTGTCAGTCACCCCCAAAGGACGCGCGACCGCGGGTCATGCGACCCCGAAGCTGCGTCCTGCCCCTGCCCCCACAGGTGTTATCGGCATCACAACCGCTGTTTTCGGAGGTTTTGGGGCCCGCGGGAAAGACCGTTGGAGTTGCAAACCCGCAAAAACTCAAAAAACCTGCGGATTTTGGCGGAACATGCACGCCATTTCCCGTTTTTTTGCTGGAACTGCGGACGGCTGGTCTTCCGCGGGGGGAAAGATCGGACGAATGTGAGGAGTTCACCGGCTCCAACGACCTTTCCCGGAAACTTTCAGCCGACCCGCGTCTTCTGCCGGTTTTTCGGGGAAAAACATTTCACGGTATTCCGAGAACGACTGTAGACTCTTGCAAGAGTACCGTTGGCGATTCTGCGCCAACGGCATGTGCGGTCTGCTCATGCAGCACCTTTGGGGGAATTCCAATGCGGCGACTGGCGGGTTCATTCGTTTCTCTCGGTTTGGGCTTTTCCGCATTCTGCGGCCCGGTGTTCGGCACTGACCCCGCTGTGCCCCGGCATCCGGATGCTGTCGTCGTGCGTGCGGCAGATCAGTCCCGTTTCGCTCTGGCTCTGCGAACCGCACTCGCTCCCGCCACGACCACTCGACACATCCTCCTCGTGGATACCTCCGCCAGCCAGACCGGAGTGTACCGCCAGCAGACACTGCAGGCGGTCAGGGACCTGCTCGCCGCTCTGCCCGCCGATCACACCGTCCAGCTGATGACCGCCGATTCCATGGTCCGCCAGCTCACCGAAAACTTCGTCGGCGCCCACTCGCCCGAGGCAACTCAGGCTGTCACGCGGCTCAGCAAACTCACCCCGATCGGTGCCACGGACCTCACAGCCGCAGTCACCGCCGCCTCCCGAATCGCCGGCCAGCCGGTTTCCATCGCCTATATCGGTGACGGCATGTCCACCGGTGACCTGCTCTCCGGAACGGACCTCGCGGGTCTGGTGGAACTGCTGCAACAGCAGCAGATCGCTTTCCACGCCCTGCTGCTCGGCCCGCAGATGGATGCCCACCTCCCCGGTGTGATCGCCAACCTGACCGGTGGTTCAAGTGCTGCCCTGTCCGCACAGTCCATCACGACCCAGGTGGGCGGCTTCGCAACCGCACTTCGCCAGGCACCTGTGTTTGTTTCAAACCTCCGCATCACATCCGGCGGCGGCGAATTGACGGTGCCCAGGACGATGGCTCTGCGAGCTGACCGTCATACGCTGGTCTACGGCGAAGGTCTGATTAACGGCCCCCTCAGCGTTAGCGGCGTCGTCAACGGTCAAAACCAGGTCTGGACCGTTGCCCCGCAGGCCGTTCGCGAAGGCGGTGCCGAAATCTCCGCCCTCGTGCAGAAGTCCGTCACCACCGGTGGCCTAAACTCCCCATACCTCGGACTCGAAGGCCTGCAGCAGGCTTCTGCCGACCTGAACAGCCTCGTGTCACAGTCGATCGAAACGGCCCGCGAACTCCACAGCTCCGGCCGCACTCAGCAGGCCCTCGAAGTACTCGCTCAGGCCCGCCAGCTGGACGCCGGAAATTCCGTGCTGACATCGCTCGCCGCCAGCATGCAGGACGAAGGCACTGCACCTGCCGACCGCCTCGGTCCGCCACAGGTCGATGAAGGTGATGCTCTCACTCGCACCGAAACCCGCGCTGCAATCATCACCCAGCAGACCGTGCAAAGCGTGAATGCAGCCATCGACGAAGCCAAACGCGTCGCCTCCGAACAGCCCGAATACGCCGTGGGACTCCTCAAGGATGTGCTCGAAGCTGTCCGCTCCAAAAAGGAAATCGCTCCCGAAAAACGACAGGAACTCGATCGCCGCATCGTGGCTGCACTCACCGCCATCGAATCCCGCCGACAAGCCAACGAAATCCTCCAGCAGCAACTCGCGGAATCCCGCGCCAACCAGGAAGCTCAACGCGAAAAACTCGCAGAAATCGAAGCCGATGAAAAACGCCTGAAAACTCTCATCGACCAGGTCGGTGCACTGATGCTCCAGGCTCGTCGAGGCGACGAAAATGCCTACGAAGATGCCGAAGAAGTCTCCCGCGAAGCACTGCGTGATGAACCCGGAAACGGAACCGCTACCGCCGCACTCGTCATGTCTGAAGCCGCAGGGCAGCTGCAGAAGGCCTATGACCTCATCAACCTCCGACATGACCGCTTCCTCGCAACACTCTATCAGGTCGAACTGTCGCATGTGCCATTCCCGGATGAACCTCCGGTTCAGTACCCCCGAGCCGACGTCTGGCGCGCCCTCTCCATTCGACGCAAGGAAAAGTACAAGTCCCTCTCGCTGCGTTCCGTCAAGCCCATCGAAGAGTGGCTGGAAAAGAAACTCGACGAACCGCTGCCGCGGCCGCTCCAGTACCCCACTGACACATCCCTCAGCGAAATCCTGAGCTTCATCGCGGACGCCTACACCGAACAGGGTCCCTACACAATGCGAATCATTCTTGATGAGTCCGACGAGGCCATCGGGGAAGATTCCGAATTCCTCAACAACACAACTGTCGCCGGAGTTGACCTCGCCGGCATCACCCTGCGAAATGCTCTCCAGCTCATCTTCGCCAAGGTGAAAGACAACGATCTCACCGTCATGATCAAGAATGAAGTCATGCTGGTGACCACCGTCGAAACCGCAGAGTCCCCCGAGAACCTCGTCACCCGCATCTACGACGTCGCAGACCTCGTTGTCATCACCATGGCCGGCATGGGCGGCATGGGTGGTATGGGTGGAGGCATGGGCGGAGGCATGGGCGGAATGGGTGGCATGGGAGGCATGGGCGGAATGGGTGGCATGGGAGGCGGCATGGGAGGCATGGGCGGCGGCATGGGTGGCATGGGCGGAGGTATGTTCTCCGTGCCTTCCGAGCCCGCTCCGGGCATCCAGCTCAAGGCCTCCGGCAAAAAAAAACCGGGGCAGTAAGCCGGAAACCGCTCGGTCACACGTCAACGGTACCTGAGACATGGGGCAGCCTTCGCGGGGAAATCTCGCGAATGTTGCCCCTTTATTTTTCCTGCGGGAAGCTGCGTTCTGCGACGTTTGGCATGCTCTGGGCACCGCAGTCCCCTGGCGAGTCGTCGAAGCGGTCGGGTCAGCAGCCTGGCGCGCGGAGCAGCGAAGGGCGGGGCCTGACCGCAAGGCAGGTGCTGGCAAAATTCGAAGCCATGTCCGGTCCCGAAGATGAACGTTGGGATCGGTTGTTCGCGGAGACGCTGTTTTCTGACAGCGAGCTGGCAGCTGTGCTGCAGCAGCTGCACGAGACTGGTCGCCGGGAGTCTGCGATTGTCTGTATCGAATCGGCGCTGCGAGCGGGGCGAGTGGCTCCCTGGCTGTATGATCTGCTGGCACTGCAGATGAAGCTGGCAGATCGACCGGCCGAGGAAGTTGGCCGGGTTCTGCAGTCGCGTCTGGATTTCGGGATCTCCGCGGTTCCGGACATGCTGCTGACGGCCGCGATGCTGTCGCGTTTTGAGGCCTGGGATGCGTCACTCACACTGCTCAGAGACGCCGCGGAGCTGAAGCCGAATTTTCCCGAGACGTGGCTGTTATACCGCAGTGTGGCGGACAAATCGGGAGATCGTGAGCAGCGACTGCGAGCGCGGCTGGGGATCCTCGAATGGGTCTGGACAACCGGCTGGGAGCGCGAGCACGCCGAAGCGGTCAAGGTGATTGATGGACTGGCGAAGGAACTGGAAACACAGAAATTGTCTGCAGAGGCCGCAGGTCTTCGCGATCAACTGGCGACAGCACAGCGCAAGGACCTGCAGATCATCCTCCGCTGGGTAGGAAATGCGGATCTGGATCTGCTGGTGACGGACCCGAACGGCGAGGAGTGCAGTTTCCGCCGGCCTGAGACGAGCACGTTGGGTCGACTTGTGAAGCAGGATGGCAAGCTGGATGCAGCCGGCGGACGCGCTGCGGACACGCGGATGGAGCAGTTTCTTCAGATGCGTTCGTTGCCGGGCAGATATCAGGCCGTGGTGCGATTTGTTGGTGGTCGGGTGGCGTCCGGAAATGCGGTGCTGGAGGTGATCCGCTATGCCGGCACTCCCCAGGAAACTCGCCGCACGCAGACGATTCGCGTGGGGTCCGGAGACACTTCGGTGGTGATTGATTCGGGAGCCACCGCGGATCCTCAGGACGGCACGTGGCATCCGCTGACGGCAACTCAGAACGGTGCGGATGTCTCCGGGCAGCTCCGTGATACAACCGTGCTGAAGCTTTCCGGAAAACAGTATTCGGTCACAGTCAGCGGCACGCCGGACCGTGGAGTCTGTACGGTTGATCGCAGCGTGACTCCCGGCAGGATGAAAATTGAAGGTCAGGTGGGCCCCAATCAGGGAAAGACTCTGCTGGCAATTTTTGAACTGACTCCGGACGATCATCTGCGGGTGTGCTATGACCTCGACGGCTCTGAGTACCCGACGGAATTCGCTGCGGGTACGGAGTCGGGGCGCCTGCTGGTGGAGTATCGTCGCGAGCTGCCTGTCGGAACCGAGCTGACGGGGACTGCCGCCGAGATACCGGACAGCGACGTGGTGCTGCTCACGCTGGCAGACAGCGAACAGAAACGCATCCGCCTCAACGGCATTGACGCACCGGAACTCATGCAGAGCTATGGAGCGAAATCCCGGGAGCAGCTGGAATCGCTGATTCGGGGTCGCAGCCTGCGCGTGGTGACTCAGGGCGAGGATCGTACGGGACAGATTATCGGTGACGTCTACTTCAGGCCCGAGGCTGACAAGCCGGAAATACTCCTCAACCGAGACCTCGTGGAACGCGGCTGGGCATGGCACTTCGTGCGTTATGCTCCGGACAACCGGGAGCTGGCGGACGCCCAGCAACGTGCGCGGGCTGCAAAACGAGGCCTGTGGTCGGAACCAGCCCCGGTGGCGCCGTGGGACTGGCGGCGGCAGCAGGCCGAACCGCCACGAAAGAAATAGTCACCGTCCCCGGGAACGTGTGGACGTCCCCAGGGCGGCAATTGCCCAGACGATTTCAGAGTTCAGGGTCGGGATAACGGAAGGTCCGACCCTCGAAATTCCTCAGCAGCAGGTCAGTCCCGTCCCGACCGATCACAGTTTCCGGTGAGAGCACAATTTTGCCTCCGCCACCGGGAGCGTCGATCACGTAGGTTGGTGCCGCGTAGCCGGTGGTGTGTCCGCGGAGCCCCTGAATGATCTCCAGCCCCTTTGCGACAGACGTGCGAAAGTGCGATGAACCGCTGATGGGGTCACATTGATAGAGGTAGTAAGGGCGAACGCGCATCAGCAGCAGCTGATGCACGAGCTGCTTCATCACTTCGACGTCGTCGTTGACTCCTTTGAGGAGTACGGTCTGGGAGCCCAGCGGGATTCCGGCATCCGCCAGCAGACTGCAGGCATGCGCAGCTTCCGGAGTGCACTCGTCGGGATGCAGGAAATGCACGCTCATCCACAGCGGGTGAAACTGCCGGAGCATGCTGCACAGTTCCGGGGTGATCCGCTGCGGGAGGACGGCCGGCATCTTGGTGCCGATCCGCACAAATTCGATGTGGGGAATGTCGCGCAGCCGTCCAAGGATCCATTCGAGGCGGTCATCGCTGAGGGCCAGCGGGTCACCTCCGGAAATCAGCACGTCGCGAACAGTCGGAGTCTCTTCGAGGTAGTGAAAAATTGCTTCGAGCCGCTGCGGGTTGGGCTGAATTTCGCCGTGACCGACCACTCGGGACCGCGTGCAGTAGCGGCAGTAGGTGGAGCAGAAGTCGAGCGGCAGCAGCAGCACGCGGTCAGGATAGCGGTGCACCAAACCAGGCACCGGACTGTGCCCGTCTTCACCCAGCGGGTCGTCTGCTTCGCCGGGCGTACGGATGAATTCGCGAGTCGTGGGAACGACGGTTTTGCGGAGCGGCTGGAGCGGGTTGTCCGGATCCAGCAGGCTCATGTAGTAAGGAGTGACCGCGGTGGGAAGCAGTGTGCCACCATCGGCAAGCACGTCACGTTCTTCAGCGGACAACTCGAGCATGCGTTCGAACTGCTCAAGCGTCCGAATGCGATGCCTTGACTGCCAGCGCCAGTTATTCCAGTCGCTGTCGATGGTGTCCGGAAAAAAGCGTTCACGGAAAAGTGTTGTACGAGGATTCTCTTTGGGGGTCGCGGCCACGCGACGTCCTGCTGCTTTGCTGCTCCGTCCGGCCTGCACCGGGGAACTCGCCGGAGGCTCTTCATGCTCCGGCTGGACGACGGTGGAGGACGTGCCATCAGCACCGCCGACGGAAATTTCAGTCACAGGGAACCACTCCGCGCTGTTGCATCCTGCGCACAGAACCAGTCGCCTCGCTCATGAGGCACCCATCGACTTCTGCTGCACCTGGGCCCTGGGGCCACAGCAGCACTGCCCGCCGTTGCAAAAAAAGCAACCTGCCGCGACAGCACCCGACGCACGACACTGGAAGTCGGCAGACTCGCGTCTGACCCGGCCGACTCCATCCCAGGCAGACGATCAACAGTTAACACTGCACACCGAGTCTTGAGCCCGGACGCTCTGAATCTTTCAGCAGGGGCACCGGGATGAGGTTCTGCCGGAGCAGATCTTCCTCTGCACCTCCGTGGGAGTTGAACAAAGTCCGTTTTCTGGCGCGAACGGAGGAGAACCACCATCCGTGATGCGGCGTTATAATTCCGGGAATCACCGACGCAAGAGAAAGTGGGAAAAAATCTGCCGCGAAAGTGGAATGTTTTTCCCTTGCGATTGGAGTGCCCAAAGTCTTGAATACACGGAAGACTCCGCATTCAGGGCTATCAGGTACCGGTCGCCCGCGCGGATTCCAAACGTTCAGGCTGGCAGCTAAGTCTGCGGCTGGAGGCTGTGGTGAGGATTGGACTGACTTACGATCTGCGGTCGGAGTACCTCGCCATGGGGTACTCGCCGGAGGAAACCGCAGAGTTCGATCGTGACGATACGATCGAAGCCATCGCCACCGCTCTGCAAACGCTGGGACACGAACCCGACCGCATCGGCCACCTGCGACAACTTGTCAACCGCCTCGCCTCAGGGCACTCCTGGGACCTCGTATTCAACATCTGCGAAGGACTCTCTGGTCCCGCCCGCGAAGCTCAGGTCCCCGCCATCCTCGAAGCATGGAATATTCCCTGCACGTTCTCCGACTCACTCATGATGGCCGTCTGTCTGCACAAAGGCCTCACCAAAACCCTCATCGCACAGGCCGGACTCCCCACCGCCCGATTTCACATCGTGGAGTCCGTCCGCGACATCGCTGCGGTCAGTCTGCCATATCCGCTGTTTGCCAAACCGGTTTCGGAAGGAACAGGTAAAGGAGTTTCCGCAGCCTCGGTAATCAGCTCCCCTGCACAACTGGACAGCGTCTGCCGGGAACTGCTCGAACGATTCCGGCAGCCGGTGCTGGTGGAGACCTATCTGTCCGGACGTGAGTTCACCGTGGGAATTCTGGGCAGCGGTGCGGCAGCCCGAATCCTCGGAACACTCGAAGTTCGCCTGCTCGACGCCGCCGAACCCGGCGCCTATTCCTATGTCAACAAGGAACGCTGCGAAGAGCTCGTTGAATATCGCCTCGCTACAACGGCCGATGATCCCGAAGCCGCCGCCGCCGAAGAACTCGCCCTCGCGGCCTGGCGAGTGCTCAAAGGCCGTGACGCCGGACGCATCGACATTCGTTCCGATCACTCCGGCCAGCCACACTTCATCGAATCCAATCCGCTGGCCGGACTGCATCCGGAACATTCAGATCTGCCCATGATCGCCACCGCCGTCGGCATGCCATACGTCGATTTGATCGCGGCGATTGTCGATTCAGCAGCCACTCGCTGCGGGAGCCGCTGATGCGTGCCGCCATCCTCTACCATCACGTCGCAATCACCGATTCGGCCGGGGACCTCGACGTCCTCCGCCAAACAACAGCGGTCGACGAATCACTCCGCAGGCTCGGCTGGCAGACGATCCGGATTCCGCTCTCGCTGAATCTCGAAACCGCCCGCACAGCGCTGATCAATGCCTCGCCGGACGTCGTCTTCAACCTCGTTGAAACGCTCGCCGCCACCGACCGCCTGATGCCACTGGCCACCGTCCTCCTCGAATCACTCGATCTCCCCTTCACCGGCGCAGGAACGCTCGCACTCCTCGCCACCACCCACAAGCTGGCGGCCAAGGAACGCATGGCCGCAGCACAGCTTCCCACACCCGCCTGGATGGGCCGCGGCGACTCGCTCTGGAAAGGGCTCGCCACCCCCGAACGCAGGCCGCAGCGAGCCGTCATCAAGGCGGTCTGCGAACACGCCTCTCTCGGCCTCGCGGATGACAGTGTCATCAAACTCAGCACTCCACCCCCGCAGCCCATCAGCGAACTGCTCGCCGAACGCACCGAACGCTACGGCACACCCTTCTTCGCTGAAGAATTCATCGACGGACGAGAATTCAACCTCAGCCTGCTCGCCGAAAATGGCCGGCCGGTCGTACTGCCTCCCGCCGAAATCCAGTTTCTCGACTTCCCCCCCGACAAACCCCGCATCGTCGGCTATGCGGCAAAGTGGGATGAAACTGCCGCCGAATATCGCCAGACACCCCGGACGTTTCGCTTCCCCGCCGTCGACAGACCACTGCTGGATGAACTTCAGGCCCTCGCCCGCCGCTGCTGGACGGAATTCGGACTAAAGGGATACGCGCGAGTGGACTTTCGGGTGGATGAAGATGGCCAGCCATGGATTCTGGAAATCAACGTCAACCCCTGCCTCTCACCGGATGCCGGCTTCGCTGCCGCTCTCGCCGAACAAAAACTCAGCCTCGACCATGCCGTTCAGCGAATCATCGCTGATGCACTCCGCTGACCTCCACCGCCAAACCACTGCCAGCACGCCCCCGAGCCTAACGCAGCTCCTGAACACCAGGCTCCTCCGCCAGCCGGAATGGCGGGGCATCCGGAAGATTGCCGGTCATGTCGTACATTTCCGGCGCCGGAATCCGCGCCGGATCCCGCACCACTTCCAACTTCAGCAGAACCGCCCACGTGAGTACCAGCAGCAGCCCCATGGCCACTCCGTTCGGCAACGCCTCCTCGCCCCAAACCTTGAGCGCACTGCCCGCGGACTTCGCCAGACGCACTCGAGCACCGTCCCACTGCACACTGTAAAACTCGTCAAGCAGCAAATGTGACAGGAACCCCACACCAACTCCCAGTCCCATCAGCAAACGCACCCGCAGATCCGGACCCGGATAAACCAGAAACATCAGCTCCGTCGCAATCAGCAGCGCCGGTATGCTGTGAAACATGCCGCGATGC
Source organism: Planctomycetota bacterium (assembly GCA_041161565.1). Lineage (GTDB taxonomy): Bacteria > Planctomycetota > Planctomycetia > Planctomycetales > Planctomycetaceae > SXXK01. The sequence continues at coordinate 516 of JBEAUF010000186.1, read as the reverse complement.
ACAGTCAGCTTAGCCAGCAGAAATGTGAATCCGTACCGCATCAGCGCCCAGACGGCAATTCCCGCAAACATCGTGTTGTCGTCCGCGACTCCCAGCGAATGGGCGTGCTGCACCACCAGCAGCGGCGCCAGAGCAGAGGTGAGCGAGGTCAGTTCGCGGATCGGCCGCCCACCTTCCGCGTCGAGGTCCGGCAGCATTCCGGAAACCCATGTCAGCACTCCGGCAACGATCGACTGCATCAGACTGAACCCGCCCAGCATGAAAGCTGCGCAACCCCAGCCGATTCCCAGCACTCCGCTGACCGTTATGTGCTCCCGATATCCCGCCATCGCTCCGCAGTCGCTCGGTGACACCAAACACGGCCTGCAACAGACCACGGCGGCTGCCCGCGTTCGGCACGTGTCCCTCGCTCAATTCTACGCGGATCCCGCCAGACTCGCCCACACACGTCTGACTTTTATGCGGCCCGACAGAAACCTGCTGAGGCCGAATCACCCGACCGCCACAGATCACGGT
>JBEAUF010000164.1:0-4451 GCA_041161565.1 Planctomycetota bacterium | reverse complement strand
AGGGAGGCGTGAGCTGGAGGGGGTTAGTTGGGAGCGGAGGTGTGCAGTGCTTCGCCGGCGGGTTTCCAGTCGATGAGCTGGATTTCGACGCGAGTCATACCCTGGAAGGTGTTGATGGTAGGGGCGAAGCTGATGCTGAAGGGTTTTGTTTGTCGGCCGAGTTCTTCGGCCCATTCACCGCGTCCGAAGGAGACTCCGCGCATGACGGTTCCATGTTGTCGGACGCGGATGGCGAGGTGTCTTCCGCCTTCGCCCATGGTTTTGGGAGGTTCGGCGAGTTCGACCTGAGTGCAGACGAAGCGGGGTTGTGGATTTTCGTGGCCGAAGGGTCCGAGTCTGGCGAGTTCCTGGACGGCGCGGAGGTTGACTTCTGAGAGCAGGACTTCGGCATCGATACGGAGTTGGGTGTCGTCGGCGGTGGGGTGAAAGTTTTCGGCGGCCCAGGCTGCAAGTGATTCGCGGAGGAGTGGGAGGTTGGTGGCTTTGACCTTTAGTCCGGCTGCGGCGCGGTGTCCGCCGAAGGTGAGCAGGTGTTGTTTGCAGGCGTCGAGTGCCTGGTAGAGGTCGAAGCCTGCGAAGCTGCGTCCGGAGCCCTGTCCGGCGCCATCTTCTCTGAGGGCGATGAGGACGGCGGGTTTGCTGAAGTGTTCAGCGACGCGACTGGCGACCACACCGATGACACCGGGGTGCCATTCGTGGTGTGCGAGAACGAGGGTGCGGTGGCTTTCCCATGCGGGATTTTCTTCAACCTGTTCTTTTGCCTGGCGGAGGATGCGTCGTTCGACGGTTTTGCGATTTTCGTTGAGTTGATTGAGGTAATCGGCGAGTGCTGTGGCGCGTTCGGGGTTGTCGGTGGTGAGGAGTTCGACGGCGAGTCGAGCCTGACCGAGTCTTCCGGCGGCGTTGATTCTGGGGGCGATGGAGAAGCCGATGTCTTCGGCTTCGAGTGAAGCTTTGTCCATGAGTCCTGAGGCGCGAAGGAGTGCCTGCATGCCGACGGTGGACTGTTGTTTGAGGTTTTGCAGTCCGTAGCGGACGAGGACGCGGTTTTCTTCGTGGAGTGGTACGACATCGGCGACGGTACCGAGTGCAGCGAGGCTGACGGCCTGTTTGAGGAATTCACGCATGCGTGGTGAGGCGCGGCGTCCTTCTCCGAGTCGCTGGCAAACGGCCCAGGCCAGTTTAAAGGCGACGCCGGCGCCGCACAGTTCGCCGAAGGGGTACTCGGAGCCGGGCAGTCGGGGATGTACGAGAACTGAGGCGTCCGGGAGTTGGGAGCCGATGTGGTGGTGGTCGGTGACGATGAGTTCGAGACCGAGTTGTGCAGCGAGTCGGGCTTCAGCGATGCTGGCAATTCCGCAGTCGACGGAGATGAGGAGTCTGCGGGGGTCTTCTTCGTGGAGTTGGCGGATGGCGGCTTCGTTGAGTCCGTAGCCTTCTTCCATGCGGCAGGGGATGTAGTAGTCAACGTGGGCACCGCAGAGTTGCAGGCAGTGCCAGAGCAGGCTGGTGCCGGTGACGCCATCGACGTCGTAGTCACCGTAGATGGTGATGCGGCGTTTGTCCGCGACGGCTCGTACCACGGCATCTGCTGCGGAGTCGATTCCGGGCAGTCGCGAGGGGTCGTGGAGGTCTCCGAGCTTTGCATCGAGGAATTTGCGGGCGGCATCGGGTTCACCGCGGCCGCGGGCGATGAGGACCTGAGCGAGCAGCGGGGAAACGCCGAGTTGTCCGGAGAGCCGTCTTACGGCGGCGGCATCATGAGGGTGAAAAGTCCACTTCCGTCCCACGACAGCTCCTGAAGATTAAGTTTTGTTGGCTGGGATTTCCCGCGTGGTGCGGTCGTGGAGCGAGCCGGATTCAGCTTCGCAGATTTCCACAAAGAGTTCGGTTTCGCCAAGCAGGATGCAATCGCCGCTGTGGAGAATGGTGTGTTCGACTTCGCGCTGGTTGACGATGGCGAGGTTTGTGGATTCGCGATCAGCCAGTTCGAATTGGCCGTTTGGAGTGCAGCGGAATTCCGCATGCACTCGGCTCATCAGCCGATCATCCACGACGATATCAGCACGGTGGCTGCGGCCGATGGAGACGGGCAGGTCGCCGGGGGAGAAGCGTAGAGAGCCTTCGGGGAAGACGGCAGACCTGAGAATCAGCAAGGGCATGGGGCCGCCTCCGTCAACAAAAATCCGGAACAATCCGACCGTTTTTGAGAACTGCTCTCGATCTTTCCACTCTTTGGTATGATAATCGGCTGCGACAGACATGAGAAATGAGTCGTGAGAAAACTCCGACTCATGCGGATTCCGCGCGGGCACATCCTGTGCGGCCGTGGCCACCACTGTACCGAGCAGGTTTTCCCATGTCGCAGCATACCCCTAATCCTTACCGTCCCTCGGCAAATCCACCTGAAGAGCCACGGCGGATTCGCGGTGTGGTGTACAACCCGGCATCGCCGGTTGCCAGCCGGATTGCTCAGAACATGACGCGTCGCGAAAAGCGTTTGGCGGGTATGCGTATGACGATGTTTGGGGCGTGGATCGGAGTGACCTTTGCGGTGCCCTTTTCGCAGCTGCTGGCTCAGATTCACAAGGGGCCGTTCTGGGGTTTGACAACTGGTATCTGTGGTCTGCTGATTGCGGCTTTTGCTGCTTCCGTGCCATTCATGCTCCGCAGTCAGAGCCTGTTTCTCTGCAGTACTCAGTGGGCGCGTCAGCAGGGTATTCAGCCGCAGGATCTTTAGGGTTGTGACTTGCCACCGGCCGATTTGAGCAGTTGGGCGATGATGGCGGGGGCGAGGGCATCCGCGAATAATTGGTTGCCGGCAGCGTTTACATGGCACCACGGGTCTGAGTACAGGGGTTCGTTGCGGTCCCTGAAGAGCCCGGTGAGATCGACAAAGGCGACGCCGGAATCGGTGAGTTGTTGACCGCGTTGCTGCAGGAGCGGGAAAAGGTTTGCGGCGAGGGTTGCGTGGGGCTGTTCGGGGGTCAGGCAGTAGTCCTGTTCGGTTTGAGAAAACGTTTTGGACCCTGGGAGGTATTGGGAGGGTTGCAGAGCGTGCACATATGCGATTCCCTGGGCAAGGCAGATATCGTGCATCTGGCGGGAGCAGCGTTCCCAGAGATCGAGGGCGGCGATGTTGGCGAGGTGTTCCTGAGCCGGGGGAGTGGGGCCATGGTGGACGAAGCTGTCCCGGCGTGAACGACTGACTGTCTGCGCCAGTTCCAGCAACTTGCTGTGCGCGTATTCATCCCGGGCGATCCAGATGAGCTGGAAGAGGCTGGAGAATCGCAGAGGGGAGTTGAGTGCCGTGCGTGCGCGGGCCTGTCGGGCAGCGCGGAGACTAAGTAGTTGCCAGGCGTCACTCGACTGTCGGGGATCGGTGATGACCAGCGACCGAGCGTGCCATGAGCGGGGGTAGTCGATTGCTGTTCCCTGTTGGGCGTTTTCCATCACGGCGAGGACGCTGTCGTTGAAACCATCGAGATTCACGATTGCGTCGAATTCACCACCGAGTGCCAGGACGTAGCTGAGTGAAAACAGCTGCTGGGGCTGTTTGTAGCCGGGGAGTGCAAGTCGGATGATGCGGAGTCGGCGTGCGGAGAGTTCGGGGACAGCGGCGAGTCGTTTGCGGAGCCGGTCTTCGGCCTCCCACGAGAACCTCCAGGCGACGGAGCCGCCGGTGATGCCGATGATCAGTTCGGCGGGGTTTCGTTTCAGGACGGACGGTCCATCGTCTCGAAAGCCGAGGGAATTGGTGGGGGCCTGGCGGCCGTCGATGAGTTCGGGAACGGCGAGCTGGGGATTATGCACCCAGCCGAGGAAAGGGTGAATGGTTTCTGCAGCACCGTCGCTGGAGGTGGCACCGGAGGCGATTTGTGCCTGGCGGATTCTCAGCGAGGCGGTATTGTTGCCGGGCATGATGATTTTCAGCCAGGCGGTTGCGAGCAGTTCGGCGAGTATGAGGCAGGCGGCGAGCACGAACAGTCGAAACAGCCAGCGACGGCGTCGGGAGAGCAGCTGGTTCATTGCGGAAACTCAATCGCTTTTCCCTGCCATGCGGGGTTGGAGGAGACGGCAGCGGCGAGGGGCGTGTGGGAGGGGGCAGTTTGGGTGACGATGGTTGTCTGCCATGCGGCGGCGATGGGAAGGAGATCGAGTGAGACGGTGCGTGTGAGGTTGAGAATGGACGGCTGGCGGCTGAGTTCCGGAGTGAGATTGGGGAGCAGGAGTTGTTGTGCGGGAGGTTCGTAGAGGGACGCGAGGGCCACGAGCAGTTCGGTATTTTCGGCGGCGCGGATGGTGAGTTTTTTGAGTTGCGGGCATTGCTGTCGCAGCACCTGAAGTGCTCTGCGAATATCCCAGACTCGCATGCTGTCAACGGTCATTCCCAGCAGTTGAAAGCGGCGGGCGATATGAATTTGTCTGGCTGGGTTGCCCTGCCATGTGAG
>JBEAUF010000009.1:0-17403 GCA_041161565.1 Planctomycetota bacterium | reverse complement strand
CCCCCGGTAACGGTGCGTGCCCGCGCGGCCAACACCGCAGCCGGAGCTCACCACGGCCGCACCGGCCGATTGACATCGGCCGCACGCCACACTGCGTTTTCGTGACTCGACCCGGCCGTGGGATTTCAGCTGGCAGGCGGAACTGAAACCTCCCAACTTGCCCTTGCTTACATCGTTTCGCCATCCCAGTCTGAGGCTGTCTTTCAGGCTGTCAGACCTGCATTAAACCGCGCCACGAAAGCCACTGAAGCAGGGGACTCAGTTGGTCGAGATCCCGGTCGCCGGTGCCAGCAGTGGCAGGTCGTCCGGTTCTTCAGCCTGAGCCGCCGCAGGTGACTCGGTCTTCATCCGATGCGCCAGAACCTGTTCGCAGTAGGTTCGCAGCGGAGAAATCAACGCTGCGTGCACGAACTGACGTCGCTGACGGAAATCAGCCTCCGGGAGTCCGGCGGCAACCGCCAGCTCCTGCATCTGTTCCATTGCCCGACGACCAGCCTGCACTGAAAGATCGACGTCCTGCTGCACTCGCACTGCCGATCGTGGCTCCCACGCGGTTCGTGCTTCCCAGCGTTCGATGAGCTTCTGCAGAACGGCGTTCAGCAGGTCATATCGCTCCGCCGGATCCGCCACCAGCTGCGGCTCTTCGACCAGCATCTGCAGTGCGGCAATCGCTGGACGCACGGACGCATCGCTCGGGGCCGCGTAGAATACCAGATGCAGCCTGTGCCGCAGTTCGTCGGCGGGATCCGGATGTCGGAGCAGTTCGTAGAGCCGCACAATTTCGTAGTGCGAGAACCAGCCCAGCAGCGGCTCGCCACCTTCGGAAAGCCGACTCAGTTTTCGCACCGCCTCCAGCGACTGCTCAGGAGCAATCTGCGCGGACTGCAGGGCCTCGCCCAGCGTCACAAAGTAATTCTGACGCAGTTCGTCCAGAGGATGTGTCGAGCGGATAATCTTTCCGCCTTCCACCTTTTCCACGGGTGGCCGAGGACTCCGCTGCATCTCCATTCGCAGCGAACGGCGATATGTCCATGGCTGATCAGGCATTCCCGCCTGGATTTCAACCTGCTGCTGGAGTGCTGCCAGTCGACGTTTGGCCTCTTCATGCGCCTCGCCCGGCGGTATGGCCGATGCAATTTGCTGCTGGAACGGAGCAAAGGCCGCTCGCAGCTTTTCCGACTGCGAAGCTGTGTCACCCACCAGTGCTGATAAAGGCAGCAGCGCGCCACCATCCGCCACCGTCAGGGGCTGTGGAGCTCTCGCTTTGGCAAACATACCCGACTCACCACCCGTCACGGCCAGAGGCAGCACAGCAATTTGCGCCCAGTCCCAGCCGCAGGCGGCCGCTTCACGCTGCACATGTCCCCGCTGCAAATGCTCCAGCAGCTGCGGATGAATCAAACCATCCTCGGAGTCAGATGCGGCCAGCAGAAAGTCCCCAGGCAGCATCTGAATCACACCTGCCTGCCGAAACTCCGAAGACAGAGTTGCCAGTACCCTGCGCAGCAGCTCTGGCTCGGGATGCTCGAGGGTCAGCCGCTGAAAAAACACTCCGTCCGAACCCAGTCTCGCGTGCGCGGCCGCGTAGAATTCGCGATGCAGCAGTGCGGCGTGACGCGGAGACGAACCGGGACCGCCCGCCACTACCACGACATCGAATTGACCCAGATCACTGCTGCGGACCGCCAGTGACAGATCCGTATGCAGCAGCCCCACCCGGCTGTCATGATCCGGCCGATCCGCTGCGTGCCGCCAGAGAAACTCAGTTGCTGCCGCTGTGGCCGCCGCATCTGTCCGTACAGCCAGAATCTGCTGCACCGGAAAATGCGTGCAGGTTCTGAGCAGGGCGCCGGAATCATCCCCCAGCAACAGCACTCGGCCCGGACGAGAATGGTTGCACAGCGCCATGATGGCGGGCAGCACTTCCTCCGGGGCCTGTGGCTGTATTCGCGTGTCACTGCTGGCCTTCGCCGTCACCACGCCCGAACGCAGCACTTCAAAACTGGCTGATGACTGACGCCACACCGACAGCTGCCCGCCCGCACCGGGTACGGACATCGCCAGCCGGGCAGATTCTGTGTGGCCAATCAGCTCCATGCTTACGCCCCGACCACGAGCCTCCAGAGTGCGGCCCGCAAACAACAGACGCGATGCACCGGGCAGATCAAACCGCGGAGCCGCCAGCGGAATTGCCAGCAGGGCCAAAGCCACCGGCGCAAGAGCCCGAAACCCGGCTGCTCCCAACCACCCAAATGCACCCTCAGAAAGCCTCAGCGAAAACACACACACAACGCACAAGCCCAGCACCGCCGGGAGCAGCCCGGGGACTGAAATCATGCCAACCAAAGTCAGCCCGACAGGGATCGCACACGCAAGCGCCATCGCAAACCAGCGGTCTTCAAACGCGACGGCTGAAACGCATCGCTGAGGCAGCAGCCCGGAAAACAGCAGGGCCGATATCCCGCCTGCCGCCACCGCACGCAGCAGTAACTGCAGCAGACCCCGGTCAAACCGCTCCGCAATCGCCAGAAACAGCTCCGGCAGCAGCGGCTGAACCCAGGCAAACAGCAGCAACAGCAGCAATCCCAGCATCGGCAGCAGCCTGCTGCCGACATTCCCGGCTGACAGTCGACCAATACCAAGCACCATCGCCGAGCCCACGCTGCACAACAGCACGAGCTGCAGAACGGTGAACGGAAACAGCTGCCCCCAGAAATCAAACAAAACAGATGCCAGCAGACCAGCCGCCGCACCGCTGCTGAGTACCACCGCGCAACGCCAGCGCCCCACAGCAGAACCGGCAACTCCAGTCGCTGCCGACACTGCCGGAATTGGCTCGCGGGCGCGTTCCGGTAATGCTCCCAGCGACACACAAACGATCGCCAGACCGACGCAGGCCGCCATCACCATCAGCGCAGAAATCCCCGCCATGCCAGGCAGACATACGGCCGGCATGGCTACAAGGACCGGCAACCAGCCATGCAGGCGAAAAGCTCCGCAGTTGTTGTTCAGACTTTGGCAGACGAGGAACAGCAGGGAGAGAACCCCGCACAGCAAAAAAGCGGGGAGACTATATATACAAGCCTCTGCCGCCACCTGACCGACCGGAAACAGGCTGCCCGCCAGGGAGAGAGACGTGGATAGTACCCACGGGAGTAGTGAAAAGCATGTAAGTCCGAGGCCGGCGGCAGTGAACACCGGATAGAGCTGTCGGCCGCCGCTGCCGCTGAGTGCAGGGAGCAGTTGCTGCAGACGGGTTGCCGCTGCGGCGGCGGTGGCAATAGCCGCCGCGAGTATCGCGCGGGAGGTGCCGGACGTGCCGCAGAGGGCTGTCCAGACGGAGACCGCATGAAACACGGCTGCCGCACAGAGCAGCACAGAAGACGCCCGTCGAATCAGCGACAAACCACGGAAAATCGACACGGACCGGCATCCTTGCCAGGGCTCTTCCGAGCCGTAATACGATGAATCACCAGTTTTTTCATGGATTTTTGTGGGAGCCTGGACAAGCGGCAGCCGCTCTGGCAGGATCCTGCTGAATTCTCCCGCAAATTCCGCCGGGAATCCTATTTCAAACCGCACTCAATCTCAAGACCGAAGACCGGTATGCACCGTTTCCTTGAATGTTCGCTGACTGGCGAGTCGCACGACGCATCGGTACTCCAGGGCCTCAGCCGGGCCGGCAAACCGCTGCTGGCCCGCTACGATCTGGATGTTCTGCAGGGCTGGGGCCCCCAGGTGGTCCGTCGGAGCTGTGTGCGGTCGATGTGGAGATTTCATCCGGTGTTGCCGGTGAATTCACCGGAAGAGGCCGTGAGTTTGGGTGAGGGTTTGACTCCATTTCTCAAGTGTCTTGAGCGTGGTCCGTTCAGGGGGTTTGGGGACCTCTGGGTGAAGGACGAGGGGTTCAACCCCACGCAGAGCTTTAAGGCGCGGGGAATGTCGGCCGCGATCACGCGTGCGGCGGCGCTGGGAGTGCGTGCGGTGGCGCTCCCGTCAGCCGGGAACGCCGCCGGGGCAGCCACGGCCTATGCGGCACGGGCCGGGATGCAGTGCGTGATTTTTGTTCCGGAGGACACTCCGCCTGCGAACCTGCTGGAGTCTGCCTGCGGCGGGGCTCGAGTGATCCTCGTAAATGGCCTGATCAGCGACTGCGGACGACTTTGCCGGGAAGCCTGCCAGCGTTTTGGCTGGTTTGATCTGTCAACGCTGCGGGAGCCATTCCGGATTGAGGGCAAGAAGACGATGGGCTATGAGCTGGCCTTTGATCTGGCCGACGTTCGGGGCACTGCGGCTTTGCAGCTTCCCGACGTGATTCTGTATCCCACCGGTGGCGGTACGGGACTGATTGGGATGTGGAAGGCTTTCGACGAAATGGAGCGGCTGGGCTGGATTGGTTCAAAGCGACCGCGGATGGTGGTGGTTCAGGCTGAGGGTTGTGCGCCCATCGTTCGGGCGTTTGAGCAGCGGGCCACATCCGCGCCGCTGTTCCCGAATGCTCAGACGGTTGCTTCGGGTTTGCGGGTTCCGGCCGCAATCGGCGATTTCATCATGCTGGACATCCTGCGTCGGAGCGGCGGTACTGCCCTGACGGTCACCGATGCAGAGCTGATGCACGGCGTGGAGGAACTTGCTCAGCTGCAGGGTTTGCACTGTGCTCCGGAGGGTGGCGCGGTCTGGAAGGCCACGCTCAAACTTCGCGATTCCGGCTGGCTCCGACCGGACGAGACGATCGTGCTGTTCAACACCGGTGCAGCAGTGAAGTACAACCATCTGCTCCGCTGCGACAACTCGATTCGACTGGATCATACCAATCCCGCTGCCATCGATTTGCTGGCAGAATCACTGAATCTTTGAAGCGGACCTGCGATGACCATTGAGACCACCCTGCAACTGCTGCGAAAATCAGCCGTTGATCGACGCCTGTCCCGGGAAGAACGTCAGCGGCTCAAGGAAGCCACAGGATCTCTGCGACCGGAGGACACCGGTCGGCTGCGCAACGCGGCGTTTGAGCTGTTTCGGGAACGCATCACCGACAGCGCCCAGCGTGAACAACTGGGATGGCTGGAAGAAGTCATTCGGGTGCTTTCCGTTTCAACACCGGGAGCCGGCGAAGCGGCGGGAGTCTTTGAAGCGTGGTTCAGCCCGCAGCAGAACTGCCCCGGCAGGATTCGTGAGCTGGTGGCGTCCACGAGGCGGACGCTGGATATCTGCGTCTTCACCATCACCGACGATCGACTCACGGCGGCGGTGATGGATGCGCATCGACGCGGTGTGGAGGTGCGAATCATCACGGACAACGACAAAGCGGCGGATCTGGGGTCGGATGCGGACCGTTTGCGGGAATGTGGCGTGCGTCTGCGGATTGACAGGACTCAGTACCACATGCACCACAAGTTCGCAATTTTCGACCGCGAGTTATTGCTCAACGGCAGCTACAACTGGACTCGCGGGGCTGCTGAGCAGAACGAGGAAAACTTCCTGATACTCAGCCACAAACCGCTGCTGGCCCGTTACCAGGAGCAGTTTGATACGCTGTGGAATTCTCTGCACGACTAGCGGCGCGTGCCGGTACGGGACTGCAGGAGCCCCACCCTCGGATGGTGCAGCGGTGCTCAACACGCTGGTCGTCGTATTTTGAGATTCCGCCCCGCACCGCTTCCCCCCCCCGTGACACCACGCGAGTGGAGGATGTCAATCCCGGGTAACGGTAATTATGCGTGCGACCGACATTGCAGCACGAGCGAACCCGGGCGGCACCGTGAAATCCGGCATGCAAACTGGCCAGCCAGCGGAAATCAGAAGTTGGAAATCAGAAGTGCGAAGTTCCATCGCGGTGTACGGGCACGGGAAGTATTCTCACTTCTCACTTCTCACTTCTCACTTCTCACTTCCCGCCGTCCCACCAACCCAGCATTGCGAAGCGGGGGTGCGGACAGTTCATTTCGTGTTTTGAGACTCCACCCTGAATCATTCCCACCGCGACAAGGCGAGCAGTGGATATCAATCCCCCGGCAACGGTGCGTGCCCGCTTTGCCAGCGCGGCCAGCGTCGCACGCGGAGCGCCCAATGGCCGTGGCTTTCTGGCACGACGCATTGCCGGGAGGGCGAAGCTCCTGCTGAGCCGCATCCCTGCCGCGAGCGTTTCATCGATCCCTGCTGCGCCGCAAAAACGCTGGCAAGCGATCATAGCCCGGACCAGCGTTCAGCGGCTCGACAGGAGCCTCGCCGTCCCAGGTCTTCAACCGTCTTTTCACAGAATTTCAGAGAACCCCAAGGCCATTGGAGGAGCGCCCCCGGGGCTGAACCGGCCGATTGACATCGACCGCATGCCTTAACATCTGAAACAACAGAACTTCAACGCCACTGGGCTACTCGCCCACCCCGCCCAGCTCGGTCCAGTCCACCAGCTGAATTTCCGGCTGAAGAATTTCCACGAACCCTGTGCGCGAGCTGGTTTTGATCCCGCGTCCTCCGCGAGAGCTGACCTGGTATTTTGTCTGGCCGAAGCTGAGCACACTGTCGTTGTCATTTTTCACACGCAGGCAGTCGCTGGGCCGGGACAGCTGAACAAACCCCAGCAGTTCATCGCCAGGTTCAAGCTTGATGCCGCGCACACCTTTGCCGGCACCGGAGAGCACGGGGACATCTTCGATTGGGAAGTGCAGGATGCGAGCTTTCTTCGAGGCCATAAAAACGGTCTGGGCATCCCGCACCAGCTCGACAGACACGACCTGGTCGTCTTTGCCGGGTCTGCAGTATTTACGACCGGCTTTGGTGGATGGTGAACGGAAGAATTCAAAGGGCAGTCTGAGAATCTGGCCGGAGCGAGTGGCCGCCAGCAGTGTGATGCCGGTGTCGTCACCGACTGTCTGCAGATCGGGCACGAATCTCGGATCGGTGGTGATGGCAGCGACAACGGTGACGCCGTCCTGAAGTTTGGCGCGTTTGGCGAGTGGTTCACCGTATCCGGAAGAGATCGGAATCTGTTCAATTGGCAGTGTGTAGACGACACCATCTGAGCAGAAGAAGGCGACGTTATCGAGGGTGCTTCCGGGGGCCACGGTAAGCACGGAGTCACCTTCGCGAACTCGGGTACGGGCGATGCTGCTGAGCTGTCCGACACGCTTGATCCAGCCCTCTTTTGTCACCACCACGTTGGTGTTTTCGCGAATGATATAAGCCTGCGGATCGAATTCGACAATTTCGTCGGTGGACCCCAGTTCGCTGCGGCGGTCATCGGCGAATTCCTTTGCGAGTTCTTCGAGTTCGCCGGTGATGAGTTTCCACATGCGGGTGGTGGATTTCAGGGTGGATTCGATGCGCGCGGCTTCGGCCTGTTTCTCGGCGAGTTCTTCGCGGATTTTGTTGATTTCGAGCTTCGAGATGCGGTAGAGCTGGAGTTCGAGAATGGCATCGGTCTGGATGTCAGTGAGCTCGAATTCGGCCATCAGTTTTTCAGCGGCGTCCTTTTTCCCACTGCTGGCGCGGATGATCTTCAGGGCGCGTTCGAGGCCGTCGAAGATAATGGCGTAGCCTTCCAGAATATGGATGCGTTTCCGCAGCTGCTCCAGCTGAAACTCCAGACGGCGCCGCACTGTTGTCATGCGGAAGTCCAGAAAATGCTGCAGCAGTTCTTTGAGACTCAGCACTCGCGGGACTGTCTGGCCGCGTTCGGCGGGTACGAGGCACGTGGCGTTGTAGCCGAAGTTTTGTTCCAGCGAGGTGTGTCTGTAGAGGTAGGCCATGACGGCTTCCGGGTCAGCGCCGGATTTGAGATCCAGTGCAATGCGGAGTCCGTTTTCTTCATTGGTGTCGTCATTCACGGCTTCCAGCTGGGGAAGCTTGCGGGCTGCGATGATTTCCCCGATCTCGGTCATCAGTGTGCCGGTGGTGGCGCCGTAGGGGATGGAATGGATCAGAATGCGCGACGGGTTGGGCTTTTTGCCAACCATGTCAAATTTCCATTCGCCCCGAATGCGGATTGACCCGCGGCCGGTTTCGTAGATCTCGCGAAGTTCGGCGCGGTCCGTAACGATGCGGCCACCGAGCGGAAAATCCGGTCCTTTGATGTACCGCATGAGCTGCGCGGTCGAGGCTTCCGGGTTCTCGATCAGATGCACGGCCGCGCGAATCACCTCGCCCAGATTGTGGGGCGGCATATTCGTGGCCATGCCGACGGCAATCCCGGCAGAGCCATTGACGAGCAGGGCAGGGTAGCGGGCTGGCAGTACCGTCGGCTCTTCGTCCGCAGCATCGTAGGTGGGCCGCATCTCGACAGTGTTAAACCGGAGCTCGCTCATCAGGTTCTCTGCGAGCCGGGACAGGCGAGCCTCGGTGTAACGACCTGCTGCGGCCCGCAGTCCGATGATCGAGCCAAAGTTACCCTGGCCAGCCACGAGCGGATAGCGGAGAGTGAAGTCCTGGGCCATCCGCACGAGCGCGTCGTAGACCGCCATTTCACCGTGCGGGTGAAAGGAACCCGTGGTGTTGCCGCAGATCTTGGCACACTTGCAGGTCTTGGCATCTGCCAGCAGTCGCAGACGGTCGTACATCACATAAAGAATTCGACGCTGCACAGGCTTCAGTCCGTCACGCACGTCGGGCAATGCTCGGGACGTAATAACGGACAGTGCATAGTTGAGGTAACGACGGCGAGTCTCGTCGCTGATGGGAACGTACTGCACTCCGCCTGCACCATCCTCGGTTGCGGGAAGCGAAGAAGAAGTTGTCGGACCGGAAGTTTTGCGTCTCGCCACTGCGCCATCCTCTGCGTGGAAACTGCGTAAGTTGATTGCTGGGTTGCTGAGAAAACGTCGGATCATAGTGCAGGAGCGAAGATGGGAGAAGCGGGAGCCGACGCTGTCCCGGCCAGTGCTGCCTGTCGGAGCTCGGCCGCCGGGGAGCCGCTCAGATCCCGCGGTTCCCGGGCCCCCCCGCCGGCAATCCAACCACAAGTCAAACACAAAACACCCGGAATTACTCGGTTTCCACCGAATCTTAACCGCCCGATCCGGATGTCCGTCCGACGCTGCTGGCTCCGTGCCATGCTCTGTATGACGCATCACGTTCGTCGCAACTGCTGGTCAATCCGCACCTGCCCGGGTAACTGCCGGTTGCCGCCTGGCTTTGTGTCAACAATCAGATTGAATTGGCCGAAAATCCCTGATACCCTCACGGCAGGAGTGCTCTGCGTGCTCACCGCAGACCTCCTCCTGCCCTCCTGCTGTTTCCCCCTCCTCGATCGCCCCGCCCCATGAATTCGGATGCCTCAGCACACCTGCGTTCGTGCGTCTCAGCTGCAGCCGGCGGTCTGGTGCCGCGCCATCGATTTTCCGGGCTTTTGATCGGTTTGCTGCTCGCCGCGGCACTCCTCTTATTCCCCTGCAGCCAGCCTGCCATCGCCCAGTCTCCCACAGAACTCCCGCTCGAACTTCAAATCGATGCCAGCATCGATCAGCAGAACTCCACGGCCGGAGTGCCCGCGGTGGAGCAGGCTGACGCAGACACTCTGCTCCGCCGCACCACGCTCGATCTGGCTGGACGCATACCGACAGCCAAAGAACGCGACTGGTATCTGGCCCTTCCCGCTCAAACCCGCCAGCAGCTGCTGGTTGATCGCCTGCTGCAGCTCCCGGACTTCGACTTTCATCTTCGCAACAGCCTCGATGAACTGCTGCTTCCGGAACGACCGAACGACGGGGAATTCCGCGAGTACCTGCTGACGGCTGTTCGTGAAAGGCGACCATGGAGCCGCATGTTCCGCGAAATGCTGATGGCATCGTCTGTCGACGGCCCCGACAAGGGAGCCGCTCAGTTCCTCAAATCCCGCGTGCGTGAGCTTGATGATCTCACCAACGACACCGCGGTGCTGTTTTTCGGAGTGAACATCAGTTGTGCCAAATGTCACGACCATCCGCTGGTTTCGGACTGGAAACAGGATCACTACTACGGCATGCAGGCCTTCTTTCAGCGAACGTTTTCTTCAAAGAAAAACGTGCTCCTTGAAAATCCGCTGGGCAGCGTTCGCTTCAAGACCACGGCGGGTGAAGATCGCGACGCGAAATTCATGTTTCTGACTGGTGCTGTGGTCGCCGACGCGACGCCGACTCTGACTGACGAAGAAAAGAAAGCCATCGAGGAACAGGTTCGCAGGCTCGAACGCGAGGATGATGCCCAGCCGATCACCGTCTCCTTCAGTCCCCGTCAGGCACTCATCGAAACAGCGCTTGCCGACCAGCAGCTGTACCTCGCCCGCAATATTGTCAATCGCACCTGGGCACGTCTGCTGGGGACGGGTTTCGTGGATCCGCCGGATCAGATGCATTCCGGCAACCCTGCCAGCCACCCGCAGCTGCTGAGCGATCTCGCCGCGGACTTCGTGCAACATGACTATGATCTTCGTCGTTTGATTCGCGGGATTGTGCTCAGCCGCACCTACGCCCGTTCCAGCCGCTGGACGTCCGAAGCAGCTCCTCCTGCCGCCCAGACATTCGCCGTTGCCGCGGCACGCCCGCTCACCCCAAGGCAGTTGGCGGCATCACTGCAAATTGCGGTTCGCAGCAGCGATTCATGGCCCTCCGTCGAGGAAACGCTGGCCAAACCCGATGACTGGCTCAAGCGTCGTACGGACATCGAGAATCAGGCGGGGGCCTGGATGCGTGAGTTTGAGCAGCCAGCCGCCGATTTTCAGATCGCGGTTGATGAAGCCCTGTTTTTCAGCAACAGCGACCGTGTGCAGAGCGACCTGTTGCGTGATGGCGGGGATCGTCTGGTGGGGGCACTCAGGTCCGCCGAAACTCCGGAATTGGCAGCAGCCGAACTCTGGCGAGTCGTCTGCGGTCGTGAACCTTCGGCCGAGGAGATTGAGGTGGTACGCGGCTGGCTTGCGAGGGCTCCCGAGCGGCGTGTCAGCGACATGCAGTCACTCGTCTGGGCCCTGCTGGCGGGGGCCGAGTTTCGATTCAACCATTAATTGTTTGCGGTCTCCGGGGAGTGGCAGATGAGCGACAGTGGCCTTTCGCGACGCGGATTTCTCAGCGGCGCCACAATTGGAGTGGGCGGAGCCCTTGCGGCCGACATGCGCGGCGTGAATGGTCTGCGGGCTGAAGAGCTGGCGGGCGAGCTGCGGCGGGGCGAAAAGCATGTGATCCTGCTGTGGCTGGCCGGTGGCGCCAGTCAGCTGGAGACGTGGGATCCCAAGCCCGGCAGCAAAACCGGCGGACCTTTCGGTGCAATCTCCACCAACGTGGCCGGAATTCAGGTCAGCGAACTGCTCCCGAAACTCGCCCAGCGGATGCATCTGACCGCCGTGATTCGATCGCTGAACACCAAAATCGCCGATCACGGACGCGGAGCTGATTTGATGGAACGCGGCCGGCTGGATGATCCCGGGCTGCGGTATCCGGACCTTGGCGCCGTCGCCGCCAGGGAACTGGGACGACTTGAAAGCACCGTCCCCGATTACGTCTCGCTGTACACGTCCACCGAAGGCCGCAGAAAGGGCACCAGTGGCTTTCTCGGAGCTCGCTACGCTCCGCTGTTCCTTGCCGAAAACATGGCTCCGCCCAACAGTGCCCTGCACGAACGACTCACCGCCGCCGAACATCAGGACCGAGCTGCTTTGCGGGATCTGCTGTCAAAACGCTTTGCCGCTGAACACCGCAGCAGCACGGTGGGCAGCCTGAATTCGGCCTACCAGCGGGTTCAGGGAATGATGGCCAGTGCCGGATTGTTCAACATCGAACAGGAGCCTGCAGAAGTACGGGCTCGCTACGGACCCACGCAGTTCGGTGAACAGTGCCTGATCGCTCGCCGACTTGTGGAAGCCGGAGTTCCGTTCGTCAAAGTGGCCCGTGCGTGGTGGGACAGCCACGGCCAGAACTTCGAAACACACCTCGAACTCTGCGCTGACCTCGATCATTGCATGTCCGTGCTGCTCGATGACCTGCAGGAACGCGGGCTGCTCGAAAAAACCCTCGTGATTACACTGGGAGAATTCGGACGGACGCCGGGAATCAACGCCAGTCTCGGACGCGACCATTTCGCGTCCGCCTGGAGTTGCAGCCTGTCCGGTATGGGAATTCGCGGCGGAGTCGTATATGGAGCGACGGATGCTGAAGGGCATACCGTCACCGATGGCGAAGCCTCGGCCGCCGACCTGTTCGCCACGATCCTCCAGGCGCTCGGAATTGACCATACCCACGAGTATATGGTGGGGGCGCGACCAACGCCGCTGGCGGATTTTGGCAGCAAACCCATTCAGGCCGTGCTGGCCTGAGGAGCCCTGAGATGCGACCGAACGACGAACCCACGCCCTCCGCCACTGAAGCTGCAACACCGGCTCAGGAACCGCCCGCAGCAGCGACTGCCGCATTCCTCCCCGCGAAGATCACTGTCGACCGCACCGTACGCCTGCCGTCCATGACTTTCTGCATGGCGCGGCATCAGCCGTCCGGTCGTGTGTTCTGCGGTGGTGCCGATTTCGGCCTGCATCATTTCGATCCGGCAGCCGAAAAGCCGGAGACAAAGACGCTCTCGGAATCGCGACACAGCAGTTATGTTACGGGGCTGGTGAATTCCGGGGGAACGCTGATTTCCGGAGGCTATGACAAGTCGCTGATCTGGTGGAATGCCGAAAGCGGCGAACAGATTCGACGGATTGAGGCTGCCCATGGCCGCTGGATCCGGGCACTGGCCGTCAGTCCGGACGGAACACGGCTGGCCAGCGTTGGCGATGATATGAAAACGCAGATCCGGGATGCGGCCACGGGCGACTGTCTGCTGACCCTGGAAGGCTACGAACAGCAAACGCCGCACGGCTTCCCTTCAATGCTCTACACGGTCGTATTCTCCGCCGATGGCAGCCGGATAGCCACCGGCAACAGGACCGGCAGGGTCCTTGTGAGGGACGTGCAGTCGGGCGAGATTCTGCAGACGATCGAAGCTCCCGTGATGTACACGTGGGATCCCAGGGCGCGGCGACATTCCATCGGTGGCATCCGTTCACTCGCCTTTTCTCCCGATGGTTCGCTCCTTGCCGTAGGGGGCATGGGGCAGGTTGGCAATATTGACCACCTCGAAGGTAAATCCCGAGTGGAAGTGTTCCGAGTGGCAACTGGTGAACGGCTGTATGAGATCGAGGACAGCAAGTACAAGGGGCTGGTTGAAAAACTGCAATTCAGTGCAGACCAAAAATGGCTGCTGGCCGCCGGCGGTGACCACGGAGGCTTCCTGAGTATCTGGTCGATGGAGACCGGAAAGCTGCTCGTGCAGGAGAAAGTTGGCAGCCACCTGCATGACTTTGAACTGCTCTCTGATCGCACCCTCGTCACCGTTGGCCATGAACAGGCGTCCCTGATTACACTCGCCTGAACCTCCTGCTCAGAACGCTTCGGTGTCCAATTGGCGTGGCTGGCGGTATTCGGCGATCCGCTTCTGAAGGACTCCTGCGGCATGCGACGCGTGATCCTGCTTCGACACGGTCAGTCAGAAATCAACGCTGTGCAGGAACAGCAGGCGGTGTTCTGTGGCCAGTTCGACACGCAGCTTACGGAACATGGCCGTGAGCAGGCCCGTGAGGCCGGGCGGCTGCTCGCGGATCCCCAACGATTTTCCTTCAGCCACGCAGTCAGTTCTGTGCTTGGTCGAGCCGTGGAAACGCTGGACCTGACGCTGCAGGCATTTCCTCGACCTCCACTGCGACTCCCCGCCAGTCCCGCATTCAACGAACGCTCGCTGGGGATCTTCGAAGGCAGAACAGAGGCCGACGTTTTTCGCGACTACCCGGAATATCGGGATGACCCGAAGCTGAAGGAATTCCGCGCCGACATCCAGCAGAGGGCGCCGGGGGGTGAGAATCTGACAGAGGTCAGCAACCGTGCGGCTGCAGCCCTCCGGGAACTGCTGCCTGCGGTCACCGCCGATCTGCTGATCGTTTCACATTGCCAGACAATCCGCTGTCTGATTTCCGCTGTGACCGGCCGCGAACTGACGCAGACCGTCAACATGCGGATTCCGCATGCACGGCCCATCATCCTGAGTCAGATTGCCGCAGCGGCGTGGGAACTCACACCGGATTTTTGAGCAGCCGTCGGCGTTTAAAAACGAGTCCCCTGCAGTTCGAAAATTGTCTGCAGCGCCTTGTCCATGATCCGTTCCCCGGCGCCGACTTCAGCCGGGGCTACCTGACTGTCCGCTCCGTAGCCGCCCTCCGCTGCCGCCTCAATCGTCGGGAAGTATTGGTGATAGCCATTGCAGTAGCCGAAGAAAAACACGTCTTTCGCCCTTGAACGCTGCCTCAGTCTTACCGCGTGCTCACAGAAAAACTCTCCGGATACTCCCACCAGAGCGATGTCGCGGTTGATGACAGCGACGGTAAGCCGCGGCCGGATTCCTTCCGCGTATTCATCAGCGAAATTCAGCACCAGCTCGGGGAAGAACGCCACCGAGTAAACAGCCTGGGTCAGCGGGTTCTGCAGATTGATGCGGGATGCAAACGTGAACTGCTCCTCCCGCACGCGAATTGACGGTCGCTCAACGGTTGTCGGGTTGAGCTTCTGCAGAATTCGCAGCGTTTCCCGACCGAGCGCTGCACCATAGGCCGCGTGATCCCCAAACGGGCCGCGATTGGTCGACAAATCTCCGGCTGCCCCCTGCATGAAAACCACCTGACCGCCGTGCGTGGCCTGGATTTCACGTCGCAGAGCACCCACAAAATCGGCTGAAAACCGCATTTGCTCCGCGGGCAGACTGGTTGGATGCGCGGCAAAATTTGCCAGCACCCCAATCGCAGCTCCCGACTCCGCGTCATCCAGTCTGAGCAGACACAGTCGTCCATCAACGGGCGCCGGGGTGCGCTTTGTATGTCGGTTGCGGTTGAAATTTTTCAGCTCGTCGGAGCCCGTCGCCAGTTTCGCGGGGCGCATGGCTGCCACCGCCTTACCGGCCGCTTCCACAATCGCTGATTCCAGCCAGCCCGTATACCGCACCGCCGCATCAAAGCGGCCACGGCCACGGTCCGCACGATCACTGAGTTCCAGCACCGGGCCGTGATGGGTATGCGAACCGGCAATCAGCGAATGCGCAATCCCATATTGCTCCTGCAGCCTTCCCCGAATCCGCTGCAGTGATGCTTCAGATGGAGAACGGCCCAGATCCAGACCGATAATCGCCAGCTTTTCGGAACCGGCCTGCAGCACCAGGACTGTGGCCAGCAGCGGATCCAGAGTGCCCTCGGACAGCGCTGCATGACGGGAACCATAGCCCCACATCGGTACCGGCTCCTGCGGTGTCACGTCCACCGCTGCAGCACCCGCGAGGAATAGTGTGTCGGTGGCCGCAGCTTCACGGCCAGTCAACACACACAGAATCAACAGCAGCACAATGCAGGAGACGTTACTGCGCATCACCACCCCCACTGAATTACTGGTCCGCACAACCATACTTCGCCGGGTCATCAGGAAATGCAGAAGACTTTTCATGGCAGCCGCATCCTGCAGCGTGGCTCGCGCTGCTCCAGCAAATGTCTCAGCTGCCGCAACTATTCGCCGCCGATGGCCTTTTTCACCGGTCTGAGCCGCCGAGCGGCAGCCCGCGACGAGGCTGCTGGGATCTGGTGAAAGAACGATTTTCTCCCCATCGTCGCGATGGCGATGCGGGTGGATCGCGGCACCGCTGTCAGGGATCCAGCCGTCAATGAGCTTTCTCAGTTGCTCTTCCAGCATTGCTGCACAACCCTCAGCTTGATGCTTCGTCTGCAGGCTGTTCCGGTGGTCGGCCCTGATGGCGACGCTTCCGCAGCTCGTTCAGCCGCTGCAGGAATTCAGACTCCGCACCGCGATCAACCGGCTGGTAGTATTGTTTGGGGACTCCGAGGTAATCCTGATTGACCCAGCCGTCGGCGGAGTCATGGGCGTATTGATAACCGGTGCCGTGCCCCAGCCTTGCTGATCCGGCGTAATGCCCGTCGCGGAGGTGCATGGGAACGGGAAGAATGGAGTTCTGGCGGACGTCGGCAAGGGCGGCGTCAATGGCTGTGTAGGCCGCGTTGGATTTCTGGGCACAGGCCAGGAACGTGACCGCCTGGGCGAGATTGATGCGGCATTCCGGCATGCCCACCGTTTCCACCGCCTGCCATGCTGCCACCGCCAGCGGCAGTGCTCGCGGGTCGGCATTGCCGATGTCCTCGGAGGCGGCGATCACGAGTCTGCGTGCGATGAATCTTGGGTCCTCACCGGATTCCAGCATTCGCGCCATCCAGTACAGCGCGGCATCCGGATCGCTCCCCCGAATACTCTTGATGAAAGCACTCGCCAGATCATAGTGATCATCGCCATTTGGATCGAAGCGAATCACCCGCCGCTGCAGCGATTCTTCGGCCACAGCGATGTCCACGTGTTTAGTGGTGCGGGCGACCGAGAGCACTGCAATTTCAAGAGCTGTGAGTGCACGGCGAGCATCGCCATCACTGAGCCGGGCCAGAAATTCCAGCGCCTCAGGATCCACGTGAACCTTGTGAGCGGCAAGGCCGCGGCGGGCGTCGTCCAGAGCACGCCGCAGCAGCGACTCAAGATCCGACTGCGACAATTCACGAAACTCAAACACCTGACTGCGACTGATCAGCGGAGCCACCAGGGAAAAAAACGGATTGGCCGTTGTGGCGCCGATCAGAGAAATCGTGCCGTTTTCCACATCGGGCAGCAGAATGTCCTGCTGGCTCCGCGAGAACCGGTGCAGTTCGTCTATGAACAGTACCGTCCGTGTGCCGTCCGCCGCCAGACTTTCCGCAGCAGCCCCAAGCAGCTCGCGGACTTCCCTGACACCCGCAGTCGTGGCATTCAACCGCGAAAACTGACGACGCGTGTGACGAGCAATGAGTTCTGCCAGAGTCGTCTTGCCGGTGCCGGGAGGACCGTAGAAGATCATCGAACCGATGCGGTCGGCGTCAAGCATCCGACGAAGCAGACGACCAGCCCCCAGAATATGCTCCTGACCACAGAATTCCGATAGCTCCGCAGGACGCATGCGGGCGGCCAGCGGCTTCGCGGATTCCCGATTCTGCTGTTCAACAGCGGCGAAAAGATTCATTGCGGCAGGCTGGACTGGTGTGGCTGGACTGGAAAAAACGAAGTTGACCCGGTTCCCGGATCACACGCCAGTCGGGGATTCTGACAACTGCAGACGCGAAAGTCATGCGTGCGGCTGATCTGCCGATCAAAACCATCCGCCATCGCCCACCCGTTCAAGTGTCGGCAATACGATCGCAACGCGTTCCCGTCCCCTGAGCGGGCGGGCGGAAGCCCCCGGTTGCGCCTCCGCACCCTGGTGCGCACGCGGCCAGCGGCGTCGGCAGCGCGTTGCCAGGGCTCTTTACCCGCGGGCTTCCGCCCTGCGGCTCATCGC
>JBEAUF010000143.1:0-3630 GCA_041161565.1 Planctomycetota bacterium | reverse complement strand
GGACGGGGCGGTGCGTGCAGCGGGTGGGGGTTGGAAACAGTGGTCTTGTGACCCGTATTCAACCGCCTTTCGCCGCCATGCAGGCTCAGCGTTTGCTGAAGGAATCTGCTGCGTCCTTTTGTCCCAGTTCAGTGAGGGCAGTCCTGAGGCCGGTGAGATTTTGCAGGAGGCTTTCTTCGGCATCGAGTTGTTCGCGATGGTCGATGATGCCGATGGGGCCGTTGTAGTTTGAGTTGAGGATGGTGCGGAGCAGTGTGATGTCGTGGCGTCCTGAGCCGATTGGCAGGATTTTGGGCTGAGCGTTATCGTTCATGCCGTTGAGGTTGAGGCAGAGCAGCCAGGGTTTGAGGAGATCGAGCTGAGCGGGGAAGTCGGGAATGTGATCGTGGGCATGGTGCAGGTTGTAGACGATGCCGACGTGTTCGGCCTGATGATGTTCTTTGAGGTATTTGCAGACATCCGCCATATTCTGCGGTTCGCCGCTCCAGCCGCCGTGGTTGTAGAGTCCCAGTTTGAGTCCGAGTTGTGCGGTTTTGTCGACCATGGGGAGCAGAGCGGTGGCGGCTGCTTTGACCCGTTCTGCGTGGGGGCCTTCGGGCGGTGTGGGGAACATGAGCCAGATCTGTGGGCGGATGCCGTGTTTCCGGATGAGTGGCTCCATGGCCGGGTGCCAGCTCCAGAAGGCAAAGTATTCGATGCCATGCTGTTTGTACTGCAGGATTTCCTCTTCAAAGGTTGGCACATGGGACTCGCGCCAGTCATAGGCGACGCGGGTCATTCCGATTCTTTTGACCATTTCGGCTCGTTCAGCGGGACCGCGCTGTTTGGCATCGAACGGGACGATGCACCAGGCGACGAGGCGTTCGCGGTGGAAGTTGGCAGCGTCCGGTGGATCGGCGGCGAGGGTATTCCTGGCGAAGCCGCAGAGAGCGGTGACGGCGAGGGCGATGGTGCGAAGAGCGGGCGTCATGTGGCGGTTCGGCGGCAGAGGTGGTGATAAAAGACAAACCGGCCGACTGGTATCGGCCGGTTTTCGGTGGTTATCGGTTCAGCAGAAGTGTGCACCGCGAGTATTGACGTAGACGGCATAGAGCGAGGTGCTGCCGGTCATGAAGAGGCGGTTGCGTTTGGTGCCTCCGAAGCAGACGTTGCTGCAGATTTCGGGGAGCAGAATCTGGCCGATGCGGGTTCCGTCTTCTGCGGCGAAGATGTGTACACCGTCGTAGCCGTCTCCGACCCAGCCGGCGCTGGCCCAGATGTTGCCGTGAATATCGGCGCGGATGCCATCCGCGAAGCCGGCTTTGGTGGCGCCGTCGGCCATTTCGAGGTTCATGGAGGCAAATTCGCGGCCGTTGGCGAGTTTCTTTCCATCAACGACGTCCCAGACTTTGATGTTTTTCGGGGCGTCGGGGTAGTGCGACGCGCCGGTGTCTGCTGCGTAGAGTTTTTTGTAGTCCGGAGAGAAGCAGACGCCGTTGGGTTTGAAGATGTCATCGGCGACCTGGAAGAGCTTTCCGGTGCTGGCTTCCCAGCGGTAAATGGCCTCTTTCTGGTACGGTTGCACGGATCCGGTATCTGCGAGTGTGCCTTCGTAGTCCATAAGTGCTCCGTAGCCTGGATCACTGAACCACACATCGCCGGTTTCCGGGTGCACAACGCCATCGTTGGGCGCGTTGAGCGATTTGCCATTGAAGGTGCTGGCGAGCACGGTGCGGGTGCCGTCGTGTTCATAGCGGGCCACGGACCTGGTGAGATGTTCAAAGGAGATCTGTCGACCGTGGTTGTCGAAGGTGTTGCCGTTGCTGTTATTGGCGGGGTTGCGGATCACGGATACGTGTCCGTCGTCTTCAATCCAGCGGTGCTGCAGGTTGTTGGGGATGTCGCTCCAGACGAGATATCGCCCGGAGCCGTTCCATGCCGGACCTTCGGCCCAGAGCATATTGGGGCTGTGGTAGAGTCGCTGGACGGGCGTATTGCCGAGTTTGAGCTTTGCGAAGCGTTTGTCACGTTCGACGAGTCGATGATCGGGGTAGCGAACGGGGCCGGCATGCGGGCCGTATTCGTCCTGCGCGACGGCGCGGGCAGCGGCGACGGCCGTGGCGGCAGCAGTGAGAAAGCCGCGGCGGGCAACGGCAGGGAGGCTGGACGAGGGAGCGACCGGGTGGGACATGAAGATTACTCCTGCAGAGGGCAGAACGGAATCAGGAAGCCGTGGTCTGGCTATTCTGACGAATTCCGGCCGCAAGTCCCAGCCTGCCGGCTCCTGCAGGGCCCGGAATTTGCGGAAACTGACATTTCTGCTGCTGGGAACTGAGAGCGGTGCTGTTCGCGGTGCTGGCTTGTGCGGCCGGCGGATTGCTGCGATCATCAGCCCCACGCAAAACCAGTCCGGCTGTTTACTGCAAAGGCTGATTGATGAACCTGCGATCCTGCGTACGCTCAATTCCCGACTTTCCGAAGCCGGGCATCATGTTTCGGGACATCACGCCGATTCTGGCAAGTGCGGCGGCGATGAAGGAAACCATTCGCCAGCTGGCGGAGCCGTGGCGTGCTGCCGGCATCAGTAAGGTGGTGGCCGCGGAAGCTCGGGGCTTCGTCTTTGGCGCCCCGCTGGCACTTGAGCTGAATGCAGGCTTTGTGCCGGTGCGCAAGCCCGGCAAGCTGCCCTGGAAAACTCAGCGATTCAGCTACGATCTTGAATACGGTTCAGATTCCCTCGAAATTCACACCGACGCCATCGAGGCGGGCGATCGAGTGCTGCTGGTGGATGATCTGCTGGCGACTGGCGGTACCATGGAAGCCTGCGTCAAGCTGGCTCAGCAGCAGCAGGCGGACATTGCCGGCGCAGCCTTTGTGATCGAACTGGCCTTTTTGAACGGTCGCGCCCGCCTGGCCCCGGTCCCCGTCTGCAGTCTGCTGACGTATCACACGGAAGAGGCGGATGAATGAGCCAGCGTGGTGCGGACCGTCTTCAGCAGGATCCGGCAGGCCCGGATGTGCAACGCTCGAAGATCCCCTGGCCTCGTCAAATCGGCGTCTTCGCAGTATAATTCACTGCGAGTGCCGGTGATGCGCTGCCTGGTTCTGTACTCCGGGTCTGGAGCCGTGGCTCAGACGCTCTGACCACCGAGTCGTCGGCTCAGGGACAACCTTATCACGCACGCTCTGGCCAGTGCAGCGGCCAAAGGCATTGGCTTTCTCTGAAATCCTGTGAAAAGACGGGTGAAGACCTGGGAGCCGCTGAACGCTGGTCAGCGCTGAGAGCGTTTGCCAGCGTTTTTGCGGCGCAGCGGGAATCGAAGAAACGCTCGCGGCAGGGATGCGGCTCAGCAGGAGCTTCGCCCTGGGATGGTGAAACGATGTAAACAAGGGAAAATTGGGAGATTTCAGTTCCGCCTACCAGTTGAAATCCCACGGCCGGGTCGAGTCACGCAAACGCAGTGTAGCGTGCGGCCGATGTCAATCGGCCGGTGCGGCCCTGGTGAGCTCCGGCTGCGGTGCTGGCCGCGCGGGCACGCACCGTTACCGGGGGATTGACATCCCCCGCACGCCCTGTAATGGGGGGCGGAGTCCGAAAAACGACTTCCGGTGTTCTTAACACCGTTTCGCCATCCCAGCTTCGCCCTCCCC
>JBEAUF010000060.1:0-5331 GCA_041161565.1 Planctomycetota bacterium | reverse complement strand
GCAGTACCGCCCCCATCAGCACCCACCGCACAGGCTCCGGCAGCTGCTGCCAGAAGTGCTGCAGGGACTGCTTCAGCCCTCGCCGAACGTCGGCAGCAGCGGGTTGTGCTGCGGCGGCGGCAGCGGCGGCAGGTGCGCGGTGCTGAGGTCCGGGCTGGGTATCCGCAAGTGCCGCCGCACGGTCTGCCTGCGGCTGCAGCGCAAAGGCGGGTGATTCCACCGCCGCACAAAATTTCCGCTGCAGCTCCAGAACATCCTGAATCCGCCGGTCCGGGTCCTTTTCCAGCGCCCCGCGCAGGACGTCCTGCAAAGCCGGCGCAAGCATTGACAGGTCGGGCTCCGCAGTCAGATGCTTCATCAGAATCTCGGCCGTCGTTTCACCGTCAAACGGCAATTGTCCGGTGAGCATTTCAATGAGCATCACGCCGAGGGCATAGACGTCCACTTCACGGCCATAACGCCCGCGGCAGACTTCCGGCGCCATGTAGTACACCGTACCAACACTCTGAGTCTGGGCGCTGCGACGGCTTTCTGAGATGTATTTCGATAACCCCACATCTCCGATCTTCACCTGCTCCCCATCACTCAACACGTTGGCAGGCTTCAAATCCCGATGCACCAGACCACGATCGTGCAGAAACGAAAGCCCCTGAGCCATGCCGGAGAGCCAGCGGAGGATTTCGGCGAGTGGCATACCCGAGGGATGCCGCTGCAGCACGTCCAGCAGACTACTGCCACCGACATATTCCATCACAATCCAGTAATCCCGGTCGGAGTCCTGGCGGATGTCGAAAATGGTCACCAGATTCGGGTGGTTCAGATTCAGACACTGCTTGACACCCCGCAGTTCCACTTCGAGGTTGTTGTTGAGCAGTTTGAGCGCTACCTGGCGGCCCGCGTCACTGATCGCATAATACACCTCCCCAAACCCACCACGATGGATCGCACGCTTAATCGTATACCCCTCCAGCGGGCGGGATTCCGGTGCGAATGTGAATTTCATGGGTCATTTCCTGGGGAAATCGACGGGATCGTGGGCAGCAGGCAGTACTCTGAACGGTGATTCAACGCTCAGCATCAGAACTTCAAATGCGTTCCACCCGCAGGCGAAATTCGCCCATGCAGAGGATGGTTCCATGTTCAACTTCCGCTGCATCGCTGGTGTTCTGCCCGTTCAGCAGAAATTCAGCGGTGGAGCGGCACCAAAGACGATTCTGACTGCGATACAGCACCAGGCGCCCCGGGAGTGCAGGGCAGCGAATATGGGAATCGATTCCCGGCCCCAGCAGCATCCGATCCGCCAGCAGCACCACTCCATCAGCCTCGGGCACCAGCCGCTGGGGGCTTTCCAGTGTGAGCACTGCTGAGGAGGACAGTACGCTGGGCATTTGAAAACGCAGCAACACGCGACTGGAGATCGGTACCACGCCACCGGATACCAGCGACACAGCAGCACCGGCCGGACCCGGCTCAGCTCCTGAAACCTGAACGGGTCTCAGGAGCCAGTTTTCGCCGGACAGTTCCAGCACTGCGTGGCGACGGGACAGCGGAGCCTGCAGGCGGATGTCGGCCGTGGCATCCGGTGCCGCACTCCCCAGAACCACGGTTGTCCCGCAACACACCAGCCACGCGCCGACACCGTCGATCCACAACATGTAGCGGGAATCAACCATCAGATACCTGGCCCGCCGGTGCTGGTGGAAGATGCGGTCTCCGTGGATTGTTTTTCCGTTGAGAAGTGGGTGTCGATGCGGCTGAGCAGATCCGTCGAGGGTTCAGCGGACTCTTCCACCGGGATGCGTCCGGACAGTTTGCCTTCGGATTCGAGCAGAGCTTCGCGAATGTCGAGCGACCGGTTCATGTCGCTGATGAGTTTTTCGACATGGGCGAGTCGGGAATCGTCGAGCGGTGAGGAGTTGATGGCTTCAGCGGCCTGAACCTGTTTGAGCCGGGCTTCGAGTTGCGCGACGTGCACGGCGAGATCCTGACGACGGGCCTGCATGGCATCCAGCCGCCGCTGGTTGGCGCGGAGCGTTTCACGCTGGGCTGCGAGAATCTGATGATCGCGTTTCACAGCAGCCTCGGCGGCCTGAAAGGACTCAAACCGCTGTGCGAGGTCGGCCTGCACTTCGGCTCTGGAGTAAGACACGGCGCGGTAGGTGAAATGACTGCGGTCGGATTCGAGGTCTCTGCGGAGAGCGAGGATGGAGGCACGCTGTTCGCTGAGATTTTTTTCGCGTTCGGCCAGAGTGCGCTGGAGGTCCTTAACGTCGACGGACTGTTCGGCCACCGTTGTCATGTGCCGGCGGATTTCCGGCATCAGGCTGTCCACTTCGTTGCGAATCCGCTGGAGTTCGAATTCCACGGAGATTTCGTTCTTGACGGCCTGGCGCATCTGCGTGCCGAATGTCCGCAGGTAGCTGAACGTTTCGCTGCCGAAAAACAGCCCGCCAGCCAGGAGTAAACTGCTTCCCCCGATGATGATTCTCTTCAGCATGACCCCGCTCCCTGATTTGGAATGAACCGGAAACCACAGGCTCGCGAAGTGCAAAATTCGCGGCATGAGGAACCAAATCGCCGGCGGAAGCAATCTATTGGCAGAAATCCGGGAAAAATTTTTGAGTTTTGTTCCGGCGACCGGTGGGCCGCCGGAACGTGACCCGACAAGCCGTCAATCAGGCCTTTTTGACCTGGCCGATGTTGATGTAGGCGTGCACGTGCGGAGCACCGCGGTAATGCCAGACAAAGCTGGGGCCTTCCACTCGCCAGATATCCCACGTGCGGTCGCCACCCAGGTCCTCCTGGCTGTAGAAGGACATGTGCAGCTGATCCACGCCGCCGGACGCCTGCAGAATCTGCATCACTTCGTCGATGTCCTCGCGACGATAAGGAGCCAGCAGCAGTGCGAGGGTTTTTTCGACGAGGGTTTTCTGGTCGGCGTTGAGTTCCGCGACGCTGATTCCCGCGAATTTGCCGTCCGCTCCCTGCAGCTGCACCGCAGTCTCTGCAGGTGCTTTGGCGATCAGAGCCTTTGCCGCCTGATCCGCGTTCAATGAACGAAACACAGCGTCCGTCGACTGTGTCTGGTAGAAGTAAATATTTTTGGAGGCCACCGGATCCACCTGATCATGGCCATAGATGATCGGACCACCGAAGGCCGCATGGTCCACCGTGTTACCATCGGCACGCAGAGTCAGGTGACGGCCTGTCAGCAGAAATTCAAATGGTGACTTTTCGTCACCCGGAGCACCAAACAGGGCCACGCTGAATTCGTTCAGACCGCCGGCGTCCTCGTCCATCTGACGAGTCACTCGGGCGTAGCCCTCTTCACTGCACAACCCCTTCACAATCCGGGCGACAATTTCACGCTGCTGGCTGGTGAAGAATTTTTCACCCAGAGTTGGTTCGGTGACGTGCCAGTTGGCTGAAATGCGAGTGCGGCTGGGGTGATTGAACGGCAGCGCGATGACCTGCTTCTGATCGTCGGTCAAAGTGGCAAAGAATTCGGACACGGCGGTTTCCGCGGCGCTGGTGCGGGAAGGGCCGGAATACAGACCAGCCCGCAGGGCGGAACCCGGGAGCAGCACTGCGGAAGAGGCCGCGGCAGCAGTACGGATAAACGAACGACGATTCAGTTCGGGCTTCATCTGGCGAGCTCCCGCAGGGATGGAGGGTGGGAAAAACAGCCGACGGCAGATACAGCAGACGCAGGCAGCCGCCGACGGCCGGTGGAGTATACCGGCCGCGGCAGCGAAATACAGCAGGGAAAGGCGGGGGAATTTGTCAAGGATTCACGGAGCCGGCATTCACCACCGGCTGCGCATGCCGATCACTGCAGAGCACCACCAGCAGACTGGCAACCATCGCCGCCTTCCGGTCAGAGTCCAGATCCACAATGTTGTCCCGCCTGAGCTGCTCAAGAGCCATCCGCACCATCCCCACCGCACCCTCCACAATCTGAGCACGCGCGGCCACCACAGCAGAAGCCTGCTGCCGCTGCAGCATCGCGGCGGCGATCTCCGGAGCATACGCCAGATGACTGATGCGCGCCTCCAGAACCTCCACTCCCGCCTGGTCCACACGCTCATGAATATCCTGCTGCAGCTGACGACAAATCTCCTCCGCACTGCCACGCAGCGATAACTCACCGTCTTCACTGTCGTAAGGATAACGCGATGCCAGCGACCGCAGGGCCGCTTCACTCTGCACCGCCACAAAGTCTTTGTAGTCCTCCACCTGAAATGATGCCTCCGCCGTATTCGTCACCCGCCAGACAACCACCGCGGAGATATCCACGGGGTTGCCGTTGCGATCATTCACCCGCGATGGCCGGCCGTGAGAGCGACCTTTTTCCTGAGTCACCTTGCCGGCAGGATCACGAATCTCGGGCGTTCGCGCCGAACCTGTTTCAAAGTTGTGCACCCGCAGGGAAATCATCCACTTGCTGTAGAACGGATTCACCCAGAAGAAGCCGGACTGACGAGCCGATCCGCGGTAAGCGCCAAACAACGTAAACACTCGCGCCTGATTGGGGCCGATCGCCACAAAACCAAACAGCCCAATGAATCCCGACAGGAAACAACCCACACAACCAAACACCGCCAGCACTGCAGACAGCCCCGGAGACCCAGCACTGCTCGCCAAAAACAGCGACACGATCGGTCCCACAATCATCAGTCCCAGCGAACACAACAATCCCAGCCAGCCGGAAATCGGATGAACCACTTTCTCTTCAAAACGTACAGACATAGCGGGCTCCGCAAGAACAGAGACACAAGGACAAAAACACCGCTCCCAACAACGGGCCAAATCGCCGGCGGCTCAAAAAATTCCCGCAGAACGCTCGCGATGGTTCCGGAAATATCGCCGCCATGGTCGGCAAAGAACAATTCAATGGCCACACCCCGAGCGGACGGGCGGAAGCCCGACGCTCCGCGAGAGAGGAGAACGCGAAAGTAAGAACGGATGAGCGGACGGGCGGAAGCCCCCGGTTGCGATTCCGGCACCCTGGTGCCCACCCCTCCCCGCAGCGTCAGCAGCATTATGAGCGGGCGGGCGGAAGCCCCCGGTTGCGATTTCGGCACCCTGGTGCCCTCCCCTGCCCGCAGCGTCAGCAGCATTGTGAGCGGACGGGCGGAAGCCCCCGGTTGCGATTCTGGCACCCTGGTGCCCACCCCTGCCCGCAGCGTCAGCAGCATTGTGAGCGGGCGGGCGGAAGCCCCCGGTTGCGATTCGCACCCTGGTGCGTGCCCCTGCTTCGTCCTGAGCGGGTGGGCGGCAGCCCGCGGGTAAAGAACCCTGCCAACACTATGCCAACGCCGCAGGCAGGGG
>JBEAUF010000056.1:0-4778 GCA_041161565.1 Planctomycetota bacterium | reverse complement strand
CCCCTCCACCACAGTACTCAGCGATTCTGCCGTTACCGATCTCTTCCAGACTGCCAATCCGCAGCAATCCAGTGCAGGGCAGGCCGGTCAGGCACCTGTCACCTGCCAGACCCCACGGCAGGTACTGGATGGGATTCAAGCCTTCTCCCAATCCCCAAACCAGGCCACCAGACTCGTCCTCTACGCCACGGTCCGCCCCCGCACGCGCGTTGACCAAAACGCCGCCACTGTTCTCGAACTCCAGTTCAGTGACTCCGCATCCATCCCAGCTTCCGAACTTCTCGCCGAACTCGCAAAAGCCACCAGCACTCGCAGGGACCCCGCCGTACTCCTTCTTGATATCCTCGATACCCACGTCGGACTCGAAGGTGGGCTCTCCACACGCGACTGCCTCCGGCTCCTCGAACTGGCACTGGAACCCCACAAAGATCACATCTCCATCGTCTGCTCCTGCAGCGCCGGACAACTCAGCTGGAAACTTCCAGCCGCAACACCATCCCAGACAGCCTTCTGCAGCGCCGTCAGTGAAGTCCTTGTCAGCGGCAAAGCAGACTCTGTCGCCCAATTCCACAGTGAACTCTCTCAGAAACTTCCTTTGACCGTCCGCACAGCGTGGGGACAGTCACAAAGCCCGGCCCCCATTCTCGGCCGCCAGGATGCCATCCTGCTCGGACAAATCCGCCTTAAGGCCCCCGCGCCGGCCTCCACCGCCAGCCCCCCTGCACCCGACGCAGCCACTGCAGCCGCCGCAGCTCCTCCTGAGACCCCGCCAACTCCCCCCAAAGCCAC
Organism: Planctomycetota bacterium; assembly: GCA_041161565.1. Classification (GTDB taxonomy): domain Bacteria; phylum Planctomycetota; class Planctomycetia; order Planctomycetales; family Planctomycetaceae; genus SXXK01. The sequence continues at coordinate 3,989 of JBEAUF010000056.1, read as the reverse complement.
ACCAGCCGCACAACTCGCCGAACTCTGGAATCAGCTCGACCAGCTCGAATCCTCAACCAGCAGGCTGTTCCCCGCAAAGCTCCTGCAGCTTAGAGCCGACCTGCTTCGCCTCAATCAGTCGCTCACCGCCCCCATTCCCGGCGAATTCTCCGCCATCACGGCAAACCGCATCCAGGAACGCGTCGAACAGCTCCGCAGAGACACCGAAAAATCGCGACAGCTCTCCGCAATCGCAGCCAGCGCCATCGCCTGGGCCAGCCCCGCTGCCCCCCCACAACAGGAACTCGACGCCTGTCGCAACTTCATCACAGCCGTCACCCAGCCGGAACCCGCCACTGCCGTGCTTCCACCGGCACCACCGCTGGACCATCTTTCCGCTGCTCTCTGGGCTGAACTCGCAGCCCGGCTTGATGCCCCCGTCGAAGAATTCAGCCGCACCGCCGATCGCCTCCGCCGCTGCTTCTATCGATTTCCTCCTTCCAGCTGGCCCGTCTCCGATATCCCCTGGCAACTCACCCTGCTGCATAACGCACTCGTCACCTCAGAATCCGCCGCCAGTGATGTTCAGCGTGACCTGCTGAAAGCCGCAGCAAAACTGCGGCAGCTGCGCGAGTCTTCAATGACGCTCCTCGCCGGATTCCTCCCAAACTCCGCACCCGCCATCAGACTGCCGAACGACATTTACAACGCACTCCTGAACGACACTGAAAACGGCCTGCCCGCTGTACTCACCCAGATCGATGCCGCTGAATCATGGCTGGCGGCCGGCAGTTTCTCAGCCGCCAAAGTCCGCAGTCAGCTGGACTCCGCCACCGCTGCTGTCGACCGTGTCTCACAATCCACTCGCCAGAAACTCGATTCCCAGCAACAAATCTGGTTCCGCACCACCGCCCTGCCCGGCATGGTCCAGGCCGCCGCCCAGCGGCTCGAACGCAGACCAATCAACAGCGGCGACATCACCCTTCTGGCCGACCTCGCAGCCAACCCTTCACGACTCACGGCCGGTGACCCGCTTATCGACGCCCTGCTGCTGCTCACAGCCCCACCCGCAGCAACCACCGACGCGTCTGCTGCCCAGTCCATGGCACTCAATACACTCGCTTCATTCCTCCGCGGAGTCGGCACCGCAGCCGTTCCGCTGAATGCAATCGACTTTCAGGAACTCGAAGCCATCCCGCCTTCTCCCGGCTTCCCCTCCGAAAGTCGTCCTCTCTGGTCCAAATCCCGCGACACAGTTCTCAGCTCCAGTACCTCCGGAACCGCACAGTCAGCAGCGAATCCGGGGCAGCAGGCCGCCGCCACAAATACCGGACTCTGGATCGGCCTCTTCTCACTCAGACTTCGCGAAACCGCCTCTCGCCAAAACAGCCCCTCAGCCCAGGCGGCATGGCAGAATCTCTGCAACGAACTCCGCAGTCGACTTAGTGCCAGCACCGCAGCTCCTTCAGCTCCCGCAGCAACCACCGGAACATCAGCATCTCCGGAAGCCCTGCGTGCGATCCTCTTCAATGTGCTCGCCAACGATTGGCAACGCCTCGCAGCTACAGACACCGATCCGGGTGCTGACGTCTTTCCCAGTGACACACAGCTCAGCAGGAATGTTCAGAGCACCCTCAGCGCCCGCTTCCCTGTCAGAGCACTCTCCCAGGCATGGACCCGTGAAATTCCGCCGACATTCTGCGGCCCTGTGAACCTCAACGCAGCCGCCACTGCATTCAGCGAAAGCAACACCCGACAGGTCTTTCTTTCTGCCGAAAGCACCGCCACCTTCGAAGCACAACTCGCACCCGACCAGCCCGAGTCCCGACAGTTTCTGATCAACCTCCCACAGGGCTGGCGCATGCTCTCGCCGCAACCCGCCTCCATCGAGCCGGATGCCGATGGCTGGCTCCTCCTGCCCCCACCCTCAGTGTGGCCCAACAACACGAAACTCTCCGTACAGTTGCAGCCCACTCAGCCACTTCCCACCAACTGGTCCTCCTCACTCCCACTCCTCGCTGCAGTCGACAATGGCCGCCTGACCGATCTGCTCCCCGTTCAACTGCTCCCCAGGCCCGATACGCAGTGGCGACTGGTGAGTGGCCCTGACCCGGCGTCGCTCGTGCCGGAATCCGCCGCCAGCCCCTACGCACCTGTCTGGCGACTCTATCTCCCTCCAACCACCGCTCCCGATAAACCCCAGACTCTGACGTTCGGTCTCCAGCAGTCCGCAGGTCCCGCTGTCCAGGGCGTCCGTGTTCAACTGCTGCAGCTCACCGCCGCTGCACTTCCGGGAACACCACTCCCCGGCTGGGAACAACCACTGCTATTCAACCTCTCACCCAGTCAACCAATCAATCTCCCGCTCCAGCCCCCGCAGGCTGCTCTTCCTCCCGCTGCCCCAGGTTCCCCACCTGCACCAGCCGCGCCACCCGCTCCCGCAGCTCCCGCGGCCATCAGTTTCCCCTATGGCTTCTGCGTCCGCGTTCAGCCTGTGCTCCCCACTCCAGCCGCTCCCGCCTCAGCTGCTCCTTCAGCTGTTCCCACCGCTGATCCCACACTTGCTCCCGAATCCCTGCTTGTCGTCAAACTTCGCTTCTCCGACCTCCAGCAGTTTGTCGAAATCCCCGAACGCCCACAGTTCGACCCTGTCAGCGGTCGCCTGTCGCTCGGTCTTCATCCCGCCAGCACTGCCGGGGCCGGCCCCATTCCCGCCGAACTGCACCTCTCACCCGAACTCAAATACGCACTCGTCGAAAAACGGCTCCGAGACGCGATGATTCTTCCCTCCGCCTTCGGCTCCCCGGAAGCCGACCAGATCCGGCTCGCCCCTGCCGTCACCCCAATACCTGATCTCGCGGCAGCCTCCGGAGGCTTCCAGTTCAATCTCCCCGTCGATCCGCCTCCCACCGGAATCTTCTCGCTCTCCGCCGCAGGGCTGCCCTTCGCCCGCGCCTGGAGACTCACCGAGACCGGACTCGTCGAATCCCTCGACCAGCAGGAGGGTGACCCGGAGAATTGTCTGCTTCTGGAAGTGCTCAGCGCTAGTCCATCACCGACCAGCGATTACCCTGAAATTGTCTTCCCCTCGCAGTCCACCCCGGAAGGCAAGGATGGCCTGCTCCGAGTTGGCGTGCACCTTCACGGAGTCGTCATCGACCCCGCCACCGATCCGCGACTCTCATGGACCCTTCGCAAAATCCAGCCGCAGGAGCTGGAAATCGTCCGCTCGCAGCCTCGCCAGGAAACCATCAACAGCGGCTGGAATCGTCAGTCATCAGCCACCTCCGGCCCCAACGCACTCTGGAACTTTTCCTGCTCCACCCAGGTTCTGGCCCCCTTCGAACTCAATCTCAAAACCCTCGACCCCGGATCTGCCAAATACGTTCTCACCTTTCGCCTCACGCGCCGCGACTCGCCCGAAATTACCGCATCGCTCACATTCACCATGGATCAGACTCAGCCCCCCGAAGCTGTCGTCAGAATGCCGGCCGTCGTCGATCGCGCCGCGGAAAAACTGCCCGCCTGCCAGATTTCCGGTATCGCCGATCCTGAAACTCGCGTCGTTCGCGTCGAAGCCGGCTTCGACAAGGAAAAACTCAGACTATTCTGGCCCTCCAGCACCTCTCGGCCGGGCGATCCCTCCCCGGCCAGCCTCGACCTCAGTCAGCTCCTAAGACCAGAAAATCTGCCCCCCACTCCCGGGAACCTCGAAATCCCACTGACCCTGCATCTCAAGCTCACCAACGCTGCCGGCCGAACGCGACTTCAGGAACACCAGTTCAGGCTCATCAGCAGTATGGCGACGCCCCCGTCTGGTCCCGCTCCACCAGCATCCATCACCGTTGAAGTCGCTCCTGCAATCAAGGGCCGCTTCAAGGTGACGCTGGTACAAAGTGGTCTCTCCAAAGAAGCCTCCGCCACCGCACCAGCGCGATTTGAAAATCTCGCGGCTGGCGACCACACCGTGCAGTGGGCGCCCGTCGATGCAGAACTCTCTGGTAACTATG
>JBEAUF010000042.1:0-7253 GCA_041161565.1 Planctomycetota bacterium | reverse complement strand
AGCCCGCCGCGTTTTTTGATTGCCCCCGAGACACCCTGCGGAATCAGCAGCCACCATGGGATGATGTTACGGTTCCATGCGTTGACAATCACTTCCACGTCCTGATCCAGCAGGTCCCCGTCGACGATCGTTAGATTCATACGGGAGAACTCCGTGGGCAACGAAAACCAGCCGTGCGAACAGTCCAACAATCAGCAATTACAGGACATCAGCCAGACATGGCGATCACTCATTCAAGACGCTGTCGCCAGTGCAATGGACGTCTTCGACCGTGAGAGATTGCAATCACCAGGATCTCGGCAACCTTCAGGATCCGGAATTTCACAACTGCGATCTCTGATCCCGGTGCCTCCCCAATACCGCCCCGAAGAACGGTGCCGTCAGTGGTGCCGACGTACCCGTATTGGCGCCATTCAGTTTTCCTCGTATTGTCACAGCTTCCCCATTTTTGCACTCCTGGAGCGCACGGACAGGGCGAAGGACATGGGCCAAAACAGAGGCCCATAAACGCAAAGAAACCCGAGGCAACCTTGGGGTTTCGTGGAAAAACACTGCATTTTGAAGCGTTCTGCCGAAGCGGAGAGACAGGGATTCGAACCTTGGGTACCCGTGTGGCACTCCGGGTTTCAATAGCGGTTCGGATTTGACGTCACGGCCAACCCAGAAGAGAGTTGCGAGAAGAAGCCGCTGTCGAGGTGCCACCTATGCTGGCATCAAGTTGAACGCTGAGAAAAGACGTTTTTTCAGCTCGTCAAAAACCTCTATGAACCATCCTGCAGCAACTGCGCTCGCCGGAAACTCCAGCATACCCATGCGACTCCCTCATGAGTTGTCTGGACCAGAGCAGTCTATGCCGTGCTGTTTCGGGGCAAATCGACATCGACGGAGTGGAGTGAAAACGAAATTCACTCCGGACGATTCGTCCTGCGACACCAACGAAGCCCTGGTATCCGCTGCCGAAGTTAGCGGCGAACAGGATCGTGGCATTCGCAAGCACGGCAGGAAAACGAGTTTGTTTCGCCATCAATTCGATTCCACTGGCGGGAATGTTTGCCACGTCGTTCGCTGTATGGTCATGCGCATCAGAGGCAGGCCATCGCCCTTTGCGGAAGTCACAGGATGGAAGGAGACGGCAATGTGCCTAATCCCGCAATTGGCAATAATTGCCAATTGTGCTAAACTTGTGAAGCAGAGCTGGTGCGAAATGAAACGAAGCAGGTGGAGCAGGGCATGCCAACGAAGAACGTGAATTTGACCGAGCACTACTCAGAGTTTGTCGATCAACTTGTCGCATCTGGCAGGTACAAAAATGCCAGCGAGGTCGTTCGTGATGGGCTACGATTGCTGGAACTGAAAACCTCGGAGGGAGAGCAAAAACTCTTACTCTTACGTAGTCTCGCGGAGGAGGGTTTTGATCAGATTGACCAGGGACAGGGAATCGAACTCCCGACGCAACAGCGTCTGTCGGCTCACATCGCCAGGCTGGGACGTCAGGCTGCGCGGGCTGCAGATCAGCGCAAGGGCGACTGACGGACATGGCCCGCTTCACGCTCTCGGTCGCGGCCGAACGCGACATTGTGTCGATTCTCACCTGGACGCATCAGCATTTTGGAGAACAGGCTCGCCTGCGCTACGAAGCCCTGCTGGTTCAGGCTATGATTGACATTGCGGAAAACCCCCGTTGTCCTGGCAGCGAGGCCCGTGATGAGATTGCTGGACTGGCACGTACTTATCACATCTGGCACAGTCGGAATCGAGTCGATAAGGTTCCTGGCCGCGTTCACCGCCCGCGTCATTTTCTGATCTATCGCGTCAACGAAAGGCAGCAAATTGAGATTGGCCGCGTCCTGCATGAGAGCGTGGACCTGACGAACCACCTGCCCACCGAGTATCGCAGGTCAACCGATGCCGCTGATGATCTCGGCGAGGGCCAATCAGCCGTACAGGACTGACTGTTCGCCCCCGGGCTCAATGAGCCCAAATGGCTCACTGATACGGAGCCTTTCCCGGAAGCGATGAAGTTGTCACGCCAAGGCGCAAAAGACCCCCCGGTCATGGCCGCATGCCGCTGTCCGGTCGCCCGAGCGATCCCCAAAGTTCGGGCGCAGCCTGCCGAAAGACATCGAAACCTGTGAGTGTAAGCCCATACGGCATAGACACTTACGGAATCATCAACAGATGGATGGCCCCATTTTCGCCCTGCCCCATTTTCCTTTGATGTTTCAGCCCCATTTTTCCATTTAGCCTTGTCGCAAAATGTGCCGAGGTGGGATGCTGCCTGACTGGTAAAGATGGTTTGACTAGTGTTGGGGGTTATGAACGAATCGTTTACTTGTGTAGTCCGCAACGAAGGAGGACTTAACCAAAAATGATTCGAAAGACTGGAAAATACGTTACCAGGGAGTTCGCTGGCGAAAAGGTGCATGCCTTTCTGCCGTTCCCCTTGCCGCCGAAGGGGCCCATCATTCGTATCGAAGGGATCCTGTTGGAGCTTTATTCCCTCGCCATCGCCACCATCGGCCGGCTGGAGATCGGGGGAAGTATGGTGCCCAGCCCGGATTGGTTCCTTTACGGCTTTGTCCGCAAAGAAGCCGTGGTCTCTTCTCAGATCGAAGGCACTCAGGCCACCCTTGATGATGTCGTGGCATGGGAAGCAACGCATCAATCAGATCGCACTGCGGATGTCGAAGAAATCTGTAACTACGTGGACGCGTTGACATTCGCCCGAGCAGAAATCAAGAGGCCGAAAGGCCTGCCATTGTGTATGCGTTTGCTGTGTGCTGTTCATCAGCGACTGATGAGAGGTGCTCGCGGTAGTGACAAACAGCCAGGACTGTTGCGGACGTCGCAGAACTGGATCGGTGGGACACGTCCCGGAAACGCGAGATTTGTGCCACCGCCACCCGACGAAGTGCCAGGTTGCCTGAGCGCACTGGAACAGTGGATTCACAGTGACGATTCCCTGCCACCACTTGTGCGAGCCGGACTTGCCCATGTTCAGTTCGAGACCATTCAGCCGTTTCTCGACGGTAATGGGCGCATCGGCCGCTTGCTGATTACGCTGCTCGTCGAACAATGGGGACTCCTTTCGTCTCCGCTGTTGTATGTCAGCCTTGGCTTCAAACGTCATCAGCAGGAGTACTATGAACGACTGAGCCGAGTCCGAACGCATGGTGACTGGGAAGGCTGGATTGAGTTCTTCCTGCGTTGCGTTATTGAGTCGGCAGACGATGGCGTCACGACCGCTCAACGTTTGTTTCAGATCGTTGGAGAGGATCGTCAAAAAGCCATGCAGCACAGATCGGCAACAGTCAATTCCCTGCGCCTGTTCGAGCTTCTTCCGCAGCACCCGGTCGTGACACTGGCACGAGCAGGTAAGCTGCTGGCCGCAACAAAGCCGACCACTCAGAAGGCAATCGATTCGTTGTGCGCAGCCGGTGTGCTGCACGAAGTGACAGGGAAAAAACGCGATCGTGCTTATGCGTGGCGGCCGTACATAGCTGTGCTCAACGCTGACACGGTGCCTGTTCCTCGCTCATGCATGGACGATCATGAGTGATTCCGTCATGACTGCGCAGGCTGATGCCCGTGTAGCCGCTGTAGCAGTCAGCGATCAGCACTCCTTCAATTCGCTCGCAGCCTTCTGCGACTGAATTGCGAAGCAATGCCATGCAATAGCCTCGGACGTAGTCCGAGGTCCAGAGCTCAATCACTCAATCACGAAAACGTGGATCGCTCGTTTCGAGCACGAGCACGAGCACGAGTACAAATGCCGGCAAAAACGGTGACGACAGAGGCGAGGGGACAACGTCGCGCCGCCCTGCGCAGCGAAGTATCAGGCCCACTTTCCCTGTTCCTTGTTCCCGCTCCGATCCTTGTGCCCGCGATCCTCGTCGTGTCTACCCCAATCCCGTACCGTCCTTTGGCATCTGCAGAGCGCAGCAATGTGCAGCACGAGGAACGGCCATGAAAGCACGATCCTGACGGGCGTCCCACGAGCCGGCAGATTGAGCGTCTTAGTTGCCGCGGGCGTACGGAGTCCTGCCCAGCAGCGATTCAGCTGTCACGCAAGGGCGCACAGGACGGACCGGTCATGGCCGCATGTCGCTATCCGGTTGCCCGAGCGATCACCAAAGTTCGGGCGGAGCCTGCAGAAAGAGACCGAAAACCATGAGTGTAAACCCAAGCAGTGAGAACACTTACGGAATAGATCAACAGATGGATGGCCCCGTTTTTGCGGCCCCATTTTTGCGTGGAAAAACGCCGCATTTTGAAGCGTTCTTCCGAAGCGGAGAGACTGAATTCGAACCCTGGGTACCCGTGTGGCACTCCGGTTTTGAAGACTGGTGAAAGGGGAGTTTGGTTCAATGGTTCAACAGCCACTTGACCGAGTCAGATGTGGGCCGGTAAAATTCCTCCACTGGCGGCCCGTAGTATGCCAATTCAATCGATTCTCTGGGACCTTGATGACGACCCGAATGGAAATGTGCAACATTGCGCTCTGCATGGCGTGACGAAGACGGATGTCGAAGAAGTGCTGCAAAATGCGGAGGATGCGGACTTCAGCCGCACAACAGGCAGGCCCGTGGTCTTTGGCGACACGAACAACGGTCGGCACCTGATGGTGGTTTACGAAAAAGTTGACGCTGACACGATCTACCCGATTTCAGCCTATGACGTGACCCGGAGGCAACGAGCATGAAGCGTTTAGTTCGCGATCGTCTGCTGACTGCCGAGGAGGCTGCCACGTACAACGAGATTCGGCAGCAGGTTGCCGGGGAAGTTTCAGAACTGGTGTCGCGGCATCAGGATCGCACGGCAACGTTCGAACAACTCCATCATGTCCTCCAGCAGCTGAAGGCGACTCGAGAGTCGCAGGGGCTGAGTCTGGTGGACGTCACGATACGCTCCGGTATGGAACCCTCGATACTGTTCGATCTGGAAACTGAACAGGGAGCAAGCCCCACGATGGAAACGCTGGCTCGCTATGCAGAGGCCCTGGGCAAGCGTCTCCACATCTCCCTGTCGGATACGTGACAGTCAGCGGCGCCGCAATCGCCAGTTTGCTCAAACGGGCCACGACATCAAGGCATTCTGCAACAAGTTCTGCGAGTAAAAATCAGTCTTTTCGCGGCGGGCTCCCAGCCGCCACCCATGCTTCCAGATTCACTGAATCTCCACATCGGCGAACGGCCAGGTCGGATCGGCCTGGAGATCCGGCCTGTGGGCCCGTGGCCCACCACGCTCGCCACGTGCGCAGATGCTTACCGCACTGGGCTGCCGCAGCGGTTGCATCCACCAGCAGGGGCGTGGATTCGACGGTCAGGGGCGCATGGGGCTTGTCTGCAGTCGCCATGGTGTTGACTCACGGAAAGAGTGAAAAGTGTGACATCGCTATTGGAAGAGCTGCGCGATTCACAGGGCGACTGACGACTGCGGGATGTGGAATTCCGGGGTCGGGGCCGGAGATGGCTGCTGCCGGAGGGAAAAACGCTGACAGGTAATCGACGCTGAGCGGCGTCAATGATTGCCCACCGGCAGTGCCTTCCGTCGGTTCGCGAATTCCCTGGTCGGTGTTAGAATGCGGCAATGACTCTTCCAGCCCACACATCTGATACATCAACCGAAGCACTTCAGGTGCAGCTGAATGGCTTTCGTCGCATGTCGCCTCAGGAACGAATCGCCCGCATGTGTGCGTGGTCTCAGCAGGTCAAAGAGATGTCGCTGAACGCAATTCGCAGACGACACCCGGAATTCAGCGAATCCGAGATTCGTTTACGGTTTATCGAGATCACGTGGGGTCCGGAGCTGGCGCGGGATGTTCGGCGACACCTGAAGGAGCGGCAGCTTGAATGACGGCACCGATCTTATCGCAGCACTCGCCCCTGTGGCTGCCGTATTGAATCAGCTCGGTGTACGATTCTACGTTGGCGGTAGTGTTGCCAGTTCATTTCATGGTGCGGCAAGATCAACTATGGACGTTGATCTTGTCTGCGAACTGGTGGCAGAACATGTGCCTGCGTTCGTTTCTGCATTCGGAGATGATTTTTACGTCAGTGAGTTGGCAGTGCGAACTGCAATTCAGCGGCATTCCTGCTTCAACCTGATTCATCTGTCGACTTCGTTTAAGGTGGATGTTTTCATCAGCCGCGGGCGGCCTTTTGACACCTCGTCGATGGATCGAGCCACTCTGGAAACTCTGGGAGGTGAGCCCCCGCTGAAGGTCCGAATTGCAACGGCCGAGGATTCGATCATCAGCAAGCTGGAATGGTACCGAAAAACAAATGAAACACCGGAACGGCAGTGGGATGACGTCACTCGACTGATCCGTCTTCTGGGCAGTCAGGCGGACCTCGCTCGCCTGACGGACATGGCCAGATCCGTTGGCGTCGATGATCTCCTGCACCGGCTCTTGAATGAGAACAGTGACTGCCGTGGGGCCTCGTGTTGATTTGTCCGCTGGCCCACGAAGTTTGCCCCGGTGCCAGAAGAACCACGACACAAGAACGGTTGGAAAGAGACACGCCGGTAGTTGAGACGCGAATTGAGTCGGCCTTACCGGTAAGACCATTTGCTGACGCACAACGATCATTCTTGCGAACAACTCGTTCAGCATCGACGGTGCCGCAGCTTTGTCGACGGCCAGCGCCCTGCCACGCTCGCCGGCTGCTGTAGTGCTTACCACACAGAGCCGCTGCGGCTGTATCATCCACCAGCGGGGGTGTGGAATTCCGGGATCGGGTGCGGAGAATGCTGCTGCCGTAAGTAACGCCGCTGATCGATGTTTACAAAAGCTGATCAGTGGCTTTGATTGCCCGCCTTATTGGCTGGCGTTCTGGTATACCGGACGATCCTGACGTCACCATCGAACGAGCAGCGGTGCAGTTCGTCTTCGATGAACTTTTGGATTTTGTCAGGTTTGCCACCGCCGGAACCGGCGCCAATCAGCGGGATTGCGATAGACCGATAGCCGCGTTTGGCAGCTAACGTCATCGCATTCCGCACTGAGTCTCGGATCGACCGTTCCGATGATCGCCAGAACATGTTGATTCCGGCAACATGGATAATGGACTTGAATGGGAGCGTTCCTGCGGACGTTTCCACGGCGTGGCCCAACGGTATGGCGCCCATCAGTCGAAGTTCCCGGAAGGGCTGGAGCCCGCCGCGTTTTTTGATTGCCCCCGAGACACCCTGCGGAATCAGCAGCCACCATGGGATGATGTTACGGTTCCATGCGTTGACAATCACTTCCA
>JBEAUF010000474.1:0-11673 GCA_041161565.1 Planctomycetota bacterium | reverse complement strand
GGCGCGTCGCTGCGCTCTTTTCCCGCGGGCTCCCGCCCTGCGGCTCCTGTGTGGCGGAGCCCCAACGTGCGATTTCGCACCTTGGTGCGCACCCCTGCTCGCGGCGCGTCGCAGCGCTCTTTACCCGCGGGCTCCCGCACTGCGGCTCATGTGTGGCGGAGCCCCAAATTGCGATTTCGCACCTTGGTGCGCGCCCCTGCCCGCGGCGCGTTGCAGCGCTCTTTACCCGCGGGCTCCCGCCCTGCGGCTCATGTGTGGCGGAGCCCCAAGTTGCGATTTCGCACCCTGGTGCGCACCCCTGCCCGCGGCGCGTTGCAGAGCTCTTTACCCGCGGGCTCCCGCCCTGCGGCTCATGTGTGGCGGAAGCCCCAGGTTGCGATTTCGCACCTTGGTGCGCACGACGTCAGCAGCGCGGTGCCAGGGCTCTTCACCCGCAGGCTGCCGCCAGGCGGCTCATCGCGAGTTTTCTCACTTCTCACTTCTCACTTCTCACTTCTCACTTCTCACTTCTCACTTCTCACTTCTCACTTCTCACTTCTCACTTCTCACTTCCCTCTCCTCTCCACTTTCCACCCTCTACTCTGCGTCGCAGCACCCTTTACCCGCAGGCTGCCGCCAGGCGGCTCATGCGTTTTGCCATCGCGTTTGCCACACCCCGGGGCCGCGTCGGCGTCAATCCCCACTTTTTCCAATCTTTTCCACATTCGGACCTCCCGGCGGCCGATTCCTGATTGACAGCTGCGGTGGTGGAATTGAGAATTTTGGTCCCTCCCTGTCGCGCCCAAGGCGACTGCCGCCCGGCTTACGCCCCGACCATGGATCCCCGCCATGCGAAACCTCATCCGCACAACCGCCTCCCTCTGCCCGGGCCCCGTCTCCCGCCGCAGCTTCCTCGAAGCCGGCTCACTGGGTCTCGGAATGCTCGGCCTCAGCGATCTGCTCCGGATCCGCGCTCAGGCCGCCCAGCCTGCCGCTCCCGCTGCGGACACCTCCGTCATCTTCATCTGGCTGCCCGGTGGTCCGCCGCACATGGAGATGTACGACATGAAGCCGGACGCGCCGGAAGAATACCGCGGGATCTTTCGGCCGATTCCCACCTGTGTCAGCGGCCTGGACGTCTGCGAACTGCTCCCACTGCACGCCCGTGTTGCCGACCGCTTCACCATCATCCGCTCGATCGCCCACGAATTCGCCGACCATGGTGGTGGCCACAAACGATTTCTCACCGGTCGTCACCCGGCCACTCCCACCGGGTTTGTCAACGATGCACCGGCCGTGGGTTCGATCGTGGCCAAGTGTCGCGAAACCGCCGCGGGTGATCTTCCCGTCTACATTTCCGGCACCGAACCCGGCCGCGCTGGTGTGGACGTCTACAGCTTTGGTGCCGCCTATCTGGGACCATCCTATGTGCCCTTCAACGTTCCGGGCGATCCGGGTGAAGCCGGCTTCTCTGTCAAAAATCTGTCGGTCGATCAGCAACTTTCCGAACGCCTTGACGACCGCGTCACGCTGCTCAACAGTTTCGACCGGCTTCGCCGCTCGGTGGACGAATCCGGCCTCATGAACGCCATGGATCGGTTCAATCGTCAGGCCGTTTCCATGCTCACCAGCGACAAAGCCCGAAACGCGTTTGACCTCAGCCAGGAACCCCAGGAGCTCCGCGAGCGCTACGGGCGACACTGCTGGGGCCAGCGCGCACTGCTCGCCCGCAGACTTGTCGAAGCCGGCTGCAGCTTCGTAACCATGGTGATGGAAAATCCGTACCAGTCCGGCGTGCCGTGGCTTCAGGCGGGCACCTACAATTGGGATTCCCACGCCGTCAATTGCCACCTGTTCGAAGACGCCCGTGTGCGTTTCCCGATTTACGACCAGGCCGTCACCGCGCTCGTCGAAGACCTCTACAACAAAGGACTTGACCGCAGAGTGCTGCTGGTTGTCACAGGCGAATTCGGTCGCACCCCCCGCATCAATACTCAGAACGGCACCCAAACCAGCGTTCCGCAGCCCGGCCGCGATCACTGGCCCCAGGCCATGTCCATGCTGGTTGCCGGCGGTGGCATGCGGACCGGTCAGGTCATCGGCTCCACCAATTCCAAAGGCGAAGAGCCACGCGAACGGCCGCTCACACCCAACGATCTCTGGGCCACCGTCTACCGACACCTCGGCATCGACTGGAACATGGCCTTCCCCGACCACAGCGGTCGCCCCATGCCCATCCTGCCGTACGGTGAACCGATCCGCGAACTGCTCCCGGTCGCCTGACCACAGCCGCTCACAGGCCCGCCATTACCAGCGCCGCCCGCAGCTCGCGTTCCTGCTGCTCAAACGCCCGCAGCGCCTCGGCTGTCGTCACCTGCTCCAGCCGCAACGAATCACCAGGACGCAGCTGAGCTGCCAGCGACAGGTCGGCTGAAATCACATGCCCAATCCGCGGATAGCCCCCCGTCGGCGCGCAGTCGGCCATCAGCAACAGCAACTGACCGTCAGCCGGCAACTGCAGCGTCCCCGGGACAACGCCAGCCGACTTCAACCGCCCCTGCTCGGCACTGGCCAGCTCCAGTACCGGGCCACGCAGACGATAGCCCATGCGGTCAGATTCCGGTCGCAGCTCAAAACGCCCCTCCAGCAGCTGTGCCCGCGAATCACAGGTCAACTGCCCGAAATGTGTCCCGGCAACAAATCGCAGCCGCGCTGGTTCCTTCCCCGGAAGTGGCTGCAGCCGAATGCCCCAGCGTGGGAAGCCTTCGCCAACTGCTACCGGTATTCCACACACACCCGCTGCCGCCACCGCTTCGCCCACTGCCAGGCAGTCTCCGGCAGCCAGCCGGCGGCCACCAAAGCCCCCCCAGCCACTGCGGAGCAGCGTCGAACGACTGCCCAGCAGCTGCGGAACCTCGATGCCACCCGCCACCGCCAGCACTGCCCGGCAACCGCGAACCGCCAGTCCCAGGCGGAGCACCGTTCCACGCTTAATAAACACCGGACACTGCACCGGACATGACCGCAGACATCCCGGCTCAGTTTCCAGCTGCGGCCGCAGGTCCGCTCCACAGATCGCAATCACGGCGTCATCCAGAAATTCAATGTCATCGCCGCGCAAAGTCAGCTCAAGAACTGCTGCGGTTTCAGGATTGCCCACCAGACGGTTGGCCAGCCGGTGCGAAAGCCTGTCCAGCGACCCCCCAACGGGCACTCCCATGTGGCCACAATCCGCCCGCCCGGTGTCCTGTACGGTTGTCATCAGGCCCGCACGCAGCACTCGCAGCAGCCTGCGACTCATGCCACACCTCCGACCAAATCCAACCGCTCCAGCTGCACTTCATCTCCCGGCTGGAGCAGACAGGGGGGAGTCCGCTGTGGATCAAACAACGCCAGTGATGTCCGCCCGACGATGTGCCAGCCTCCGGGAGATGCCTGCGGATAGATCCCGGCGAGGCCACCGGCGATCGCCACCGATCCAGCCGGAACGGTCAGCCGTGGAGTCGCGCGGCGCGGCAGGTGAAACGCTTCCGGGAGACCGGACAAGTAAGGGAAACCGGGCGCAAAACCAATCAAACGGACTCGAAAAACCGATGCAGTCAGAGCCGCGATGCAGCCCGAAACTGTCAGCCCGCAGGACATCGCCACTTCGGGCAGGTCCAGCGCGTGCTCCGGAGCAAACGAGACCGGGATCCGCAGGCAGCGTGGAGCCGTAAGCACGGTCTCCGGAGCCCGTCGCAGCTGGAGCCGCAGGCGGTTCTCAAGCACGCTCGGAGACTCTTCCAGCGGGCTGAAGTGCACGGCCAGCGTTGACCAGCCCGGAACCAGCCCCCGAACGGCCGGATCCCGGCCGGACAACAGACTGCGGTGCGCTGCCTGCACCACAACCTCCACCCCGGGCTCCTCCAGCTGCGGCCACGAAAACAGGAGCGCGGAGTCCCCGAGCGGCTCGCAGACGGGCTCGGGGATCACGGGTGGATGTGCTGGTTCCGGTGTGAGCTGTTCGGGCATCTGTCTGAGATTCCGTTCAACGCCTCACCGGCCCGTGCGGCGATTCACCACAGCTCGGGCTGCCACGTAATACACCACGCCGGCCCCAATCAGCAGCAGCACAGAGATTGTCTGCGCCGGCTGTTCCATGAGCAGACTCACGAATGCACCGACGTAAGCTGCCAGCAGCAGTGCCGGGGTAATTGGGTAGCCCCATGTGCGATAGGGACGGTCTGCATCCGGACGCGTCGCGCGCAGCACAAACACCGCTGCCACTGCCAGACCGTAAAAGAGCAGCCCGGCGCAGATAACGGAGTCCGTCAGGTTGTTGAAGGCCGCGTAGAGCTGCTGTGTGCCTCCGGAGTCACCTTCGCCGCTGCCGTTCCCCGGCGTCCAGAAGGAAAACAGCAGCACCAGCAGAATGGTCCAGACCGCCTGCAGCACGATCGTGTTGGCAGGCGTGAGATACCGCGGGTGGATCCTTTGCAGCCATGCCGGCACCAAACCATCGCGGGCAATCGCCAGATAAATGCGCGGTCCTGTGATCATGTTGGAATTGGTAGCGCCAAACGTGGAGATCATCACGCCAAGCGCCGCAAGGCTGCCACCCACCGGTCCGAACATCACCCGAAAGACATCCGCCGCCACAGTCTGACTCTGCGACAGATGCGACATGGGCAGCACCGCGTGATAGCTGATGTTCGCTCCCAGATACACCGTGATTACCAGTCCCAGTCCGATCGCCATGGCGCGTGGCACATTCTTCATCGGATCCCGAATGTCTTCAGCCACCGGACCGAGGTTGATCCAGCCGTCGTAGGGCCAGAGCACGGCCACCATGGCAATTCCCACCGCTCGGGCAAATGCGCCCCAGCCTCCGGGTTCTGCGGGAGGCGTCCAGAGCGGCTGGAAGTTGGCGGAAGCGGCGCCTTTCCAGACAAACGGCAGCACCACCAGCGCGGCCAGAAATCCAACTTTCGCCACCGTGGCCAGACTCTGAATCCCCGCGCCCACTCGGGTGCTGCGGTAGTTGGCGGCCGACAGCCCAATCACAATCGCCACGGCCATGCACGTCTGCTGGATGGATGAGAGCTGCACGAGTTCGTTGAAGTACAACACCGTGGCACAGGCAAGCGCTCCCACGGAGCCTGTGCGGACAACCCAGAATTCCGTCCAGCCCCAGAGAAACGCCGGCAGCGGACCGAAGGACTCGCGGATGTACAGGTAAGGCCCGCCCGCGCTGGGAAACATCGCTCCCAGTTCGGCCAGCGCCAGCGACCCGCAGAGCGTTACAAGACCCACAAACAGCCAGGTGCCCAGGATGGCTGCCACTCCGTAGGGGGCCAGCTGACTGTCGATTGAGCTGACCTTCAGAAAGATGCCGGAACCGATGATCGAACCGACAACAATCATCGTCGCGTCGAACAGTCCAAGCACTCTGGGGAGCTGCTGAGGTTCGGGCGAATGGGCACCCTGTGTCATTTCCCGGAGCCTCTGTCTGGAGTTTTCAGTTGGCGCTGGAGCCCGGAGCATCTGCTGCACCGGAACCACCGCGAGGATCTGCGATTTCCACCATCACCACTTCAATCGTGTATCCCTGACCGCCACCGCCGCCAGGACCTGCACCACCCGGCATGCCAGGCAAACCCGGAGGACCGCTCAGCCCGCCAGCTTCACCGAAGCCGCTCGGAGCCCCACCCAGGCCGCCCATGCCGCCGGACGCTCCGCCGCTGCGAATCAGCACGTCCACCGTCCGTCGCATGCCGGCCGATCCGGCCTTCACACCGTCCATCCACATCGTGCCGCGAGCCGTGTCCGCACGCTGGATGGCAGCCCCCAGACTGCGGTAGTGTTCAAGCGCGTCCTTACGCTCACGCTCCTTGCTGGCCGAAAACGATGTTCGTGCATAGTAGATGCGGGTTTCAGAAATGCCCGTACCGGCCGGCGCATTGGCCGCGGGCGATAACTTCATCAGACCCGTGTATTCAAACTCGCCGCCGCGGTGGGCGCGAACCGGAAAGCCCTTCGGATTGGCCGTCATCTTCCCGCCGCCCTGAGACATGCTGCCAAGCTTCGCAATGTAGTTCTGTACCAGCAGCTGGGTGGCGGCACTCCACGAATCGAGGGGAACCGCTTCTCCGTCGTCGCTCTTTGGAGGACGCTGACGCGGCAGAGATTTCAGCACCACCAGCGCACCGGGATCGGCCATGCCGTCCGGAAACACACCAGCCGCATTGAGCGCATCCGCTCCGCCTGCATGGTGCTTTTCCAATGCCCGAAAGAGTGCCTCGCGGACGGATTGCAGCGGCAGACTGCCGGCCAGTCGCAGCAGCGATTCAGAACTGGCAAGGTCCGGGACCTGATCGAGGCGACTGACGACTGCCTGAGCAAATGCGGGCGTGTAGAAAAATTCGGCAGTCAGTCCGAGAACGGCATCCGGCAGACGCTCGAGCGGCGCGGACGCTGCGGGCAGAGCCCCTGCCGCACCACCAAAGCCGCCACCGCCAAACCCTGCAGCACCTAATTCCCCGGAGGACTCGCCACCGCCAAAACCAGGGCCGGAAAGACCACCCGGAGCACCGGGCAAACCGGGCAGACCCGGGGGAGCGGGCAGACCGCCACCAGCTCCGCCTGGAGCACCGGGCAGACCGGGCAGACCCGGGGGAGCAGGCAGGCCGCCACCGGCTCCGCCTGGAGCACCAGGCAGACCGGGCAGACCCGGGGGAGCGGGCAGGCCGCCACCGGCTCCGCCTGGAGCACCGGGCAGACCGGGCAGATCTGGAGGCCCGGGAATCCCGCCACCTCCGGCAAGACCGCCGGGCATCATGCCGGGGGCCCCCATCATCCCGCCGGGAAACTGACCAGCCCCCGTGGTGGCCGGAGCCGCCGCGGCGGCATTCAGGCCGGTTTGTTTGCCCAGCACCTGAGCGGCCACACCGGCGAGCGTCCGCAGGCTGGCATTCTGAGCGGTCGTGGGGAAGCGTTCCGGGTTGGTGATCATCGCCAGCAACACCTGACGCGACTGGTCGGGATCAACCTGCTGATGACTGCACAGGGCCAGCACGACGACTTCCACAGTTTCTTCGGGAGTGAGCGGACTCTTTGCGGTGCCGTTGACGATTTCGAGCAGTCCCAGCCAGGCTTCGGCGGAATTGTTTGCCAGCAGACCCGCGGCGATGGCTTTGAGCAGTTCACGGTCGGTCATGGTGGCGACAGGAGCAGCGGCCGGAGCACCGGGCATGCCTCCGGGCCCCATGCCAGGCATGCCTCCGGGGCCCATTCCGGAAAGACCGCCCGGGAGCATTCCAGGTCCTGCTCCGGCGGGGCCGCCGCTGAGGCTGGAATCGAGTGTGGCTGTGCTGCCCTGAGTTGTCTGAGACCCGGGCCCCTGGGGACCTGCTCCGCTGGAATCAAGGGTCCCGGCAGTTCCGCCCGGAGCACCGAGGCGTCCCTGCATGGCGCCAGCTGCGGGACTTGATTGCCACGCTGTGGCGTATTCGAGGAGCATTAAGGAGAGGGAATCGAGTGGCACAGGGGAAAGTGAAGACTGGGGAGGCGGTTCCGAGGTGGGTGGAGTCGACGGAGCGCCACTGGAACCGGGAAATCCGCCCTGCGGTGCACCTGGAAGTGGTGGTGCCACACCGGGATCACTGGAACCGTTGGGGAGCCCGGAAAGTCCCGGAGCGCCAGGAGCACCCGAAGCGCTGCCGTAGCCTGGAGCACCCGGAGCGCTGCCGTAGCCTGGAGCACCGGGGGCACTGCCGTAACCCGGAGCACCGGGGGCGCTGCCGTAGCCTGCCGCGCCCGGCTCGGAGGAGACACCGCTGCCACCACCAGCGGGTTCACCCGGCACACCAAAACCAGGGACAGATCCGGGGGCTTGTGCGGGAGGTGCCGCTGGTTTTTCGTTGGCTGCTGCGAGCAGGCCCATGAGCAT
The DNA here is from genome assembly GCA_041161565.1 of Planctomycetota bacterium. GTDB lineage: Bacteria > Planctomycetota > Planctomycetia > Planctomycetales > Planctomycetaceae > SXXK01. Next base: position 3,767 of record JBEAUF010000474.1, on the reverse strand, counting down.
ATCGGCCACGCCAACATCGCCCGGTTTGGCTTTCACGCGTTTCTCGATCAAATCCAGGACGCGGCGGTCACGGGCAATAACGGCTTCGCGGAGTTGTTTGTCGGTCCATTTGGCCACGTCGGCGGGCCGAGCCGATGCGGCAGGAGCGGACGGCGCGGCACCGGGAAGGCCACCACCGGGCATCCCGCCGGGCATCATTCCACCCGCACCGCCCAACATGCCGCCGCCTGGCATGCCACCGCCCAGCATCCCCATGGACGCACCAGCGCTGCCGCCGCCCATACCAGCCGGAGGCCCCATCGGCATGCCTCCGGGAGGGCCGCCCATGCCACCGGCCGCCGCCGCTGCGCCCGAAGCGCCCGCGTCAGCCGGAGCTGTGGCATTGCTGCCACCAGCCGCCGCGCCCGCACTGCTGAGATCTCCGCCACCAACATCCACCCCGGCGGCCGCCGAAGCACCGCCACCACCACCGGACGCAGCCGCAGGTTCCGCTTCGGAACCACCACAGCCGGAAAGCAGCGTCAGCAGTCCACTAAGGGCAGCCGCTGCCAGGAGGGAATGGAGTCCACCGCGACGATTCTTGTTCACAGGCTGCTGCTCCGCAGAGAAACAGAAGAAGTGCAGATTCAGGCCGTGAGATTACGAGTTTGGCTCGAGCGATGCAAGCTGGAGCCCGTGCTGCACACGGCAAAAATGCGAGGATTTCGTGGAGAAATACGATGCCAGCAACATGCCGTGCGGGCGCGTGACACAATCCGCGTCGGTGATTCGCGATGAGCCGCAGGGCGGCAGCCCGCGGGTAAAGAACCCTGGCTACGCGCTGCTGACGCCGCGAGCAGGAGCACGCACCAGGGCACAACTCGCAACCACGAACTTCCACCGCGTTTGAGCCGCAGGGCGGCAGCCCGCGGGTAAAGACCCCTGGCTACGCGCTGCTGACGCCGCAGGCACGGGTACGCACCAAGGCGCAACTCGCAACCACGAACTTCCGCCGCGATTGAGCCGCAGGGCGGCAGCCCGCGGGTAAAGAACCCTCGCTACGCGCTGCTGACGCCGCAGGCAGGGGTGCGCACCAGGGCGCAAATCGCTACCACAGACTGCCGCCGCATTTGAGCCGCAGGGCGGCAGCCCGCGGGTAAAGAGCCCTCGCTACGCGCTGCTGACGCCGCGAGCAGGAGCACGCACCAAGGCACAAATCGCAACCACGAACTTCCGCCGCATTTGAGCCGCAGGGCGGCAGCCCGCGGGTAAAGAACTCTGGCTACGCGCTGCTGACGCCGCCGGGCAGCGCGTGCGCACCAGGGTGCGAATCGCAACCGGGGGCTTCCGCCCATCCGCTCGAATTCCGGCTGCGTAAAACACAACAGGCCGCCTGCCAAATGGCGGGCGGCCTGTTATTTGAGGGGTGGCTAACCGGGTTCGAACCGGCGACTTCCAGAACCACAATCTGGCGCTCTAACCAACTGAGCTATAGCCACCATCGCTGCGGCAGATTCTACCTCACATCCGGTGGAAGATCAAGTTGGGCTGGCCCGGCGGCCATTTTTTTTTGCGGGCATCAGTGCCGAGTGACGGCGCCGATTTCTTCGAAGTGCGTGCGAATTTCCCGGAGCGTTGCGGGCTGAAACATGGTGGCGCCGTACCGAGTGGGCGAGATGCGTTTTTTCACGGTTTCCAGATCAGCAGCCGCAAACACGGCCAGGCAGGGCACTTTGAGCGTTCGTGCGTAGGCCTGGATCTGGGGGAAGATTTCGAGCACTGCGTCGAGGGCCGTGTCGGCGAGAAACAGGATGCCGTCGGGTGGAGCGGTTTTGAGCTTCTGCAGGGCGTTTTCGGGAGCGGCGGCGAAGCCCACCTGAAATCCGTGCTTCTCAAAATATTCCTGCACCACTGCACAACGCTTTTTCTGGTTGTCCACGACGAGCAGTCGGAAGTCGGGACGAATTTCCACCTTGAGCGGCGCCTGACCATGACTGGTGGTCTGGGGTTCGCCAAGCGATGTCAGCAGGGCGCGAAGATCACGGACGGCTTCCGCGGCCGACTGGTAGCGATCGGACGGACTGACCTGCATGAGCTTCTGGCAGATGCGGACCGCTTCCCCGGGGAGCGCCGAGTTGAGTGATGTGAGGGGACGCGTATTGGTGTAGCGGCTGAGCAGAAGTCGTTCTTCGCGGTCGCGAGTACGTTCCCAGGGGCCTTCACCGGTGAGCAGTTCGTAGTAGATGGCGCCGGCGAAGAAGAGGTCGGAGCGGGGGTCGTTTCGGGGGGCGTTCGTGCCGCGTTCAAGCGAGGCGTATTCGAGGGCTCGCTGGACATCGTCGCTTGTTCCCGACTGAGTTGGCGATTCGGCGCCCGCCAGCCCGAAGTCCACGAGCTTTGCGATCCCGGTGCTGCTCATGAGCACGTTAGTGAGTTTCAGGTCGCGGTGAGTGGCACCTTTGGTGAGGGCGTATTCAAGTCCGAGGCAGATGTGGAGCAGACAGCGGGTGGCTTCGAGCGGGTTGAGCAGCTTGCGAATTTTGAGAAAGTCGCGGAGGTTGCCGCCTTCCACGAATTCCATTGTGAAGTAGTGAAACCGACCTTCGTTGCCAATGTCCAGAATCGGCACGATGTTGGGGTGAATGAACTTCTGACAGATCCGCGCTTCGCGTTCAAAACCGGCGACTGCCTTCGGGTCATCTGCCCAGCGTTCGCGGAGCAGTTTGAGGGCCACCATCTGATCGGTTTCCACGTTGACAGCGCGGAACACTCGAGCGAAGCTGCCGGAGGCATTGCGGTAGAGGAGTTTGTATTTGCCGAGCACCAGGCCTTCGATCTCGCCCTTGAGGATCCGGCTGGTCTGGAGCGATGTGAGCAGCTGTCGGCGTTCGAGCAGTTGCAGGATGGCGGCAATGTCGGTCAGTCCGTCAACTTCGGATTGCACACGCGCCCAGTCCTGGGTGTTGAGCAGGCGCGAGGTGAGCAGGAAGACGCGGAGCGATTCTTTATTTTTTATCAGCGGCATGTGCCGTTTGCCAGATTATCGATGGGATTTGGGGGATTGAGCAGGATAGGTGGCCGCTGGATGGACAGTGGCGGAATTGAGCAGCAGCGCGGACTGCCGGACCCGGCGAACACTGACACACAGGCTGTTTCCCCCCGAAAACACCCCTGCGTCCAGGCAGAGCCGGTGGTTTTGAAAGCGGCAATCCTACTCGGTTGTGGCGGCTTGGCAACCAGAAGACCTGGGAAAATGGCCAGGGATGGAAAAACCCGTGTCGGAGGTTGGGATACGAGGAAGTCACCGTGCCGCGATACCAATTCCACAGGATTTCCGCCTCCCAGGCCCTTTGGACTTGCCAATCCCCGTCGACACCTCGATAATGCCCGGCTTCCGCGGCCCGCGGACCTCCCGGTCCAGCATGATCTCCGGCGCCGCGACGCTGTCTCCAATCGCGGCGGACCCAGCCAAACCGGGTCAGATCCGAAAGGAAGCATCCCTGCGGTCACGGTGTTCGGGTGCGTGCGGAGACAGCGTCGCGGTGCTGCGGAATGCAAACACGGATTTCCGTGAACCTCTTTCCCGCCCCCGTGTCCCTACCCCCAAGCAAACTTCAACCCCCGCCCGCGAGAACTCACCAAATTCCGCCGACGTTCGCCCTTGATTCGTTCAACCTTCCCCGCTAACTTTCCGAACATTCCAGCACATTCCTCTGTAGCTCAGCTGGTAGAGCAGGCGGCTGTTAACCGCCGGGTCGTAGGTTCGAGTCCTACCGGAGGAGCTTTCA
>JBEAUF010000465.1:0-3196 GCA_041161565.1 Planctomycetota bacterium | reverse complement strand
GCCTTCCTGCCCACACTCCTCGTCTACTACCGCCAACTCTGGTCGCGCGAGCATTACCAGTTCTTTCCGTTTGCCATCGCCGTGATGCTCGGGTTCGCCGTGTTCCGCTGTGATCCGCTCCCGCGGTTTGCCGGCAAAACCTTCCGCTGGAGCCTGCGGGGGATCCCATTTGCCGCCGCTCTGGTGCTGCTGGCTGTGGCCGCCATCCGTTCCCCCAGCCCCCTCACCTACTATCTCTCCTTCGCCATCCTGCTCACACTGATGCTGGACTTCTTCGTCGAACAGGACTCCGGACGCCCCCTGACCTACCTCGTGGTCCCCTTCCTGCTCACCGTCCGCCCTCCCCAGGGGCTCGATGAACGCATGATCCAGAAGCTCCAGTCCATCACGTCCACCATCGGCTCCCAATTCCTCAACACCCTGAACCTCGACCACATCCTCGACGGCAACAAAATCATCCCCATGGAAGGTCCTCCGCTGGGGGTTGAAGAAGCCTGCTCGGGCGTGCAGTCGCTGTTCACTCTGATGTTCATCGCCTCCGTAATCGGCATCTATCACCGCTACCCCATGCTCCGCATCCTGCTGCTCACCGGTTCCGCCGTCTTCTGGGCTCTGCTGATGAACGTGACTCGAGTGCTCAGCATTGCCGTGGCGCAGATGAAGTTCCAGATCGACCTCACCTCCGGCTGGAAGCACGACGTCGTCGGCTACGCCGCCATGCTGCTGGCGATCCCGTTCCTGCTCAGCACTGACCGTCTGCTGCAGTTCTTCTTCGGGCCGATCCCGGATGATCCCCGCAAGCATCAGAAAATCAACGTGCTGGTGCTCAGCTGGAACTGGCTGCTCAGCGCGTCCGCCGATGTGCTCGAAACCCCCGCCGAAATCGCCGAACGACTCCGACGTCTCCCCGAATGGTCAGCACTCCAGAGCGGCCGGCGGTTAATTCTGGCCAGCCTTGCCGCGCTCTCCCTGCTGGCCGCCCTGCCCTCCTGGCGACTGCTGTTGCCCGCGGCCGAACAACCAGCAGCCAATCCCGCTCCCGCAACGGCCACCGCACAGAATATTCCTGAGGATCAGCCCCTATGAGCCGCAGTCGGGGATTCAGCCTGCCGAAGCTCCGCCGCAAGCTGCTTGTTCGCTGGTCGGCCAACAAACGCAGCATCGAAGCCTTCAGCAAATCCTGCTCGCGAATCATCCGCAGCATGTTCCGGCTTCGCGACAGCGAAGTCACGCGCAGCCGCGACGACCGTCGCCGCATGCCGGCCCGGCTCAGCTACATCAATCCGATCTTCTGGATTGTCCAGTGCTTCACGGTGCTGGTGCGTTACGTGCAGTCCAGACGTTACAGCAATATGTTTCGCGGTCTGCCGGCCTTCGCAGGCTTCGTCTTTCCGGTCGTGCTGACACTCTGGATCGCCCCCGGCTTTGACGAAGAACTGCAGCAGGCCAGCAGCCGATTTTCGCGCGCTCAGGCGGACCAGAACCTGCCGGTTGCCGACTTCTATGCCCGCAAGATCTGCGCGATGCTGCCGGACGAATCGGCCGCCTGGATGCGACTGGCCCTGATCCGCGACCAGCAGGGTAAATCGGCCGAGGCGGAGCAGCTGGCGATTGAAAAAGGGGTCAAACGCGACTACCTGCCCGCCGCTGAATGGCTGGCTGACCGACGCTTCGCCGCGGTCGTGGGCAATGCCGAACCCGACCCGCAGCTGGAAAAAGAGCTCGTCGATGGCCTGAAGTGGATTATCGCACGACGCGCTGAAGACGTGCGGGCCAACTTTATGCTGGGCACCTACCTGCTCTACCGCTCCCAGCTGCTGGAAGCCCGGCCGGTGCTGCAGCTGGTCACCAATCTGCCCAAAGGCAACTTCCCGGAAGCCCTGTATTCGCTCGCGGTCGTCGAAGGCCAGCTGGGCAACGAAGAAGCGTCCCGCAACGCTGCCAACCTCGCTGCTGACGGGTTCCTGAAACGTGATTCGCTCCGGGATTTCCGTGTTGAGACCTTTATGCAGCTCGTCCGCTCACTGCTCATCGCCCGCCGCGAGACGGAAGCGATCCAGCTGATCGCACAAAAAAACCAGGACCTCCCGGCGTTTCGGGACCAGTTCCGGCAGCTGACCGGAGAAGTCTTCGCGGCATGGTCCAGACGGCTGCGAACCGCTGCCGGTCGAACTCCTGAAGACGTCCAGCAGGCGCTCACCGCCATTTCCCAGGCCGTGATCGCCGCCCCCACGTCTCCCATGGTCACGCAGGAACTGGTGGCCCTGGCCGGCGTTTCCGAAATCTCCGACGAAACGCTCGACGAACACCTGCGAACGGCACTGGACGCCGGCGTATCTCCCGGAGTGATCCACTTTATCCAGGGCACGCGGTGCCTTGCCCGCACCCCACCCGATCTCGAAGCCGGCCTGCAGCACCTCAAAATTGCCGACACTCATAACCCCGGGATGCCCGCACTGCTGAACAACATGGCAGACGCGATCGCGGAATCGAAGGATCCCGATCTCCCCCAGGCCCTGAACCTTGTCGAACAGGCCCTGAAACTGCTCCCCAACCAACCGCATATCCACGACACCCGCGGCAAAATCCTCCTGCGCATGGGCGATCCGCTCCGCGCGATCTCCGACTTTGAACTTGCCCTGCAGGCTGAAGAACTGCGTCCCAAAGCCCACGCACGGCTGGCCGAAGCCTACCAGCAGCTCGGCGACGACCGTCAGTACTCGTACCACAAGGCAATGGTCGACAGCTTCCGCAGAACCCTCCAGAAACGCTCCGAACGCGGCGGCCGGTGAGCAGGGCGGACACGCAATGAGCCGCCTGGCGGGACGCTCCGCGAGAGGGGAGAGCGTGGAAAGTAGAGAGGAGAAGAGGGGCGCCGCGCGGAAGTGAGAAGTGAGAAGTGAGAAGTGAGAAGTGAGAAGTGAGAAGTGAGAAGTGAGACACGCGATGAGCCGCCTGGCGGAAGCCTGCGGGTAAAGAGCTCTGCGACGCGATGCTGACGCCGTCCGCACCAAGGGGCGAAGGCGTAACCGGGGACTTCCGCCACAGATGAGCCGCCTGGCGGCAGCCTGCGGGTAAAGAGCCCTAGTAACGCGATGCTGACGCCGTGCGCACCAAGGTGCGAAGGTGCTACCGGGGACTTCCGCCACAGATGAGCCGCCTGGCGGCAGCCTGCGGGTAAAGAGCCCTCGTGACG
>JBEAUF010000464.1:0-7815 GCA_041161565.1 Planctomycetota bacterium | reverse complement strand
ACCCGGACTACGCCCTCATGGACCCCACCTCCCTCCGCGTCGGAGAAGGACACGACACTCACCGCACCATACCAGGCAGACCACTCCTGCTCGGTGGAGTGCTGATCGAAGATGCCCCCTTTGGACTTGATGGCCACAGCGACGCAGATGTTCTCATCCACGCCGTCATCGATGCACTCCTCGGTGCAGCGGGCCTCGGCGATATCGGTGAATGGTTTCCCAATTCCAGCCCCGCCTATCTGAATGCCGACTCCGCACACCTCCTGCAAACCGTCATCAATGCCCTCCGCCAGCAGCAGTGGCAAATCATCAATCTCGACTGCACCATTCACGCCGAACAACCCCGGCTTTCACCCTGGAAACCCCGCATCCGACAACGCCTCGCACAACTCCTCAACATCAACCCCGATCATGTCAATGTGAAAGCCAAATCCGGCGAAAAGGTTGGCCCCGTCGGCCGCTGCGAATCACTCACCGCTGACGCCATCGTGCTCATCACACGTCACCGGCAGCCCATCGACTCACCCAACGCCACGGAAAAGTGAACGCACAAGTCGCGCCACACCTGTCAAGGACGAAATCATGACTCGGAATCCAGATTCCAGTCTTCCGGACACATTCCCGCACAGCCGCCGCCAGAGATACCTCGGCATTGACCCCGGACTCCGGCGCACAGGCTACGCGATCATCGAGCGCTCACCCAAAGGCCCGATCCTCCGCGAAGGCGGCGTTATCCAGTCCACTTCAGAACTCCCACTCCATCAGCGACTTCTCGAGATCTCCACAGGACTCCGTGAAGTCATCAACGATACCCAACCAGAGGCCGCTGCAGTCGAACAGGTTTTCTCCCACACTCGAAACGTCCGGGCCTCACTCCTGCTCGCTCACGTCCGCGGAATCATTCTGCTCGCCGTTGCCGAAGCAAAAATCCCCCTCCTCCAGTACTCCCCGGCTCAGGTCAAACGACTTCTAACCGGCAGTGGACGAGCACCCAAGGAACAAATGCAGCACGCCGTCCAGGCCGAACTCAAACTGAAATCACTTCCCGACCCCCACGACGTCGCCGATGCCTCCGCCGTCGCACTCTGCCTGTACCACTCCCTCCGCTTCGCCGCCTGAGCCTCCATCAATCGCCCTCGGTTCTCAAGGACACCGACTCTTGATCAATCGCATCACCGGAACGCTTGTCGCACTTGCCGAACAGGCTGCCTCCATACGCATCGGAGGCTTCGACTATGAAGTCCTGCTCCCGGATATCGTCCGCAGACAACTGCAGGCCCAACTCAACAAGGAAGTCAGCCTTCGCACCATCGAATTCCTCGAAGGTAACCCACAGCAGGGCAGGCTTACACCCCGCATCATCGGTTTCATGCACGATGCGGAACTCGAATTCTTCGAACAAATCTGCTCCGTCGACGGCGTCGGTGTCAAAAAAGCGCTTCGCGCCATGGTCCGCCCCGTCCGCGAAATCGCCGTTTCCATCGAAGAACAGGATGTGAAAACCCTGAGTACTCTCCCTGGCATCGGCCCCGCCATGGCCGAACGCATCATCGCCAAACTCCGACGGAAAATGACCCGCTTCGCCCTGATGATCGCCGCACGCATACCCGATGCCCCCGATGATCGCTCCGATCTGATGACCGAAGCCTGGGAAGCACTCGTGAGTGTTGGACACTCCCCCCAGGATGCCCGAGACCGCATCGAATCCCTCGCGCAGGCAGGGAAGAAGTTCAAGTCAGTGGAGGAAATCCTGACTGAGATCTACCAGCGACAAAAAAAGTAATCACACCGTCCCCGAAATCCCTGCCACACTCGCCTCCGGCCCCTGACGAATCAAGTCCGCCAGCTCCCTCGTTGACAGCCGTGCAGCCGCGTCCGCTCCGGACAGCACACCATCCACCAAATCCCGCTTCTCCTCGTGCAGTGCCAGAATCTGCTCCTCAATCGTCCCCCGAGCGATGATCCGGTAGACCATCACCGGTTTCGTCTGGCCAATTCGATGAGTCCGGTCGGTCGCCTGGTCCTCAACGGCCGGATTCCACCACGGATCCATGTGGATCACATAATCCGCCGCTGTCAGATTCAGGCCCGTTCCTCCCGCCTTCAGAGAAATCAGAAACGCATCGCCCTCACCGTTTTGAAACGCCTCAACCCGCTGCTGCCGCTGCAATGGAGTCGTTTGTCCATCCAAATACTGATAGCTGATACCGGCCGCATCACAGGCCTTCGAAATCAGTGCCAGATGAGACGTGAACTGGCTGAACACCAGCGGCCTGCTGCCACGCTCCTTTAACTGCTCAAGACGCTCCATCAACAGCTGCAGCTTCGATGACGATCCCTCCCACGTCTCGTCCACAAGGCCCACATGACATGCCAGCTGACGCAGACGCGTCAGCATTTGCAACACTCGAAAACGCTGATCCTGATTTAACTGCTCGCCCAGTGTATCCAGCTCCGAAACTGTGGCCAGACGCATCCGATCATAACGGTCCCGCTCCTGGGGAGTTAGATCGACGAGCAAATTCGTTTCGGTCCGCGGCGGTAACTCCCTCAAAACCTCCGATTTTGAACGCCGCAGCACAAACGGGGCAATCACTCGCGCTAAACTCTCACGCCGCTCCGCATTCCGCTCCTTTTCGATCGGAGCCGCAAACCGGCGACGAAACTGATCCCATGATCCCAGCACCCCCGGAGCAATCGTGTGAAAAATGCTCCATAACTCGCCAAGATGGTTTTCCATCGGAGTTCCCGTGAGCGCCAGCTTCCACTTCGCCGGTATGCTCCGCACCGCCATCGCCGTCTTGCTGGAACTATTCTTCACATTCTGTGCCTCATCCAGCACCAGCGTGCCCCACTCGATCTCCTTCAACAGCTCAACCGAACGAAGTGCCAAACCGTAACTGCAGATCACCAGATCACCACCCGATACCTGGTTTTTCAGATCCAGCCGATCTGATTCCCGAAACAGAATCGGTCGCATTGAAGGCGTAAACCGCTCACACTCACGCTGCCAGTTAAACCCCAGCGATGTCGGCGCAATCACCAGCGTCGGACCGCTCTCCACACGCGTCAACAACAGCGACAGGGTCTGCACCGTCTTCCCCAGTCCCATATCGTCCGCCAGTATCCCGCCGATCCCCCAGTGCGACAGACGACTCAACCAGCGATAGCCCTCCAACTGGTAGTCCCGCAGAGATGCCACCAGCCCGGCAGGCGGAGCCGGAGAAATCTCCTCCAACTCTGCCAGCCTCGCAAGACAACTCTTCCAGTGCTTGTCGGACTCCGTGCGCACATCGGCACGCTCAAGCACCTCCATCACCCGCGCTCCGCTGGCGTCCAGCTGCAGCTTGCCACGCGACTCATGACTCACATCGGCCAGCCGCATCAGAGCACTGCGCAACTCCTCAGCCATCAACGCCCACTTACCCGGTGAAACCTCAACAAGACCACCGGATGAACGATTCTGGAGGCCGTTCAGTATGTCCTTCAGCGGAATCTCTGCGCCCCCAATCCGGCAGCTGCCCTGCAAACCAAACCAGTCCCGCTGCCGCGTCACAGAAACTCGCACATTTGCCGCTGACACGCGCCCAAGCACGTTGACACGATTCGCAGAATCCGCATGCCACAAAACCTTGAGCTGCCCCTCAGCCACCAACTGCGCAGCGTCGGCCAGAATCCGGTCCGCCTCAGCCGGATTAGCCGTCCGAAAAATCCACGGGTTCACCTGAGCAAGCCCAGCCAGCTTCAAACGCCCTCGCAGGTCCTCTGCCATCCGAATCTCAACACTTGAGTCTCGCATCAGCTGGACTCGTTTACCCTCCACCTCCACATACCGCCGCAATTCCCCCTCGCCCGGGAAATGCAGCTGCGAATGCGAATCCTCTACCACCAGCGACAGGTCAAGCCCCGCGTTTCGCCGCAGACACATAAGCACTGCAGGGGTGACTGTTTCCGCAACCTCTGCCCCAGCAACGCTTGCAGGCAGATGAATCGGGATTCTTGCGCTGAGCTTCTGCAGGACAGGCAGCAGCTCTCCAAAAAGTTCCCTCGGAAACACCGGAGGCGGATTCAGCTCGTTAAGCAGCCCAGCAGCCGTCTGGGGCATCCGAAAAATGACTACTCGGCCCCGCTTCCACGCCAGCAGCAGCGTCGCGCTGTTGGTCAAGACCAGCTGACCATCCATCGGTCCACCAACCTCAATCTGGGCACGCAACGCCGAGGAGGTGACCCGCAAACCCTCCTCCTCCTCCTCAACAAACAACTCCAGTTGCTGCTCCTCAATCACAGCCGGTTCCCGATTCAGCAGGAAACAGTCAGACCCCGCCAGAAGACGCAATGCATCAGCGTAGTCAAAATGAGTTCGAAACAGGTTCGCCAGCGACCCGTCCAGCTCCGACCAGGCATCCCGGGGACCTGAAAGGAAGACCTCCAAAGTCAGCTCACGTCCCTTTGTCCAGCCTCCGGTCTTCTTCTCATTCAGCAGCACCGGACGCAGTTGCAGTCGCCGGAGAACAAAATCCCATTCGAGATTCCACAGGTATTTGGTGCGAGCAGATTCATCAACGAGCACATCAACAGGAGATTTTACAGGTGACGACGTTTGCATCAGTCGCTGAAATTGCCGCTGCAAACGGTCCATCTGCTGCCGAATCTTTCGCACCTTAAGCGGGCAACCCATCAGCTTTTCTTCGAGAAAGCTGCCGGGGTTCCTGACCTGCGACAGCAACTCCCGTATCGCCACGTAGCAGTGCTGGCATTCCGCTGATTTGCTCTTACAACTGCAGGCCAGACCAAACTGCATTTTCTTCGTGTCAAAAGAAAACACGCCAGCCTCAGAAACTTTGCCATCCGTCACCTCAAACCGACACGCACCGCCAAGGTCAATCTCCAGAATCTCGACCTTCCACCCCTGCGGCTCTCGTCGGCCCGAAAAACACCGCATCGCCGAATCCAGCGCCGACTGCCAGTCAGTCAGCACCGCCGTGCCAGGCTGACGATCAGCCCCTATCAGCATTCCACGCGACTTCAGTTCCTGACGCAGAGTCTGCCGCAGTAACGGATTATCCACGGACTTCGACCGGCGGGACGATGCTGCCGGGACGTCGGCTGCACCCGCAGCCTTCGAAACAGCGGAGACAATGTCGGGTACCACGAAAGCCGGATTGGATCCCCAAAGTTCCTCGAGCATCTGCTCAACACTATTCTTCGATACCATTTCTTTTCAACCTTCAAAGGCCTGTGGCCATGCCTGTCACTGCCAGCAGCATATCCCGGGCGCACGGGATCCTGTACCGAGTCGCAGCATCATTCCGAAGCGAGAAAACAAATTATGGAAACCGGCCGAGAATTCCTTCCGAAGAGCCACCATCAGCTCGTCGCTCGTAACTCCAGGCTTCTTTCCATCAGCGTCAATGCCTGCAGGAGATTTCCCTGAGTCCACAACAGCGGCGTGATGTCATTCGGCACCCACTCACCACGCTCACAAAACCACGACTCCGGACATCTCCACGCCGGAAATCGCCCGCCGGGACGCGTTAACTGACCCAATGATCGCTGCAGAGACTCCACTTGCGCAGCCAGATCCAAATCCGCTCCACCCAACAGATACCGCTGACCCCAAATACACGAAACAATCGGATCAAAGATGCACCATTGCGCCTCGTAACCGGGTTTCAGCAGCTGATCCCGCTGACCCAGACTGTCACTGAAATCCGCTGTCCGCTGCTCCGCCGATAACAACTCCCGATAATCCGCACACCAGTACGAGTCACCCAGGTAGCGACGAATTCCATGCTCTCCACGCAACTCCCGTTTCACATCGCCTAAAATCACATCCTCCAGCCGCCGTTCTCCCACCACATTCAACGGATAAATCAAAAACAACAGTGCCGCGTCAAATCGCCGCCACTTGCTCGCCTCCTGCTGGATGCACTCCGCCGGGAGTATCTCCCAGAGCGCTGATTCACACCGCTGCAACAGTGCCTCCACATACCCCACGTCGACTCCATACTCCCCCCGCGACAACGCAGAAGAAATCTCCCGACGCTCCATCAAACCCCGCAATTCCCTGAGCCCTCCCACCACGCAGCCCAGACTCGAGGCCGAAATCCTGCGAACCTCTTCCCAGTGACCGCTGTCCTCGTCCTGCCAGACCTCGATTTTCTCCCAAAACCGCAACAGCAGACTCAGGACGTCCCACCAGGCCCGTTCGTGACCTATTGCACCAGCTTCAACCAGTCGACACGTGAACCACAGGAAATATCCGAGGGCATCGTTCTGAGCATGTGCCCACTTCTCCGGCAACTCACTCAGATCCGCCCCGTTGAAACGAATATGCGGTCGATTCATGGGCTCTCGAAAATCCGCTCGCCCCTCAACAATCTCCGCAAATCGATGCCGATGCCGCTGGTAAAACGTTGCAATTGCCTGCATGCACTTCACTGGAATCGATGCCTCCAGCCCTGCGGCCAGATGAGCCCACGCAATCTGCACATTATCCCGCACCCAGACACTGCGATAACCCGAAAGTTCAAAATCCGCGCCTTCGCCGGCAGCCGCCGAAAACAAACCCGTCGACAAACGGGGAAACTCAAAGGTCCCCTGCCGCATCAAAAATGCCCGCACATCCCTGATCAACTCCGGCGTTACCGGTTCGCACAACCACTCCGAGGACGGCCGGCTCGAAAAACTCTCGTCCATTTCACGCACTCCCTTTCCCGAAGCAGTCAGTTCAACCGGTTCACTCGGTAAATCTTCCAGTATTCGCCGGTCCATACCGGAACAGCTGCAAACGGCTCCTGGCCGCGAATCAATACGTAGTCGCACTCCGTCAACTCCCGCAGACGCGCAAGATCAGCATCGTCATACCGGCCGTCTCTCAGACTCGCCGCAGACCACTGATGCACCGCCCACAGCCGCCGATCCCACTCCACAATTCCCGCCGGATCCTGAGGACAATCCTTGTAACTCACATACTCCGCGCGCTCGGAGAACCACTTGAATGCAAAGGACTCCCGCGGTGTCAGCACCAGCGATTCCCTCTCTGTGTTCTGATGCAGCCACAAACAGGCCGCCTGCCAGTCCCGCCAGCCAGCCGTTGTGTAACCAGCCGGCGATGCAGGGCGAGAACACAATGCCAGTCCCCACGGCCAGGAAAAAAGAACAGCCAGACAGGCAGCTCCCTTAAGCCAGCGCCCGGCACCTCCCACAAAACTCTGAGATCCCCCCCCGAACACATCAACACCCCGCTGCCCACCTCGCAAAAAAGACACCGTTGTCATAACCAACATCATCGCAGTCACGCAGGGCAGCAACCCGTCAAAAAAACGAAACGGATAGAATCGCAGCAAACTCCCTCGCCACTGCCAACCACCCATGTGCTCCACAGGCAACTCGTGCCAGCCCACCACAACCCCGCCTGCCGCGGCAGCCAGCGACACCGTCAATACCCACAGCAGACGCTGCAGAGACTCACGAAGGACACCACACCCGGACAACACCCGCAGCCTCCAGCCACTCAGCAGCCAAACACCCAACACCAGACAAACAGCCAGTAACACCCCAGCATAACACCACTGCTCAAACCTGATCGCCACGGGGTCCATGTGATGCCGCAACCGCCAGTAAACCTGGACGAAGATCGCGCGCTCCCGCACTTCCGCCGGCTCTCCACCCGACAGCAGAAATCGCACAGCCGGCAATAGCCCTGGCATCGCAGCCAACACTGAAGCCGCCCCAAACACGCCCAAACCCGCAGCCTCCGTCCGTATCTGAGCTCTGCTCACGGCAGTCATCACCGCGGCCCCCCCGATCCCC
>JBEAUF010000414.1:0-23669 GCA_041161565.1 Planctomycetota bacterium | reverse complement strand
ACTGTGGAGGATGGGGTGGTCTGGGGGGTTTCTGGGGATGCAGTCGACGGCGCGGGTTTAAGCGGCGTCTTCCCACGCGACGCCCTGAATGCGGCCTTCCTTCAGCCGCACCGTGCGGTGGGCCTGAGCGGCGATGGATTCGTCGTGTGTGACCATGATGATGGTGAGTTTCTGTTCGCGATTGAGTCGTTGCAGGAGTTCCATGATGCCGGCTCCTGTTTCGGCATCGAGGTTGCCGGTGGGTTCGTCTGCGAGTAGGATTTCGGGGCGTGCCACGAGTGCTCGGGCGATGGCACCCCGCTGCATTTCTCCGCCGGAAAGTTCAGAAGGGCGATGTCGCAGTCGGTGGCTGAGTCCGACTTCTTTGATGATGTCCATTGCTGCTTCGCGGATTTCCCGGCGTTTCTTCCAGAACGCGATCAACGAATGGCGGATCATCAGCGGGGCCATGACGTTTTCGAGCAGCGAGAGTTCCGGGAGCAGATGATAGAACTGGAAGATAAATCCGAAGACATGATTTCGCAGCTGATCGCGAGCTGCGGGATCGAGGTTGTCGATGCGGTTTCCTTCCAGCAGAACTTCACCGGCATCCGGCGAATCGAGCAGTCCCATGACATGGAGCAGGGTGCTTTTTCCGGAGCCGCTCTGGCCAATCACCGAGATAAATTCGCCTCGCTGGGCACTGAGACCGGCTCCTCGGAGCACGGGGACTTTCAGTTGCCCTTTGTCGTAAGTTTTGGAAATGGCATCCGCGGAAATCAGCGGCTGGCCCACCTTTAACGTCCCGGTCACTGTTCCTGTCATCGCTGGAGCTCCTGTATCACCTGCTGTTATTCAAACCGCAGGGCTCGTACGGGATGCAGTCGAGCCGCCCGCCGCGCCGGAAGAATGCTGGCCAGAACCGCAATTCCCGTTGCGCCTGCCGCCACCCAGAACACCATCCACGGACTCACGCTCGTCGGAATCTCGAAAAAGTAATAAATCTTTTCGTCGAATACCTTTCGCCCGGTGATCCAGCTCAGGACATCCTCAATTTCATTGATGTATCTGACAAACAGCAGTCCCAGCACCACGCCGGCTGAACTTCCGACGATTCCGAGTCCCAGGCCATAAGACAGGAAGATGCTCATGACCCCGGAGGAACTGGCACCGAGCGATTTCAGGATTCCGATATCGCGCGTTTTTTCAACGACGATCATGTAGAAGATGGCGAGGATGCCGAATCCGGCAACGGCGATGATCATGAACAGCAGAACATTCAGGATTGCTGTTTCGACTTCCACGGCGGAAAGCAGCAGGCCCTGCTTTTCTTCCCAGGTGCGAATGGAGACGAGGCCCGGCTCGAAGGCCTGTTCAAGGGCCTTCAGCACCTGCGGAGCATCTGCGTAGTCGTGCAGTTTGATGTGAATCGAGGTGATGGCATTGTTTGTATGCATACCGCGGTTCTTCTGGAGCGACTCCAGGTTCATCAGCACGATGGACCCGTCGTATTCACCCATGCCGCTGCGGAAGGAATCCACAACGGTTGCCTGGAACTTGATGACCTCAGGTGGCCGCCCCGCGGTGACGGTACTGAAGATCACATCATCGCCGGGCTGCACCATCATCACCTTCCGAGTGCGGCCGGTGTCTTCATCCCGTACCTGAAAGCTTACCAGCCCTTCACCGATATAGACTCGCGTTTCCAGGGGTTCTTCACGGATTGAATCTGCAGGCTCCTGATCGGCGAGGAACACATTGCCTCCCGTGGCATCCCCGGGTTCGTCGGCGTTTGCGGGGGCTTCGTCAGTTGGTGCCGTGGCTGCGGGCGTCGGCTGGGCGGAGTCCGCTGGTGGCGGTGATTCGAGGAGCGAGTCGAATTCCGGAGCGGTGGAGCGGTCCTGCTGAGGTGTGTCTGACGGTGAATCAAATTCGGGCGTTTCCGGTGGAGTTGTGCTGGCGTCGGCGGGTTTGGCGGGGGCGGGCTCTGATGCTGCGGGCTGCAGCGGAGAGACGAGGGAATTCCCGAGCGACTGGATTTCGCGGAGGTACATGCGCCGCCGCTCCTGATTTTTACGGCGATGTTCGGCGGCTTCTGCGGTGAGTTCCCAGCCGACGGTTTCGCCGGGTTTCCGCAGCGACTCACGAACAACCTGTCCGTCTTCGATCACGGGGTTGAAGCTGTCGAGGTAGTCATGCAGCGGACCGACGGAAGCTTTTCCGGCGGGGTCGATGCCCTGGATCTGCACGGGCTGGGTGAAGGTCTCGCCACTCCACGGATCCGTGAAGGTCATCATCCCCGGAATTTCGATTGTCGGGGTCACGGCGGCGATGTAGTTTCCGGCGGCCTGCCGCACGCGTTCGATCTGAGCGTTTGCGTCCGGAATACCTTCCGTGCCGCGGGATTCGATGACAATATCTGACAGGAAGTTATGCAGCCGGTCCCGCATTTCGGTGCTGAATCCCGCCATGACGCTGTTGACAACGATCATGGTGGCCACGCCCAGCATCACGCTCACGATGCATGCGAGTGCGATGTAGCGAGTTTTGAGGTACCGCATGCAGAGCAGCAATTTGTACATTTTTCAGCACTCCATTACCTGCGTCAATCGACTCAGCCGCCGTCCGTTTCGGCCGCGTTCGCTGAACGCTGTGTTCCGCTTGTCCCGGTTCCTGCGGGCTGTTCATGCCGCGTGAGCGGGAAGAAAATCACATCACGAATGGCGCGGCTGTCGGTGAGCAGCATCACGAGGCGGTCGATGCCGATTCCGAGTCCGCCTGCGGGGGGCATGCCAACCTTCAGCGCTCGAACAAAGTCATGATCCATTTTCGCCATGGAGTCCTCTTCGGACTGGCCTGCCAGCTGGGTGCGGAAGAGTTCTTCCTGCAGCCTGGGATCGTTGAGTTCCGTGTAGGCGTTGGCCAGTTCCATGCCCCGAATGTACAGCTCGAACCGTTCTGCAATGGTGGGGTCGGTGGCGCTGCGTCTGGTGAGTGGGCAGAGCGATGCGGGGTAGTCGATAACGAATACCGGTCCCTGCAGATGTTTTTCCACGGTTTGTTCGAAGACTTCGTTGATCAGCACGTCCGGGTGCACACCTGCTGTATCGATGCCGAGCTTTGCAGCGATGGCGGCGACCGCCGCTTCGTCACGCATATCGCAGCCGGCATGTTCGCGGAATAAATCGGCATAGCGGCGGCGGGGCCATGGCGGGGTCAGGTCGATGGTGTCACCGTTCCACGGAATCTGCAGCCGGCCATTCACTGCGACGCAGGCGTCCGCCACGATCTGCTCGGTAAGCTCCATCATCGTCTCGTAATTGCCGTACGCCTGATAGATCTCGATCATCGTGAATTCCGGATTGTGCGTGGCGTCAACGCCTTCGTTCCGGAATACGCGGCCGATTTCATAGACGCGTTCAATGCCGCCTACCAGCAGCCGCTTGAGGTGCAGTTCCAGCGCGATGCGGAGGAACAGGGGCATATCGAGAGCATTGTGGTGGGTGATGAAAGGTCGGGCGGCCGCACCACCGGCAATCGCATGCAGCACCGGCGTTTCCACCTCATGAAACCGATGTTTCCGCAGGGTTTGGCGGACGGAGTCGATGATGGTGGATCGTTTGAGCATCCGCTGCAGCACGCCTTCGGTGTAGATCAGATCGAGGTACCGCTGGCGAACAAGAATCTCGGCGTCCTTCAGGCCGTGGAATTTTTCGGGGGGTTGTGCGAGTGATTTGCAGAGGATGTGCAGGCGGTGCACGAAGATGGAGACCTCACCCGTGTTGGTTCGTCGCAGCGGCCCGTCCACTCCGACAATGTCGCCGTCATCCAGCGCACTCACCAACTCCCACTGCTCGTCTGACATCTCGCCCCGCGAACACAGCAGCTGAATCGTTCCGGTCTGGTCCTGCAGATCGATGAATCGCAGCTTGCCCGCCTTGCGGCGACCCATGATTCTTCCCGCTGCCCGCACGACTTCGCCATCCACGCCGGATTCCTCCGGACATCGTGCGCGCAATGCGGATAACGCTTCGTGATTATCGAAACGACTGCCCCAGGGATCGAGACCAAGCGACTGGATCTTCTCCAGCTTCTCCAGTCGCGCCAGTTCCAGTCGGTCGGGTTTGGGACCTGAATTCATGCGATACACGCTGTGTCTGGTTAAAACTGCGAACACCGGCAGGTGCTGCCGAGAGCATTTAGAAAGCCGCAGAGTGTGCTGAAAATCGGGCAGCAGGTCAATCCCAGGTGCTGTTTGGGAGAGTGGGGCATTCGCGAGGTCCGGAGTCGGGGTTTGCAACACCAGTGTTTTTGGGTGTTTGGGCGCTGCCGCTGAACGTGAGACCAGCGGTCGACGATCGTTGGCGGCTGCTGTCGGGGGGGCATTGAGTGTTGCGGGGCTTCCGCCGCATCTCGCCCGGTCCCGCAGGTCCGCCACGATTGCCACGGCCGCAGGTTGCCATTTCGAGGCAACCTGGCTAGTGTGTCTGTCCCGCCGGTTTTTGGTCGCAGTTCTCCCGCCTTCCCCGGACACCCTCCATGACGGTTTCTGACACCCCTTGCCTGCCGCAGGAACCTGCAGGTTCAGATCCAGTGCTGCAGTGGCTGTTGTGGGTATTGACTGTTGTTTCCGCAGTGCTGGGTACGTT
The DNA here is from genome assembly GCA_041161565.1 of Planctomycetota bacterium. Classification (GTDB taxonomy): domain Bacteria; phylum Planctomycetota; class Planctomycetia; order Planctomycetales; family Planctomycetaceae; genus SXXK01. Next base: position 19,041 of record JBEAUF010000414.1, on the reverse strand, counting down.
CGGGCAGCAGTCGGTGGCGGAGGATGATTTTGTCAGCGGTGTCCGGCCAGTGCTGGAGACGCACTGCATTCGCTGTCACGGCGGGGACAAGGCGGAATCGGGAGTACGGCTGGACCAGTTGCAGGCGCAGCCGACCGAGCGTGAGCTGGGCCTGCTCAGAAACGTACGCCGCCAGATCTCCGCCGGCACAATGCCCCCGGAAGACGAACCGCCGCTTTCCGCTGCTGCTCGCGGCCGGCTGGAAAGCTGGATTGACGGCGTGCTGCTCGAGGCGGCCAGGCGACCTCCGGAGAAGAACGGAGCCATGCGCAGGCTGACCGTTGCCCAGTACCGCAACACGTTGCAGGACCTGCTGGGTGTGCGGGAGGATTTCACGGAGATTCTGCCGCCGGATGCTCCATCGCGTGATGGTTTCAGCAACAACGAGCAGGTCCTGTCGCTGGCTCCGCTGCAAATCGAAGCCTGTTTTGACATTGCCCGCCAGGCGCTGGATGCCTGTCTGGTGGATGAAACCAGCGTGCCGGTGATTCAGTCGTTCCGCATGGATTTTGGCCGTGGCGTCAACCGTCAGCCCTGTCCGGATCAGCTGATTCTGGGGGCCAACAGCGAACTGCTGCCGAACGCGGATTTTCAGGTGACTGAACTTGCGCCGCACAAGCCGTTCGCGTTCATACCGCACCAGATGCAGAGGAAGTTCCGTTTTATCGAAGGTTACGTGGGGAACGACACGATCCGCGAGTGGCGGGAATTTGACAGCATCCATCACGCGGTGTTTGCCTGCATGCGGGGCAATCCGGGCTATCCGAAGGGGAGTGCCTGGCAGACGATTCCCGGCGGCCTGCTGCTGCGACCGGCCATCCCCGGTTCGGAAATTTTCGGCGAATCGAGCACCTACGGACCTCGGGCGAATTTCAAGATTTCTCTGCGGGAACTGCCCGACCGTGGTGAATTTCGGGTGACGGTTCGGGCGGCACGCTATGTTGACTGTCTGCTGCTTGAGCCGGGTACGGCCCCGGCCGCGGCCGCACCTGCTGCTGCCGGGGCATCCGGGCAGACGCTGGTCGTTGAACGTGGTGCCGATGGGCAATGGCCTTCGCTGGACCTGCCTCAGACCGGAATTTATCAACTGGATGTGGTTCGTGGTCCCGTCGACGGCAACGAGCCGCTTCAGCTGGTGCTGCCCGATGGTCGCCACTGCGAGGGACGGCTCGAAAAGGGCTGGGCAGCCGCTGATAATCCCGGCCCGATTCTGGCTGCCGACGAACAGGTATTTGCCCTGTTTCAGACCCGGCTGCCCGCTGGCCCCTCTGGATTCCAGCTGAGCGGCGCCCCGGCTAAGGCTGTGCGACGCCTGCTGCTGACGCCGCTCGCGGAACAGAGCAGCGAAGCCCGTGAATATTCCGCGTTTGAACAGCGGAGCGTCTGGCTGGGAGTGCATCTGGGACTGCGGCGGGACTGTGGCAGCACACTTGCTCCGGTTGAACAGCCGCAGAAGGTGACCTCGGAGCAGTTGTCCGATTACGTCTTTCATGGGGCAATCAATGACTATCCCGCCCCGGAAGTCGAAAAGGACAATGTGAACTATCTGGCCGGTGTGCGCGAAATTGGAGTTCGGAGTGAGTACACGGACGGCCGTGATCTCCCACGGCTGCTGATTCAGTCGATCACCTTCGAGGGTCCTTACTACAGTGTCTGGCCACCGGAAACACATCGCCGCATCCTGCCCGATTCGCCGCTGCGTCAGGCGGCCCTTAGTGAGTCTCCGGAGGTCGCGGTACAGCCGCAGAGTTCCGCCAGCCGTTATGCTCGGGAGGTGTTGCAGGCGTTTGCCACTCGTGCCTTCCGGCGGCCGGTGCTGGATTCAGAAGTTGATCAGGCACTGGCCGTTTGGCGTGAGTCGCGAACCGGTGGGTCAGCGTTCACTGAAGCCCTCAAGGATGCTCTGGCCGTGATCCTTGCCTCGCCGCAGTTTCTGTTTCTCATCGAAGACAGCGCTGGTCCCCAGCCGGAGCCGGTGAACGACTGGGAACTCGCCTCGAAGCTGTCCTATTTCCTTTGGAACTCACCGCCCGACCAGACTCTGCTGGACCTTGCCGCATCCGGACAGCTGCGGGCGCAGCTGCGGGGGCAAACGGAGCGGCTGATTGCTGATCCGAGGTTCAGTCGCGGGGTTGCCACGCTGGCGTCTGAGTGGTTTAGTCTTGACCGCTTTGATGTGCTCAGCGTCGACTCCCGTCGCTTCCCGCGGCTCACACGGGAGGCTCGTCGCCAGCTGCGGGAAGAGCCGGTGCAGTATCTGCAGGAGCTGATTCGTCACGACCTGCCACCGACAGCTCTGGTGAGCTCCGATTTCCGCATGCTGAATGATGCGACTGCCGCCTACTATGGCCTTGCCGTGCGGCCTGAAACGGGCTTTGAGTTTACTCGAGTTTCCGTGTCTGCTCCGGACGCGGGTGGTGTGTTGACGCAGGCCGCAATTCTCGCCGGACTCTCAAACGGTCGTGAATCCAATCCGATTCGTCGCGGCGCCTGGCTGGCTCGCCGCATCATTGCCGAACCTCCCGAGGATCCGCCGCCGAATGTTCCACAGCTCAGGGAGGATGACACAAGTCTGTCGCTCCGGGAGAAGCTGGAGCGTCACCGCAATCAGCCCGGATGTGCCGGCTGCCACGCCGGTATTGACCCATGGGGTTTGCCGCTGGAGCAGTTCGATGCTGGTGGCCGACTTCGCAGTGATGCTGTTGATGCCAGTTCGCTGCTGCCTGGCGGTGCACGGGTTTCCGATGCGGCTGCATTTCGCAGATATCTTGCGGAAGATTATCAGGAGCAGGTGATATTCAGCATGCTCAGGCATTTTGCGGCCTACGGTGCGGGGCGTTCGCTGGCATGGAGTGAACTGGAGTGGCTGCGACGTGAAGCTGTTCGGCTCAGGGATGTCCGGGGTGGCTGCCGGGAACTGGTGCACAGCGTTGTTGGCAGCCCTGTCTTTCTGGAGAAATGAATGCTCCGGGCCGGGATTCCAAATGTGCTGATTTCGGTGCAGCGTTATCATTCACGCTCCTCAGTTCGGCCTCTATTCGCTCAGAAAAGTTCGCTCCATGGTCCGCGACTTCAATTCGGAAAGTCTTTCGCACGATCCGATTCATGGTTACATCCCTTTCATCTCCCGCCAGGGTCTGCCGTCAGGCGAGGCTTCCGAGCAGGAGCTGATTGATCATCCGTGGGTTCAGCGGCTGCGGCAGATTCACCAGTTGCAGACGGCATGGTGGGTGTTCCCTTCCGCCGAGCACATGCGATTTCAGCATGTGCTGGGGGTGATGCATCTGGGGTCGGTGACGGTTCAGGCGTGGTATGAATCGCTGTGCGAGGTCTGTCGCAATGTGCCTTCCCGAGCGTGTGTTGAAAGCCTCGTGAGAATTGCCGGACTGCTGCACGACGTTGGCCACGGACCATTCGGTCATTTCTTCGACGACCATTACCTTGATCAGTTCGGGCTCACGCACGAAGACATCGGCAGCCACATCATTCAGCATGAACTTGGTGATCTGATTCGCCGTATTCGGCGGAACCCCAACGGGCGTCTGCAGCCACTGGAAGAGCTTGATCCCGTGCAGGTTGCATGGCTCATTCGCCGTCCATCCGGCCAGGCCGACGATACTGAAGGCCAGCCGGACTGGCTCCGCAAGCTGCGGTCGCTCTTCAGTGGCATCTACACCGTTGACAACATGGATTTCGTGCTTCGTGACGCTTACATGTCGGGCTACAACACGAAGGCCTTCGATATTTCGCGTCTGATTCACTACAGCTTTTTCACGGAGAACGGGCTGACGATTCATTCCCGCGGTCTGCCAACGCTGATCAACTTCATCGAAACCCGGGCCAATCTTTTCCGCACGATTTACTTCCATCGCACCGTTCGCGGCATCGACATAGCGCTTGAGGATCATTTCGCGGAGACCATGAAACGGCTCTTCCCCGGCAATCCGCTGGAACATCTGACCGCCTACCAGGGACTCACAGAGACGTCCTTCCTGATTGATGTGTCCCGCTGGGCCTCCAGCAGCGATCCCACCCTGCGTGATCTCGGGTTGCACTGGCGGGCGATTTTCAATCGTGAAGAGATGTGGCGGATGGCCTGTGAACGCACCATGCACTTTCACAGTGGTCAGGCCGAAAGCACCACTATTTTCTCCGAACCGGATCTTGTGGAACGCCGCGTCAGAGATGCATTGCCGAAGCAGCTCCGCGACATCCCCCTGCGGATCGACGTGGCCCGGCACTATCATCGCCCCAGCGCCCGCAGACCGGCCGGCAAACAGAATTACTGGTATGACCCTGCCAGCGGCCTCTCGCATGTGCTTGATGACGACGAACTCTTCAAAAACCTGCCCACCAGCTTCCTGATTTTCCGCATCTACAGCCGCGATCACAGGTACGATCGTGAACTCAATGCGGCTCTCCAGAAAGTGGCCGGTGGTACAGGCGGGGATACAAAAACCAATATGTAGGCTTGCCTGAAAAGACCCGATGCATGCGTTCCCCAGCACTCCTCTCTCTGCTTCTTGGTCTCCACGCTGCCTGCTCCGCCGCACTCCTCGTCAATCCCGGACTCTGCCAGTCCTCTCTTCCGCAAGGCCCTGGACTCACCCTTGACGAGTCCTTCAATATCGAACAGGGAGTCCGTCTCGCAAGGGCCTTTGGTGACTACGGCCCGCTGCTGTGGTCGCCGGAATCTGCGGAAAAGGTCTTCAGCGAACCCCAGCATCTCCCTGATCATCCGCCCCTCGGTCGCTTCATCCTCGGGTGTGCTCACGAGTGGCTCGGCTGGCTGATACCTGGTACGGGTGAGGCCGTGTATAACGTTGCCGCCGCTCGACTGGGCTCGTCCATCGCCTTCGGTTTCACCGTGATGCTGGTGGCGGAGTATTGTCGTCGCAGGTTTGGCAGTCCCACTGCGATCATCGTGGCACTGCTGCTGACCGGCATGCCGCTGCTGGTTGGACATGCACGAATCGCAGCGCTTGAAACCTGTACCAATCTGGCATGGGCCGTCGCCACCATCCCGCTGCTGGCATGGTGGACAAAAAACAGCCCACCCACAAATCGTCAGGCACTGCTCGCCGGGATCTGCTGGGGACTGCTGCTGCTGACCAAAGTCCAGGGAATCCTGCTGCCGCCCGCAGTGGTTCTCTGGAGCCTTCTGCTGCACCGGCAAAAGGCGTTGCGACCATTGATGATCTGGACCGTCGCGGGAGTCGTCGTTGCCTTTGCTGGCTGGCCGTGGCTCTGGCAGGACCCGCTGCAGCACTCGCTGCAGTACCTGGGGCGCACCACCAATCGCAGCATCCTGTACTGCTGGTATCTCGGAGTCCGTTACGAAGATCGACTCGTCCCGTGGCACTATCCGTGGGTGCTGATGGCCTGCTCCCTGCCCCTCTGGACCGTCGCCGGTTTGGTTCTCAGAGCCTTCCAGCGTTGCCGACCGGAGCGCTCGGAGTATTTATTGCTGCTTGTGTCGGCCGTGCCGCTGATCGTCTTTTCGCTGCCAGGCGTGCCGGTTTACGATGGCGTCAGATTGTTTCTTCCCAGCCTGCTCGGCATCACCGTCTTCGCCGCCCGTGGCTGGGCCGAACTGATGTCGAAGCAGCACAGCTGGATTCGCAGTGCTGCTGTGGGTGCGCTGCTGATTCTGCTCCCGCTGCCATGGACCATGCAGCCCTTCGCAATTAACCAGTATGGCATACTCTGCGGCGGCAATCGCGGTGCTGCAGCACTCGGGCTGGAGGCCTGCTACTGGAGCGATTCACTCAACGGTCGGTTCTGGGAACAGGTGCCTGAAGGTGCAGTCGTCCATGTCGCCCCGGTGAGCCACCCGTATCAGCTCAGCGATCTGCAGTTGCTGGTACCGATCGTCAGTGAGCGCCGGATCAGGCTTCAGCCGTACCTGTATGCGGAGGCGGGCGGTGCACCGCCGGAACGATTGTTGCTGCTGCATCGGCTTGCGGATCTGCGTCCGGAATTGAGACAAACAACGCAGGAATGGACAGAGCAGGTTCGCGTGGAGATATCCGGTGTGCCACTGGCAAGACTCCTGCTGCGTCAGGAACCCTGAACACCCGCAGTGTGACTGAACAAAACAGCAGTGGATTCTGATATTCGGCGGCTGATTGCTGCAAACTGTGCGGCACTCGCACACAGCCGATTTCACACCCTTTTATCATAGAAAAAACGGAACGGATCGAGTGTTTTAGAGCGATGGTTGAAACTTGCTGCGTGGGCTTCTGGCTGATCCGTAACCATCACTGAAAAGTTCCGGGAATTCGGGTTTTCTTTCCAGATTCTACTGCTAGTCTGATGGGCAAAAACCGTTAGTTCAACGGGGGTATCCCACTGAGAGGGCATTCAGCCCTGCGGGGCAATCCGTCGCGGGGCACCTGAATTCCTCAACACCTGGTTTTGGCGTGTATCTGCGTCGTACCTGGTATGTACGCGCCTGCAATTTTGATTTCGGTTGTCCATCTGAAAGTGTGGCAGAATCCGGGTAAAAAGGGACATCAACATCGTGGGGAAGCTTCGGGCCTCGGGGTCGGGCGGACATCAGTCGGGTGCGGACGGTCGACGTCTGAACCTCACGCGCAGACAACGAGAAATCTACGACTTTGTGCGGGACAAGATCCTGAACCGTGGCTTTGCGCCTACGGTGCGTGAGATTGGTCTGGAGTTTGACATTCGTTCGCCCAACGGCGTGATGTGTCATCTGCGTGCGCTTGAGCGAAAGGGGCTGATTATGCGCGGGCAGAACATGTCCCGTGCGATCCAGCTGGCGGACGGCAACCAGCAGCGACTGGCAGTGCGTTACATCGGTTCTGCGGCCTCCAGTGGTCCTGTTCAGCCGGCGGTCAGTACCGAAGAAACCGTCAGCTTTCACTCCATGTTCCAGGGACGATCGATCGGCTGCCTGCGAATTGAAGGCAGTGCGTTCAACGCCCTCAACATCGCCAGTGGTGATTTTCTGCTCATCGATTCCGAGTTGCCTCTGGCGAACGGCGCCCACGTGGCTGCACTGGATGACCGCCACTCGCTGATCATTTGCGTGGTCAGTGAGGGTGCAGGACAGCTGGTGCCACTCATCCCCGGCAGTTATACCCCAACCACCCGGCAGGTGCTTGGCGTGATCACCGCTGTGGTTCGCGGCATGCCGCGTGCTGATTGAGACCAGCCTCGCTGGCGGCGATGAGATCGGCTGATTCCGGTGATTGACGTGCGCAGCACCGCGCTCCGAGGCTGGCCACCCTATCTTTGCCGATTTTCGGTGGTTAATGGGGGCTTACCTGCCCTCTGGCACCGCCTGAATGCGGATTGGTGCCGGATTCGTCTTGAGTTGAAAGCGGGAAATCTGCAATCCTGCGGCGGTAATCCGCCGAGAGGGGGATTTTCGGCCCGAAACCTGTGTCGACTCTGACCGAGCCCGGATATGCTGAAATCGCCGGAAAAAAGACCGCGGCAGCCGCGAGCAGCGGGCGTATGCGCCTGCTGGCTGTTGCTCGCGATTGTGGCGGTGGGCCCCACAACTGCCACCGCGGCGGTTCAGAGTGTCCAGGATGCTTCAATCACATCGCCCGCCGAGGAAGACGCTGAATCCGGTGGTGGCCGAGTGATCGTGGATGTGCGAGTCGAAGGAAATGAAACGATTCCCGAGTCGGTGATCCTGCAGAAGATTCAGTCGCAACCGCATCGGACGGTCACGGAAAAACTTCTGCGTGAGGACAAACGATCGCTGCTGAATACCCGCTGGTTTTTCGAGGTGCGGGAGCGGATTGACGAAACTCCTGACGGTCTGGTGCTGGTATTTGTGGTGAAGGAGCGTCCGATTGTTCAGCGGGTGGTATTCCGCGGGAACAAAAAGATCAAGCTGAAGCATCTTGAGGCATGGACAGGGTTGAAGGCTGGAAGTCCCTTTGACTATGTGGCAAACCAGGAGGCGGTACGGCGAATTGAGCAGGAGTACCGGGACAAAGGGTACTTTTTCGTCAAGGTGACGCTCACGAAGGGTTCGAAGCCGGGCGACCGGGAGGTCGTTTTCGATATCCAGGAGGGGCCAAAGGTTCAGGTGAAGGAGCGGAATTTCCAGGGCAACCAGTTCTGGTCAGACGCGATGCTCCGCAAGAACCTGATCTCGAAGGAGGCTTTCCTGCTCTGGGGCGGCCATTACAACCCGGACACGATTCCATCAGATGTGGAATCGCTTAAGGCCTACTACCGCAGCGTTGGTTATTTCGATGTGGAGGTCACGGCAGAGCCGCGTTTTTCAGACGATCGTTCTGACGTGGAACTGCTGTACACCATCACCGAGGGGCGTCGGTATCAGGTGCGGAGCATTCTGTATGAAGGCAACAGCATCATTCCGACGGCGCGGCTGAGTGAAGACTCAAAACTGCAGCCCGGCGACAAATTCAGTTCACTCCCGCTGAACAAAGACGTCCAGCGAATGCTGGGGTATTACGGTGAACTGGGACATTTCTTTGCCTCCGTGAATCCCGTGCCGCGATTTACCGAGCAGGAAGGGATTGTGGATCTGGTATTTGAAATTGACGAGGATCGTCCACGGTACATTCGTGAGATCAACGTGCATTTCGAAGGCGACTATCCGCACACAAAGCACACTGTTGTTCTCGACCGCATTCAGGTGCAGCCAGGGGACCTTGCGGATCCCAAACGGATCCGGCGAGGTCAGTCGCGTCTGAAAGGTAGTGGGCTGTTTGACCCCAACATCCAATTCGAAACGACACCGGTGGATCCTGAGCAGACCAGCATTGCTTCTCTGTCCGGCATCGTCCGTGGTCAGGGGCCTGCCGGTGGAGAATCAGACTGGACAGCTCGTTTTGTGCAGGCTGTGGATCAGGAATCGCAACGAGCTGTGCGGGTCAGTGAGATTGGAAACTATGACGATCTGTTTGGCGGGATCCTGACCGGGGCTGCTGCCGGAACGCCGTCGCAGGAGACTCCTGCAGAGAGTCAATCCGAAGCTGGTCATCCGGCGACTTCGGGACCAGGTGTCGGCAGTGCGAAGCCTGCGGAAGCAGAGGTACGGGCGGAGGCCGTGCGGCAGTCCGCAGTACGGCCCGCCGCCGCAATTTTTACTGCTCGCTCGGAGCCTCAGAACTTCGCTGCTCAGCATACCAGCGGTGTGGGCGAGGACGTTTGGGGGCTGGGTGCGGCAGAACCGTCTGAAATGCTGGCCGGGGGTGACATGCTCCGATCTGAAGCCCTCCCGCAGACGCTCCGGACATTGAATCCTGCAGATCTGTTTGCCACCACGGAAGAGCCACCGCTGCTGATGGCGGCTGGCGGGCCGCAGGCTGACGACGAGTACGTCATCCGGGGGCAGAATCCAGGACCCGGAGACATTGCAGCACCGACGCGTGAGGACCAGCTGATCAACGAAAGCCCTTATCGCAATCAATTCCGGGATATTCCACCCGGCTGGGTGGATCTGAACGTGAATGCCAGTGAAGGGCAGACCGGTCGGCTCATGTTCGGGGCCGGTGTGAACAGCAACGCGGGTGTGGTGGGCAACTTCGTCTGGGACGAGAGCAACTTTGATCTGTTGCGTCCGCCAACTTCCTGGGCGGATGTGCTGGAGGGACGTGCGTGGCGTGGAGGTGGTCAGCGATTCCGTCTTGAGGCGGCACCGGGTAACCAGGTGAGTCGTTATGCGCTGACGTGGACAGACCCGTACTTCATGTATTCCGACTACAGCCTTTCGGTGAGTGGTTTCTACTTCAATCGATACTACCAGGACTGGACTGAAGATCGTCTGGGTGGTCGAGTGGGTATTGGACGTCAGTTGACGCCGGAGTGGAGCACCGCTGTTGCGCTCCGTCTGGAAGATGTGGAAATGCGTCAGGTGCGTCAGCCGACTCCTGCGATCGTGCAGCCGCTGGTGGGGCACAGCTTTCTGTCGACCGGCCGCATTTCGCTGACTCACGACACTCGGGACAACCCGATGCTGCCGGGCGAAGGACACTTTTTCGATGTGGGCTATGAACAGGCCTTCAACGACTTCACGTTCCCGAAGGTTGACACGGAATTTCGCCAGTACTTCACGCTGCACAGTCGTCCTGACGGGAGTGGTCGGCAGGTGCTGACGCTTGCCGGTGCACTGGGGTGGGCTGGAGACGACACGCCGGTCTTCGAACGCTATTACGCGGGTGGTTATTCATCCTTCCGCGGTTTCCGGTTCCGCGGTGTGACACCGCGTGATCCCACCGGTTTTTCGCTGGGTGGTATCTTTCAGACGCTCGGAACGGTGGAATACCGTCTGCCGCTGACGGCGGACGACATGATCAGCATGGTGGTGTTTTCTGACTTTGGTACCGTGGATGACGAAGTGCAGCTGAGTGAGTTTCGAGCGACGGCAGGTTTTGGTGCGCGAATTGCCATTCCGATGATGGGCCCGGTGCCGCTGGCGTTTGACTTCGCTTTCCCGATCACATCCGAACCGGGTGACCGGGAGCAGGTGTTCAGCTTTTATGTGGGCATCAATCGCTGAGGATTATTCAGCGATGCAGTACAGGCGGTTCCAGCTTCGCAGGAACAGTTGATTGCCGACGGCCACGGGTGAGGCGTCGAAGTTTCCTTCGAGTTTGCAGCGAGCGAGTGTTTCGAAAGGGGCAGTGTCCTGCAGGACGACAGCTCCGCCTTCGCGGCCGATGATGTAGACCCGTCCATCGGCGATCAGCGGAGATGCGTAGCAGTTGCCGACGCCGCTGAGGCGGATCCTGTCGCCGATCGGTTTCCCGGTGGTCAGGTCGAGGACGGTGAGGATATCGCCGAGGCCCCCGGTGAAGTACAGGCGGTTGCCGCTGGAGGATGGCGAGGGCACGTAAGGAGTGCCCTCGGGATAGCTCCAGCGGATTTTTTCTGACCCGGTAATGTCGCCGGTGGAATTGAGCGGGATGGCGAAGGAGGCAGCTCCGCGGTATCCGCTGACGCAGACTGCGACGTCCTGAAAACGCAGTGGCGAGGGGATGGCGTTGGTGGTCTGCCCGCCACATTCCCAGAGCACGTCGCCGGTGCTGACGTCGTAGGCGCGGGCTTTGCCGGAGCCGTTAACGACAGCGATCAGTCGGCCGTTGACTTCGGTAATCAGCGGGGTATTCCAGGAGGTTTTCTCATCCGGCCTGGCTTGCCGCCAGACTTCTTCGCCGGTCTCGGACTTCAGCGCCACAATGAAGGAGTTTTCTTCCTGGTCCCAGTTGACGATCAGCAGGTCTCCGGCGAGTGCTGGAGTGACTGCTTCACCCCAGGCAAAGCGAGTCCGCATGTCGCCGAGGTCCCTGGACCAGAGCAGTCTGCCGTCGAGGGTGTAGCAGTGAATGCCGCGGGAGCCGAAGGAGGCGTAGAGCCTGACTCCGTCGGTCACCGGAGACGCTGCAGCATAGGTGTGGGTGTTGTGTTTCCCTTCGTGCGGCAGTTCTTCAGCGGCGACTTTCTGCCAGCGAACCATGCCGCTGGCGCGGTCGACTGCGGTAACGATGTAACGGTAATAGACGTTGGGAGGCAGAGTCTTGGCGTCAGGGTGGGGGGCGATTGGAGTTTCAGCTGGTTTGTCGGTGGCGACAGCCGAAAGTACGAAGACAAGATCGTTCCAGATGATCGGGGTGGAACTGCCTTCACCGGGCAGATCCAGCTTCCATGCGACGTTTTCAGATTCGCTCCACTGTAAAGGTGGCCTGGCAGTCTCAGCCGCCTGACCCGTGGAGGCCGGGCCGCGCCACTGGTGCCAGTTATTCTCAGCGCCGGGCGGATTGGAGGCCGTGGCAGAAGCGGCCAGCAGGGGCAGGAGGAATGTGGAATGCAGCAAACGCCGAAATGCAGACTGGGGCATGGGACTTCAGACTGGTGCTGAGGGCGAAGCAGAAACTTGATTACCTCCCGGAATACTACAGAGGGAACGGGAGAAATGCCAGAAAGTGGCGTGCTGCAGAGTGACTGCTTCAGGCGTTTGTGGCTGATGAATCCGCGGCAGCTGGTCGTTCTTCGTGGATGCCGTGGCGTTCAAGCAGTCGATAGAGCTTGCGGCGGTGGATACCCAGCATTCTGGCAGCGCGTGCCTTATTGCCGTTCTGCTGGCGGAGGATTTCGAGGATGTGTGCTTTCTCGAGATCTTCCAGGCGGATGGATGCAGCCATCGCGGAGCTCTGGGGGGCGGTGGGCTGCGGCCATTGGTGGGCTGGACTAACGGGAGCCCGCACTGTGCCGTAGAGACTGCCGGATGATGTTCCCTGTGCGACGCCGTTGCCGGACGCATGCGGGCCTGCGAGTCCACCGGGGTCGGCCACTTCAGCCGGCAGGTCGTCGATCGTGATGTGATGGTCGTTGGCAAGAATCTGAGCACGGTCGACCGCGTTCTTGAGCTGCCGGACGTTGCCAGGCCAGTGGTAGGCTTCGATCGCCCGAGCCGCCTGTTCGCTGATTGTCCATGCTGGGCCGAGGAATTCACGGATGAGCAGGGCGATGTCACCATCACGGCGCCGCAGTGGCGGCAGTTCCAGCGACATCACGTTGATGCGGTAGTACAGGTCTTCCCGGAAACGACCCGCAGAGACCTCTTCAGCCAGATTGCGATTGGTGGCGGCAATCAGACGAACATCCACCCGCCGTTCCCGATGCGATCCGACACGGCGGATGGAACCGTCTTCAAGTGCCCGCAGGAGCTTGGGCTGGAGCGACCCGGGCAGCTCCCCTATCTCGTCAATGAAAAGTGTTCCGCCGTCCGCCACCTCAAACAAACCCGCACGGTCCTCGCTGGCTCCCGTAAACGCCCCCTTGCGATGCCCAAATAACTCGCTTTCAACCAGCTGTTCCGGGAGTGCGGCGCAGTTGATGGTGACAAATGGGCGACCTGCCCGGTGACTGCGCTGCTGTAATGCCCTGGCGACGAGCTCTTTTCCGGTGCCACTTTCGCCCTGAATCAGGACCGGCTTGTCCGTCGGAGCGACCCGGTCGATCAGCCGAAAGACTTCCTTCATCCGCGCTGACTCGCCAATGATCCGTACCGGCGGATGCGAGCGTTCGATGATCGCCTTTAACTGCCGATTCTCTCGCTGCAGGCGGCTGCGGTCCCATGCCATCAGACACCGCTGCTCCAGCTCGTCCATCGGAAAGGGCTTCGTCAGGTAGTCGCAGGCCCCCAGCTTCATCGCGTTGACCGCACTCTCAATCGTCCCCTGCCCCGTCAGTATCAGGACCTCCGTCTCCACCTGAGAAGCCTTGAGTCGCTCCAGCACCTCAAGGCCCGTCAAACCAGGCATGTTCATGTCCACAATCGCCACGTCAAAGGTCCGGCGATCGCAAAGCTCCAGAGCCTCATGACCGTTGGCTGCGGCCGCGACCGAATGCCCTTTTCGAGTCATCCAGCGAGCACACGTTTCCCGGAAATCGGGGTCGTCTTCCACAATCATCAAGCTGATCGAATTGGCCGTCGCCATGAACCCCTCCGAAAACTCCGGCCACACTTCATCATGGCGCGGATGCTGTACTCAACCCTGGATACACTCAGATCACCTGCGTGCGGAAAAAACGCGCGCAAGTGTGCGAATTCGCGCGCTTATGGTCCCGACGCTCAGAAATCGGGATCAATGCATTCAGAAAATCCTCGATTTCCTTTGCAGACTGGTCAGAGATGCGAACGGCATTCCGCAATCAGGAAATCCGGGCGTCCGGGGTTAAACCCAGAGTTTAACGCGGGAACGGAGGGATGCGGGGAGGACCTGGTCCAGTCTTCTGATGGCTTCTTCCGGGGGGGTGCGGGTACTGAGGTGTGCGAGGATGATGAGTTCGTTCTGGAATCGCTGTTCGCGGTCGAGGAGATCGTCGAGGTGCATGTGGCCGAATTTGTGGATTTTTTCACGGCGATGGGCGGGTCGGAAGAACGTCATTTCCGTGATCAGGATGTTGCTGGTGTAGACATCGGGATGGGCATCGAGTCCGTGGGGGGCGGTATCGCCGGTGAAGCAGACGAGCGGTGTGAGGAATTCGGCGGAGACTTCGATTCCCTGCATGCGGATGTCGCGGATCTGGTCACCGGTGAGTCCGGAGAATTCGGATCGGAGTTTTTTGCGGACATCGTAGACGATGTAGCCAACTGAAGGGACGGTGTGGCGAGTGGGAAAGACGGTGAAGCGGTGTTCTCGGGAGAGATTGATGGTGTCTCCGGGTTTGACTCCGATGAGTTCGCAGACCATGCGTCCGCGATCGAGTTTTTGCCAGGCGCGGAGCACTCGCCAGGCATCCTCCACAATTTCCTCGGGCAGGTAGATGACCGGGGGTTCCATCTTCATCATGCGGCGTCTGGCGACGAAGACGGGGAGTCCTGCGAGGTGATCAAGGTGTCCGTGAGTGACGAGGAAAGTGCGGTTCCCCATGAAGGCCCACGGGCTGGCACCGAGTTCAAAGCCGATCCGAAGTTCGGGTATTCGCCAGTAGCTTTGGACGGCTGCGCGTGAATAGCCCTCGATGGTGAGGGTTTTGTGTTTCAGGGTTTCAAAGGGGAGGTTTTCGGTCATGAGAGAGTCGCAGTCGGTGGACTGCGTGCGATTCAGGGCTGAGCGAGCAGGGCGAGGAGGTGTGCGGGGACATCGGCGGCGCTGACGGAGGACTGGGTACCAAGTCGGAGATCGCGAATCTGCCACTGGCTGGCGGCAAATTCGTCGGGTCCGGCGATCAGGCAGAAGCGAAAGCCGCGGCGGTCGGCATATTTCATTTGGCGGCCGAGGTTCCGCGCCTCGGGGTAGACTTCAGCTCCGATGCCCGCGCGCCGCAGCGTTCGGCCCATCTGCAGGTAATCGGAGATGTGTTCGGAGTCGAACATGGTAACGAGCACTGGTGCGGGGGTGCTGGATTTTTGGGTGCGGCCGAGTTCTTCGAGGGCGGCGAGCATGCGATCAAGTCCGAGGCTGGCTCCGACCCCCGGCAGCTGCTGAGCAGTGAAGAGTTCTGCGAGGTTGTCGTAGCGGCCACCGGAGCAAACGCTGCCGATTCCCGGGAGATCACCGAGTATGGTTTCGTAAATGGTCCCGGTGTAATAGTCGAGTCCACGGGCAATGGAAACATCCAGCACAACACGTCCGTCGGGCCAGCCGCATGGAGCAATGCAGCTGAACAGTTCCCCCAGGTGCTGGAGACCCTGCTGTCCGGTGGCGCTGCCGACGAGCATGCGATCGAGTGCCAGCAGGATCTGGTCAGGAGCTCCGCTGAGCTGTGCCATATCGAGAACGCGGGTGGCTGCTTCGGCGGGGATGCCGACTTTTTCCTGCATTTCTGCCTGCACGGCATCACGACCGATTTTGTCGAGCTTATCGAGGCAGCGGAGAATACCGACGGATGAGTTCTGCAGTTCGCAGGCTTCAAGCAGGCCGTTCAGAACCTTGCGGTTGTTGACACGAATCGTGAAGCGTTCGATGCCGATGCGTTCCAGCAGATCGTTGATGACAAACAGGGTTTCGATATCGGCGGAATTGCTGAGCGTGCCGATGGTGTCGAAGTCGCACTGCAGGAATTCACGGAAACGGCCGCGGGCCGGGCGTTCACCCCGCCATACAGGCCCGATGTGATACCGACGAAACGGCGTGCCCAGTTCCTGAATGTACTGAGCCGCGAAGCGTGCCAGCGGTACGGTCAGGTCGAACCGCATGGCGACGTCGCGTTCACCCTGGTCTGTGAATCTGAATACCTGCTTGTCGGACTCCTCGCCGCCCTTTCCAAGGAGCACTTCGGCGTATTCGAGTGCGGGGGTGTCGATCGGGGCGAAGCCGTAGCTGCGATAGACGCTGCGGGCCGTGTCGATCAACTGCTCACGGGCCATCATCTGATCGGGCAGAAAGTCCCGAAATCCGCGAAGCGTCTGCGGTTTGATACGCTGGATTTTCCGGTCGTTCACTTTGCTGGTTCCTTAGATCGCCTGCAGAATTGGCAGGCTGACTGGACACTCCGGGGATCGTCGAGGTTCGGGAGGCAGAATTGCAAGGGCGTATTCCCAGAGCTGTTCGGGGGTTTCGAAATACTGGTCATAGACCCCGTGATTGTCGTATTCGCATTCGTCGGTGGTGTAGGAGCGGCAGATGTCCGGTCGAGTTTCGTAGATCCCGCAGCGGTAGTCGGGCTGGATGTGTTTGCAGTCGCCGGGGACCATCAGGAACCACGTGTCACCGTCGACGAAGACGGAAAACGGCCCATGCAGCATGTACCAGCGGATGTGGTCGAATTGCTGGCGTGTCGTCGGCCGGTCGATCTGCATCGCGAAATAACGGCAGCAGCGGGCAGTACAGTAACTGCAGAGAACTTCTCCCTCAGGGAGGTTCTCGCGGGTAATTGGGGGGGTAGACATCGGGAATTCCTTGAGAGTGTGACGGACGGCGGATTGTCTTCAGGAACGGCCCGGGTTCAACTCCGACAGGCCGGCATCGGGCAGAATTGGCAGGTTTCCCGCCAACATGGCAACCCCTGCCGATGCGGAGGACGGTCGCCGCGGAAGATCCGGTTTTGCTTCGTTCCGGGGGCGAATCCCGATTGTCAGACTCTTCAGGCTTCTGGCATCATCAGACGGCCGGGGTGCTGCGTTGTTCTGACGTGGCTCTCTGCTGAGATTTCCGGTGCTGCACCCCGCCAGCAGGAGACTGATCGAGTGAGACTGAATTCGTGGAAGCGGACAACCGTGGCCGCACTGCTGCTGGCAGTGGTCGGTCAGGGCTGCGCGGCCCCCGATCGTTCGCTGCAATACGTGGTGCAGAACGGATCCGGTGCATCTTTTTATCGGGACTATGCAACTTCGCTTGAGTATCCCGCCGAGCCGGAAGGGGTGGAAACCAATCCTGAACTGTTCAATTCCCCACGAACCATCACGACGCTCGAAGATGTTGAACAACGCCCGGTCACGCTCAACGAATGCATTCGCATGGCCCTCAGCAATGCGGCCATCATTCGCGATGACCAGGGATTTCTGTCTCCAGGCAATCCGCTGCTCGCAAATCCCCAGCGCGTGCCCTCAATCTATGATTCAGCAATCCAGGATACCGGATTTCTGTTTGGCAGCCGCGGTACCGAGGCATCTCTGTCGGATTTTGACCCGGTTCTGACCAGCAGTCTGCAGGCCGGCCGCAGCGAAGACGTGCAAAACACCGCCAACATCGGACTCGCACAGGGCGATATACTCACCGAAAACAGCACCCAGTGGCAAACACGTCTCGAAAAACCCTTCGCCAACTCCGGTACCTTCGCCGTCGAAAATAACTGGAGCTACAGTCGCAATAATCAAACGCGGCTGTTTGATTCCGCCTACACGGGAGTGCTGCAGGCGGAATATCGACAACCCCTGCTCGCTGCCTCCGGCACTGAATTCACCCGCATCGCCGGACCCGCCGCTCAGAATATTCGCGGTGTCAGCGGTGTGTCCCAGGGCGTGCTCATTTCCCGCATCAACTCCGATATCTCGCTGCTGGACTTCGAACAGTCCGTCACCCAGATGATCCGCGATGTGGAAAACAAGTACTGGGACCTGTACCTCGCCCTGCACCTCTACCACTCAGAAGTCATGACCTTCCGCGACATCGTTAAATACGGCGACCTGCTCGCCACTCGCGCGGAAGCTCAGGACACTGTCTATCAGGCACAAAACAGACTCTACGAAGCCGATGCTCGAATCAAGGGATCGCTGGCGGATGTGCTGCAGGCAGAGAACCGCCTGCGGCGACTCATGGGACTGCCGCTGAACGATGGACAGTTCCTCACCCCAACTGATCACCCCTCCGAAGCCAAACTGATTCCGGCCTGGGATTCCACCCTTACTGAAGCTCTGGCACATCGCACCGAACTGCGACGGCAAAAATGGGAAATTCGCAGCCTCGAACTGCAACTCAAGGCCGCCCGCAATCTGAACCGCCCACGCCTCGACTTCGTGTCGCAGTATCGTGTGAACGGTTTCGGTGACACCATCGGCACCTCCCAGGAAGACGATGATGAACTCACCGATACCGGATACAAAAATGCCCTCGAATCATTGACCCAGGGCAACCAGACCGGCTGGGGGGCCGGACTCCAGTTCTCCATGCCGCTCGGACTGCGACTGGCACGTGCTCAGGTTCGAAACTACGAACTCCGCCTGCGAAAAGCCCGCCGAGTCCTCGAGGTGCAGGAAGAAGAAGTTGCCAGAGAACTCAACAACGCCATTCTTGAAATGGACCGCTGGTATCTGCTCGCCGAAAGCGGCTCCAAACGCGCCGATGTGGCTGTGAATTATGCCGCCACCGCTGAAGAACGCGTTGCCAGCGACAACTCCAGAGACCCCGCCTCCATCGGGCGAGTCCTGGAAGCCAAAATCACCAGTCGCGATGCAGACCAGAGCTACCTCAGGAGCATCGTCGAGTACAACAAAGCCATCAACGAACTGAACTTCCGCAAAGGCACTCTGCTGCAGGCCAATTCCATCTACCTCGCGGAAGGTGAATGGAATCCGCTGGCCTATCAGCAGGCCGCCGAACGCGGGGAAGCCATCACCAACGGCATCGATAATAACCATGTCGAGACCGTGCCCGAGGAATTCACCCGCGGACCGGCTCCGGCAGCCTGGGAATCACGCGGTGATCCCACACGCCCGTTCGTCCCAGGGGCCGTCGACGGAAATTCTGAGATTGCTCCGCCCCCCGGTGAGGCAGCCAGCGGTGGCCAGCCAGCCTTGCCCCCGCAGACCCCAGCCACACCGCAGACCCCAGCCACACCGCAGACCCCGGCCGCACCGCAGGCCCCGGCCGCACCGCTGCCTCCGGCGACGGTTACTGCCCGTCCGACAGACGGAATCCCTCCAGCGTCGGCTGCTCCCTCAAGACTTCCCAACACCCGCTCGGCTCTGAATCCGCCTCAGACCCCGGCAGCGACCGCCGCTCCGCGACCCGCGCAGCAGCCTTCCACGCTTCCTCCACAAAACCCGGCCGCCGTCCCCCAGGCTGCTCCAGCTGCCGCTCCACCAGCCGCTCCGGTGATTCC
>JBEAUF010000403.1:0-6346 GCA_041161565.1 Planctomycetota bacterium | reverse complement strand
GTCCGAGGCCGTGGGAGTCGATGCGGGAAGACGGGCATTCGTGGAGGTGGGCTGCGAGATTTTGGGCGTTCCAGGGGGTGGGCAGGTCGATGCGGAGGCAGGCGGGCGAGTTTTCTGCAGGCTTGATCCGGACTGCATCGCAAATCAGGACGTGTTGATATTCGGAAAACGCTGGCAGCAGATCGAGGGGGCTGCCGAGTTGCCGGGCGACGACCTGGTTTGCAGTCCACGGGTGGTTGCGGAGCAGTGAGTGGAGGTGATGGACAGCCAGCCAGCCGGCCTGGTCATCGCCGTGTGGACTTCCGAGTCCGGCGACAAGCACGGCTGCCGATGTCATGGGTGAGTTCCGGTTTCCGCCGCAGGCTCAGCGGGGGCAGGCTGGCGGGTGATCTTGAGTTTGAGGAAGTGTGTGGAGCAGCTGATGCAGGGGTCCCAGGTGCGGATGAGTTTTTCGCATTCATCTGCAATCTGCTGATCGGGAAGTTTGAGGAGTGGCGGCAGCCACTGCATGAGGTCGAGTTCAATTTGTCGTTGGTTTTGTGAGGTGGGGGGCATGATTTTGGCGCTGGTGACTTTGCCGTCGGCATCGACGCTGTAGCGCTGGTAGATGGTTCCGCGGGGGGCTTCGGTGACGGCGCATCCGGTACCGGCTGCATAAGTGCGGGTGCAGCGGGGATGTTTGAGTCCGCGGTAGTCCCGGAGGATGTCGAGTGCTTCGGCGAAGGCGTGGAGTACTTCGAGGCAGCGGGCGAGGATCGCCATGAAGGGATTGCGGCAGGGTGTGACGAAGCCGATTTCGTCCGCAAGTTGCCTGGCGACGGGGTGGAGTCGGCTGTGATTGAGGCTGATGCGGGCGAGCGGTCCGACGCAGTAGGTGGAGCGTTCGGGGAGACGGCAGGCCTGGAGTGCAGTGCTGTGGGGCAGGTGTTCTTCGACGTAGGTGGTTTCGAAGTCATCCACGGCAACGCGCCTTCCGGAGGTGGAGCACACATCTCCTTCATTCATGGGGTATTCGTCGGGGTGCTGCAGGGCCGTGAGTTCCCAATTGCCGTTGAATTGGGGAAAGGGGAGTGTGGCGCACCAGCGGGTGGCGTCAGCGGCGAGGCGGCAGCCTGCTTCGAATCGGGGGATGAGGTTTTGGAGTTCTTCCGTGCGTGGGGCTCTGTGAAATCCGCCCACAGCGACATTAACGGGATGGATGGCGCGGCCGCCGAGCACTTCGAGGAGTTGATTGCCGTATTTTTTCAGGGTGAGTCCGCGATTGATTTCGTGGGGAAAGCGGCGGGCCAGTTCGATGCCGCTGGCGGCGTTGAAGAAGTCCGGTGCCTGGAGCAGGTGGATGTGCAGCGCGTGGCTTTCGATCCATTCGGCGCAGTAGAGCAGGCGTCGGAGGCGGCGGATTTCGGGGGTGATGCTGATGCCCAGGGATTTTTCGAGCGCCTGCACGGAGGTGAGTTGATAGGCCACGGGGCAGATACCGCAGATGCGGGCGGTGAGGTCGGGGACTTCTTCGAGCGGTCGTCCGCGGAGGAAGGCTTCGAAGAATCGTGGCGGTTCGTAGATGGCGAGCTGTACGTCGCGGACAGTCGTGCCTTCCACGTGGATATTCAGGGCACCCTCGCCTTCAACGCGGGTGAGTGTTTCGACGCGGATGGTGCGAGTTGTGGACATGGCCGCGATTCCGGGATTGTCCGGTGAGAAATGAGAAGCGGGTGGGGACCTGCGATTGTAGTTTGGGGCTGGCGGGAATGCGCTTGAGGAATTGAAAAAGGTTGGGTGCAGGAGCTGAGATTGGGAGCGGATACCCGGGGAGCAGTGGGGGAGTGGAGTGAGCGCGAGGGCTCTGCGGGGAAGGTGTGGAGGTGCCCCGCGGGTTCGGCTTTCCCGAATTCGGTGATTTCGTTAGGATTCGGTGAGTAGCGGGGGAACTGGATTTGGCAGGGAGCAGGGTTGTGGAGCAGCCGCTTTCGTGTGGATTTCTGATCCTGAGGGGGAATCCTGTTGATTCCTTCCTGCTGATGCGGCATCCGCGGCGGTGGGATTTGCCGAAGGGGCATCTGGATCCGGGTGAAACTGAGCTGCAGTGCGCGCTGCGGGAGCTTTGGGAGGAGACCGGGATTCCGGCGGATGCTGTGAAGGTGGACCCGGAGTTTCAGTATGAGAACCGCTACATGGTGAATCAGCGGCGTTATGGTGGCCGCGGCCTGATTGAGAAGCGACTGCTGATTTTCCTGGGCTGGCTGTTGCGACCGGTGGAGATCCGGGTGACAGAGCACGACGACTACCGCTGGTTTCCGTGGAATCCGCCGCATCAGGTCCAGGAGTGGACGATTGACCCGTTGTTGTGGGCGGTGGAGCGGCATTTGCGTGCGCAGGGCAGTTTGCCTCCGGCCTCGTAGTGTTGTGCGGCTGACCCGTTGGAAGCAGTTTTGGTTGTGGGCCTGGAGGGAGGGGGAGCGTGAGCGCGCGTGGGGAGCAATGTTCTGTGGGTTCGGTGCTGCGTAGTTCGCGGCGGCAGCTGTTGAGTGCTGCGGTGTCTGCGGGTCTGCTGTCGCTGCCGGTGTTGTCGGGATTTGCGGACGAGCAGGAGTTGGTTGCGGACGCGGCCGGTCGGTGGACGGTGGAGCGTGCGCGGCGGTGGTATGCGGAGCAGCCGTGGCTTGCGGGCTGCAACTACATGCCCAGCACCGCGATTAATCAGCTGGAGATGTTTCAGGCGGAGACATTTGCACCCGCGGTGATTGATCGGGAGTTTGGTCTGGCGGAGGGGCTGGGTTTCAACAGTGTCAGGATCTTCCTGCATGATTTGTTGTGGCAGCAGGATTCGCGTGGTTTTCTGAAGCGTTGTGAGCAGGTGCTGGAGTCCGCGGATGCTCACGGAATTCGCGTGATGTTCGTGCTGTTCGACAGTTGCTGGCATCCGCTGCCGCGTCTGGGTCCGCAGCCGCAGCCGTTGCCGCACACGCACAATTCCGGCTGGGTGCAGAGTCCGGGTGTGGAGGTCCTGCAGAAGCCGGCGGAGTGGGGGAGGCTGAAGGAGTACGTGCAGGGGGTGATCGGGCATTTCCGCAGCGATCGTCGAGTGGTGGTGTGGGACATCTGGAATGAACCGGACAATTTCGACGGCGGTGCTGCGAAGCGTCCCGGGCTTGAGCCGCGGAACAAGCCTGAGCTGGTGAATCGACTGTTGGCGGAGGTCTTTGGGTGGGCGCGGGAGATTGATCCTCTGCAGCCGCTGACTTCGGGTGTCTGGCGTGATTCCGAGAACATTCGGCAGCTGGATGCGTGCAAGCGGATTCAGCTGTCGCACAGTGACGTGATCAGTTTCCACACCTACGGAGACGCAGCGTCGCTGAATCGTTGTTTGACAAATCTGGGTCGATACGGTCGGCCGCTGCTGTGCACGGAATTTATGGCGCGGCCGAACGGGAGTGTGTTTGAGCCGCATCTGCAGCTGATGCGTGATCAGAAGTGCGGTGCCTGGTGCTGGGGATTCATCAATGGCAGGTCGCAGACGATCTACCCGTGGGATTCGTGGACGAAGGAGTACAGTGGTCCGCCGGCGGAATGGTTTCATGACGTGCTGCAGTCGGACGGGACACCATTCCGGCAGTCGGAGGTGGATTATATCCGGCAGGTGACGGGGGTTGCGGCGAAGTAGTCCGGCGTGGAAGGTATGGAGTGACGCATGCGAGAGCTGAGAGAGTGTGCCCGAGCGATTCTGCGGGTGCTGGTGCTGGTGCTGGTGCTGCTGCTTTTGTCACTGATGGGCTGTGCGGAGTGCGTGTACGGCCAGGGGGAGGTTGTCCATCGGGATCTGGCATACCGACCGGAATCGGCGGCGGGTGAAGCGGGTTTTGAGCGTTGTCGGCTGGACCTGGTTTGTCCGCAGGATCAGCGTGGTTTTGCGACGGTGGTGTGGTTCCACGGTGGTGGTTTGAGCAAGGGGAACCGGGAGTTACCGAAGGGGCTGCGAGGTCATGGGGTGGCGATCGCGGGTGCGGGTTACCGACTGCATCCTGACGTGCAGTCGCCGGTTTATATTGAGGATGCAGCGGCGGCGGTGGCGTGGGTGTTGAAGAACATAGAGCAGTACGGTGGGGATCGTCGTCGGGTGGTGGTGGCGGGACATTCTGCGGGAGGCTATTTGACGATGATGGTCGGGCTGGACCCGCGGTGGCTGAAGGCGCATGGTGTGACCCCGGATGATCTGGCGGGGCTGGTACCACTGAGTGGCCAGGCGATAACTCACTTCACGATTCGGAAGGAGCGGGGGATCGCGGAGACTCAGCCTGTCATCGACGACCTGGCACCATTATTTCACGTGCGAAAGGCTGCTCCGCCATTGCTGCTGGTGACAGGCGATCGCCGGGAGGAGTTGCTGGGGCGATACGAGGAGAACGCGTATTTGTGGCGGATGTTTCGTGAGGTGCAGCATGCGGACGTGGAGTTGCTGGAGTTGCAGGGATACAACCATGGAGGGATGGCAGAGCCTGCGTTTCCGCTGCTGTTGAAGTTTGTGCAGCGAGTGACAGCTGAGGAACGCTGAGTTGCTGTGGCGGGAGTGGATCCGGGTTTCAGAAATCCTGTGCACCGCCCGGCCAGTTTAAAGTGGGGCTGGTCCGTCGGTTGGCGGCGTTGGGAGAGAGATCGGCGTTTGCGGAATTGGCCACGCTGTGGATGGAGGGTACGAGGCCGCCTGGGGCGGGGCTGCTTTGGGTTGTAAGCCAGACGCCGTTGGGGGTTGGGGCTGTGGGGCGGAGTGACTGGAGAGTTTGCACGATAGTGGCGGCGGCGAGCAGGAGTGAGCAGACACTGACGGCGGCGACCTGGAGGTTGAAGCGGCGGACGGCGGTTTGTCGGGTGGTTTGTTTGAGGATGGTGGAGGAGATGGACGGCCAGACCGAGGGGAGCGGTTCCGGGGCGGTGTCACGGAGCGCGTGCAGTGCGGCCATGGAGTGCAGCAGGCTTTGGCGATGATTCTGGCAGCCGAGGCACAGCAGCAGGTGTTGGCTGAGCAGTTGGGATTCGGCGAGGGTGAGGTCATCACCGACGTCGAGGCGAACAAGTTTTCGGGCGTGTGTGCAGTTCATGTTGCACCTGCGGGAGGGGGTTCGGGGGCGGATTCCGGGAGTGGAGCGGGTTCGGTGTACTGGTCTCGTCGTTCCTGTCGTTCCCAGGCATCGCGGAACATTTTTCGGGCTTCTGCGAGTCTCCAGCGGACGGTGGCTTCGGTGCGGTCGGTGATGGCGGCGACATCAGCCGTGCAGAAGCCTTCGAGGTCGCGGAGGATGAGGACGGTGCGATAGGTTTCCGGGAGTTCGAGGAGTACGCGCTGGACCTGCACGGTGACTTCGTCGCGTTGGGCGGCGGCGGCGGAGGGGTCCGTGAGCCAGTCTTCGGGGCGGGAGGCGAAGGTTGCCCAGCGGCCGCGGCGCTGCTGTCGCCGGAGATGATCGCAGGTGAGGTTGACGGCGAGTCGGAACAGCCAGGGGCCGAAGCGTCGGGCCGGGTCGAATTGCTGCAGTCTTTGGAAGGCGCGGAGGAAGGCTTCCTGGGTGAGGTCAGCGACCGTTTCGCGATCGAGGATGAATCGCTGGACCACTTTACCGACGCGTCGTTCGTAGCGGAGCACCAGTTGTCCGAAGGCTTCGTGGTCGCCCTGGCGGGCGAGGTGCACGAGGCGTGCTTCGCCGCAGGAGTTGTCTGCGGAGGCAGCATCCTGAGCGGGGGAATGCAGGTCGAGTGGTTCCGGATCGGACATGCGGATCATACAGCCACGCCTTTCACCGATCAGTTACGCTGATCAGGGGAAAGGCGTTGGAGCAAATTGCCGGAGTGGTGTGCACTCGGGCAATTATCACGCCGGACGTCGAAATTTCCCAGCAAATTCCGGGAAATTCAGCGGCTGTTGGCGCAGCGCGGGGCCTGTGATCGCCCCAGGGGGTTACTGGCCATGCAGGGCTTCGCTGCGGAGAGAATTGGCGCGATTGACGACGTCGGCTGAGACATCCGTGCGGCGTGGCCGCAACTGGAAGCTGAACTGCCGATGATCGGTGATCTGACGTCCTGCGAAGTTGTCCGAGAACAGATCGAGGGGGAATTTCTGGTACCAGGGGCTGTTGACAGTGATCATCTCGGTGTGAGTTTCGTAGCCATCGAGCAGCAGCTGGACTTCGCGAGTTCCGTACCAGGTGAAATCGAAGGAGGCGGGTGTGTAGCCGAGATCTTTTCCGTCCACCTTAACGAGCGCACCCTGGGGGTAGGAATTAATGGTGACGCGACGGTGCATGCAGCCGGTGTGGAGGCAGCAAAACAGGAGGATTGGCAACAGCAATCGCAGGGA
>JBEAUF010000383.1:0-11587 GCA_041161565.1 Planctomycetota bacterium | reverse complement strand
GACCAGTGTCTTACCGGCCGATTGACATCGACCGCACGCCTTGCATGATCGGGTCGAGGCGTTTCAACGGAGAGCGAGTCCTCCCAGGCATGCGAAACATCAGAAAGCCAATGCCATTGGGCTGCCGCCCTGCGGCTCAGTGCGTGGCCGCCCTGCGGCTGGGTGCGTTGCGTCCGTGCGGCTCAGGGTGTTGGTCAACGTGTTGTTCCGTGCGTTTGCCACAGGGCGTCCTGGGGTGACAGGATCGGGGCGAGGATGTCGACAGGCAGCCGAAGCTGAGGTCCGTGATCATCCCGGCTCAGCCGACAGCAGCGCGTGCACCGCTGCTTTGGCTCGGTCCCATTCGCGTGGCTGGAGGGCTTCGAGGACTGCGGTTCCGGCATCTTCGTCGCTGGTTTTTTTCACCACCGGACCTGCTCCGAGACTGTCCTGAAGAAGTTCTGCGATTTGCTGGCTGGTGAGTCTGTGCCGTTCGCGTGCGAGCTGCAGTTTTTCCACGAACTGTTGCGCTTCGCGGATTGCCTTGAGTCTGGTGGTGGTACGGATTACGGGCCGCTCGCCTTTGCTGGAATCGAAGATAAACAGTCCCAGTTGATCTGCTTCAGCGAGGGCACGGCCGGTTTTGTCAACTGTCTGCCACGGGACGATGCCAACGGCACCGGCCTGCCAGGCATCCAGAACCCACGCTTCCATCGCTCGGCTGGAAGCATCCACGGGGCTGGCACTTCCGTAGACCCAGACCTTGATGCCGTCGCGGCGGATTCGATCCTGCACCAGTGCGCGGTAGTTCCGGAAAGCATCCCCGGAGACGACCCACAGATCATTGCGGCCATCCAGTTGTCGCCGGGCGAATTCGGGGCGTGAGATATCGATGCGATAGTCAATTTGCACGGACCGGGAGTTGCTTCTTCCGCGGTCGGTGAGTCTGCCGAACCATGCGAGTGCACGGTAGTCCCAGAAGGCGGCTGGTTCATCGAGGATCCAGGGTGAGCGTTGCGGATCGCTGAGGCTTCCCTTGTTGTTCAGATACACCTGAAAACCTGTTTTTGTCCATTTGCGACGTTCTGCCAGCTGCACGAATGACTGGAGGACATTGACGAAGGTTTCCGAGTATTGCGGTGCATCACTGAAGGCCAGCTCTGCATCCGGATTTCCGTTGAAGTGTGCGCGGCAGTTGAGTGGCCAGCTTTCGTGGAATGTCAGGTAGAAGCCAGGCAGCGGAATTGCGCCGCGGTGACTGTCGGCAAACAGTGAACCATCAAGAACCGGGCCGAAAGCTTCGGCAAAGTCGTCCCAGAAAGCCGTTGTATCACCGGGCTGGACACTGTCATATCGACGGTTGTCCATGCGTCGGCCGGACCTCAGCCGCATATCAAGGTTGCTCTTGCGTGCTCCGGGCGGTGCAGTTTGCTGGGAGTAATGCAGAATGTTCAGATGCGTGCGATGATCGCAGGCTGCCTGCTGGAGTGCGTAGTAGTCATCGACGTGATCCGGCACTCCGTAACTGTTCATTTCGCAGAGGAAGCTGGCAGTGCGGGGCAATGCTGCGGGCAGCACGGTGAGTTCCAGTGGCAGTTCCCGCCCGTCACTCACGGCAATTCGTCCGGTGACTTTCCGGGGTGATGCATCGAAGGGGATGTAGATGTCTGCGAACAGTGGCAGATCGGTGCGAGGCTGCAGCTCAGCTTCACCGGGAAACGGCTGCAGCGGATCGGGGATCAGGCGATTGCCGGATTTGACATACAGGGCTTCGCTGAGTTCGGTCCGCCAGCCTGATTGGTTGAGGTGCAGCGAAATGCGATGTCGTCCGGTGCCGCGGATCAGTACCTGCAGTCCGACGATTTCTCCGGCCGCGGCAGTGATCCTGACTGTCTGTCCGTCGAACAGCGAATTGTTCACTCGGTAATCCGCCGGCAGTTCCCCTACGGCCCTGCCGTCGCGGTCGTAGCGATCCTGAACGGGCAGTACGGCAAGATCCCGCACCGTCGGGGACGCGGGGGAGCGCAGTGCAATCGCTGGAAGACTGCTGCCACGAGTTACGGGAGGCAGTGTCGCCTTCAGGGGCACCACTGCGGATCTGCGGCCGCTGCGGCCGATGGTGGCGACTTCGAGGCTGAGCTGTGGAGGGTTCGGGGTATCACCGCGGTAGTCGATCAGCGACGCCAGCGACACAAACTGTTGCTGATTTGGCATCACGGCAGGAATCAGGGTTCGCGGCAACGGTCGCCCATCAGCCAGAATCTCGTAGGTGAAACCGGCTGCGGGGGCAGTGAAGCTCAGTTCCGGGGCACCGGTTGGTCCCGACTGCAGGCGGAGGTTTTGGGGAGGCGCGGGGGGAGCGTCTTCAGCGTTGCTCAGTTCGAGCACCAGCCGTGGGCCTTTGCCGGATTGTTCCCGGGAGAAAATCACCGGATTGCGGCTGTAGTCGGCCTCGTGTTCGTGGATGGCAAGTCCGAATGCGGTGCCGGTGGCGAGAGCATCAATCAGATCTGCTGGCACATCCCATTCATAGCGTTCTCCCTGCAGCTGTGAGAGCGTGGAATGGGTGCGTGTGAAGCTGTTGCCTCCGCTGACAGCAGGAAATCGAACCCCCGGTGCTCCCCAGCCGCCCGTACCGCTGCCGGCGTCCAGCCCGGTGGATTTGTTTTCGTCCCACGGCACAGCGATGGTGGAAAGAGTGACTCCGGAAATGACCTGTTCGGATGCCTTTTCGCAGACCAGCTTTGCCGTACGGATTTGTCGTCCGTTCAGAGCAGCGAGATCGAAGGCCATGATTACGATGTGTTGATTGCCTTTGATTCGCAGTCTGGATTTATCGCCGGCGTTCTCGCTCCATTCGTTTTCGACCATGACGATGGAGTTATCAGCGATGGCGGGGAGCGTGAGGGTGTCCTGAGCCGTGGCGGCGGTGTTCAGGGCGAGCAGGGTGAGCAGGGTGAGCAGGGTGAATGGCATCCGCATATCAGGGGCCTTGCGGTCTGTGGGGCGAAGTGAGTCTGTAAAAAAAGCCGATCCCCCTGCGGGGACCGGCTTTGCAGATGTTATCGCGGCTGGCGGGTGGATGGCCCGCAGCGGGATTACTTCTTCTTAGTGGTTTTTGCGGCGCCGGTTTTGGCTTTGGTGGACTTTGCAGCCACTGGAGCGGCAGCCGGAGCGGTGGCGGGAGCAGCAGCCGGAGCGGCAGGCTCAGTCTTTGCAGCAGTGGTCTTTGCGGCGCCAGTCTTTGCCTTGGTGGACTTGGCTGCTGGTTTGGCAGCGGGCTTCTTGGTGGACTTCGCAGCGGTCTTTGCGACGGGCTTCTTTGCTGCAGTACTTTTTGCGGCCATTTCCCAGATTCCTCCGT
The DNA here is from genome assembly GCA_041161565.1 of Planctomycetota bacterium. Classification (GTDB taxonomy): domain Bacteria; phylum Planctomycetota; class Planctomycetia; order Planctomycetales; family Planctomycetaceae; genus SXXK01. Next base: position 8,244 of record JBEAUF010000383.1, on the reverse strand, counting down.
GGGGAATTGTCCGGCACCGATTCGATTGCAGGATGTTCGCCGGCGCCGGATTCGAACAACCGCGGTTAACGGGCCGCTGCGGGGCACAACGCCCCGGCAGTTCAGCCATGCCCCGGGTTATAGGTCAGCCTGACAAAATGCGTCAAGGTGAAAATCTGTCAGTCATTGTTTTCCGGACGTCCCTCGGTGTAGTGCCAGTTGTGAATTGGTCGCAGGATGTCGAGCACATCATGGAGCAGCTGCTGGTCGATGGGTTCGAGTGCCCACCGCGTCCACTCCCGAATTCGTTCGGGGTTCGCTGACCCGGTGATGCAGGTTGTGAAGTCTTCGTTGGCGAGCGAGAACTGCAGTGCGAGTTTGGCGATGTGTGAGCCGCGTTGTCGACACAGTTCAGTCGCTTTCGCGGCGGTTTCACGGACAAGCGGAGTTGCCTTGTGCCAGACCGGCAGCGGATCACCGGAGAGCAGTCTGGCGGAAAACGGTGCCGCATTCATGAGTCCCACACCCTTTTGGCGACACAAAGGCACGAGTTCCAGAGCCATATCGTTCTGCAGGGTGTAGTGGTTGTATGTGAGGATCACATCGACGTCGTCGGAATTGGCCAGCACGTAGCGGAACATTTTCATGGGATAGCCGCTGACGCCAATAAACCGCACTTTGCCTTTCTGCACGAGGCGGCGGAGTGCCGGCAGCGTCTCTTCGACAATCTGCGTCATGTCGACGAATTCGAGATCATGGCAGAGCACGATATCGAGGTGATCAACGCGCATGCGTTCGAGCGAAACGTCGACACTTTCGATTACGCGTTTGGCACTGAAGTCGAAGTGTCGAGGTGCGTAGCGGCCGAGTTTGGTGCCCAGAAAGTAGCGGTCGCGGGGAATTCGCGGCAGCACCTGTCCCAGCAACACCTCGCTCATCCCCCGACCGTAGTACGGCGACGTATCAATGAAGTTCATCCCCGAGTCAATCGCGACTTCGACGCTCTTCAGACAGTCAGCCAGCTGGACGCTGCGGAATTCCGCACCCAGCGATGATGCTCCGAATGACAGAGCTGTAAGGTTCAAACCGGTTTTTCCAAGTGCGCGGACAGGCAGCATGCATTTCCCTCCCAAAAGAACCAATCCCGGCAAGCCGAGGAAATTCGACGGCAACCCCGAAGATTTCTCTGACAATATCGGAAAACTCGCTACGACCCGAACCCGCAGAACGTGAATCGCCCGCACAAACCGGCAGGAAACGCCAGATTACCCTTCCTTTTCCGGCAAATCCTGCGGAAGAAAATCTGCATGCGTCGAAACACAACCTAGATTTCGCAGCCACAGGTTCTCGGAAATGTACCTGTCGCCCGAACAGTTCGCACGTGGGCCCCGGACAATCGGTCCCCGGCAAGCTGCTTCGGCAACTTCCACTGCTCGTCATGTGAAGCCCGCGTGCGGTTTCATGTTTCAGGAAAACATCGGGCAGCAATCGTTCACGAAGAAGATTGACCAGGGACTGGACATGCTGGTACTTAGCCGAAAAAAAGATGAAAAGATTGTCATTGGTGACTCCATCACTCTGATGGTGATTGAGATTCGCGGCGACAAGGTGCGTCTGGGAATCGAAGCTCCGCGGGACGTCACCGTACACCGTGAAGAAATTTACGAAGCCATTCGCCGCGAATCAGCGCCGGATAAGCAGAGCTGAACACGAGGTTCAGCCTGCACGTGACAATGTCGTCTCCGAGCCAGCAGTCGATTCGTCCCTGATCGGCTGTGCCCGGCTTCTCGACACCTCCCCGCGAAATCCGCGGCACTGCATACAGCAGCAGCCCCGACTGCCTCCCCCAGAGGCATACGGGGCTGCTGCTTTTTGCATTCCATCCTGCCCGTAAATACCCCGGGGACCTGCCTGTAGTTGAGCCCTGCCCTGGTGAGTTGCGAGCGCGGCGAACGGTCGCCCGGGCCGATCTCCGTTGCGGCGGAAACATTTGCTGCAAGGGGGGCGTTCCCAGGGACAGCAGCTGACTGCCGCCGCATAAATCTCCATGGAGGGTGTGATGAAGAAGTCGTCGTGGTCGTGGGCCGGTGTCGTGATCGCTCTGGGCAGCTCCGCCAGTGCCCGGGAACCTGTCTACGCACCGCTGCCCAATGCAGCCGCCGTGTTTCAGGAATCAGAACCTGCACCACCGCCGGTCCCCATTCTGACTCCCGCCACCGAAGTCGAAAGTGAACCTGTCTACGAAAACGGTGGCCTCTGTCGCCCAACCCCCTGCCTCCCATGGTGGGCCCACACACACAATGTGCACGCTGACTGGCTGTTCCTCAGCGCTCGCGAACAGGATCTCCACTACGCAACACCGGTGGACGGTACCACCAACACGGCAGTCCCCGTCGGCCAGACTGCTATGCTCAGCCCCGGTTACCAATCCGGCTGGCGAGTCGGCGGTGCCATCGCTATCGATAACTGCTCCAGCCTGTTCGCTGACTGGACGAGCTTCAGCAGTTCAACCCGCAGCGAAACTCTCCTCGACGGCGGTGCTCCCCAACCCAATTCCTTCCTGCGATCTGAACTTGTGCATCCCCGCACACTGAGTGTGGCTACCGACAGCCTGAATGCATGGGGCGTGTACGATATCGATTTCGAAACGGCCGATGCCGGCTACACGCGGACGCTCACCGGGGACTGGGATAGCCGGCTCAACGGCAGCCTTGCCTTCCGCTATGGCGGCCTGTCTCAGGACCTCACTGCACAACAACAGATTCTGGGCGACGTGATGGTTAACAGCAGCATCAACTTTGCCGGTTACGGTCCCCGCGTGGGGCTTGATTATGAGCGTCTCAACAGCCACGGAATGCTGTTCTATTGGCGTGGAGCCGGGAGCATCCTCGCTGGTCAGTTTGAATCCACATGGCAGCAGACTTCCGTCTTCGCTGGTCCCCAGGCTGCAGCCGGGATCAACGAAGATCGTCTCGTCCCACAGCTGGATCTCGAACTGGGCACCGGCTTCCAGACCCGCGGGGGTGGCTTTCGAGCAACTGTGGGGTATCTGTACAGCCTGTGGGGCAATGTGGTCACCATGCCCGAATTTATTGACGGCGTTCAGGCGGACACCCTCGGCGGTACCAGCGATACTCTGGCGTTTGACGGCCTTGCAGTGCGGGCGGAATTCCGCTTCTGACCAGTTCCGCAGCGTCTGCGCCTGCAGTGCCCGGGGAACGGCAAAGGAAGTGCCGTTCTCCGCGGCGCTGGGAATGTCCGGTTCAGGGAGCGGCCGGGGCCGGGGCCGGAGATGCTCCGGAGTCCTGGGGGTACAACAGCAGTCGGTCGTGGCACAGCAGCAGCAGATCGCCGAGGCCATCACCGGTGACATCCGCAACCACAGCCTCGCGAGGCTGTGTGCCGCGATTTTCGGCCTCGGATACCAGACGCTTTTCCTCGAAGACCCGGAAATGCGTGGCCTCACGAATTCCGTTACGTTCGTCGAATGCCAGCAGCGCCAAGCCTTCAATGCTGGTGTCAATCATCGTGAGGTCTGTCTGTCCGTCGCCGTTGATGTCACCCACGATGACATCCGCGGGGAAGGCCTTGTCGCGGCTGGATTCAAAGGTAGCCACTTCCTTCAGAGATGCCTGGGCAACGCCACAATAGAGCACCCCGAACTGCTGACTGCCCAGAACCACCAGATCCTCGGATCCGTCGCTGTTCAGATCCGCTGTGAACATGGATGAATACTGCAGACTGCCGGGATCGATTTCCTTCCACGGCCGAAAGACCATGCCTTCCTGACGCAGCACTCGCAGTTTTCTGACGCCGGTATCCACGAGCACAATTTCATCGCCCGGCTGTCCGTCCAGATTCAGGGCGGCAACACCTTCAAGCTTCGCTGATGCCTCGCCCGCATTGAACTGGTCCTCCACCTTCCAGCCTCCGGCGGCAAACGTCAGCCGACGTGCGAAGTTGTCTCGGGCTGCCAGCAGCTGACCGCCCCTGACGAACGCTCGGCCCGGCGCCGTAATTCCGGGATCCAGCTGGCTGGCCTGACTGGCCACGCTCAGACTGCCGTTGTCCTGGACCTGCAGGACATGTACGCCGGTCTTCGCCGCTCCTGCGGCAATCGAGAGCAGCTCCGGACGCTGGTCTCCATCCACGTCCATCGGGATCAGCTTCACGCCCCGCGGTCCCACGGCCCCCACCAGTTCCACCGGCTGTGAACCGTCCGCGGGTTTCCAGCTGCCGTCTGCAGCACGGTCGTGGATCAGATACTGGAGCCTGGCAGAATTGCCGGACCCCTGAGTCGTGCCGAGGACAATTCGCTGACCCTGGGGACCAGGAATCAGAGCCACGGCTGCCAGCTCCCAGCCCTCAGGCTTCTTCAGCAGCACCTCGGGAAATGTGAGTCTGCCGCCGACGAATTCCGTCCGCGCTACCACACCCTCGCGGCTGCTGATCAGCACGGCTTCCGGACGCCCATCCTGGTTCAGATCGCCCGCGGCGAGATCTGTGATGCCGACGAGTGCAGGGAACTCCTCAACGGCACCCAATCCATCCACCGCGTTCTGGCGATAAAGCAGCAGCTGGGCCTGTTCGGGGTCATTCACGAGCAGATCTGTGCGGCCGTCGCCGTCGAAATCAGCTGCTGCCGCGGCGCGATCGCGATTGGCTGTGCCGGGGCCGATGCCGTAGTGCACGAGTCGTTCGGAGGGGCCGTCCGGACTGGCTCCTGCCGCCACCAGACTGCGAACCACAATTCGCCCGGTCCGGCTGTCAATCGTGGTGATTTCACTTCCGGCTTTGGCGTCCACGGCGGCCACAGTGACTGCCCGTGGGGAGCTGCCGCTGAAGCTGAGTTCCGGGCCGAGCCGACCGTCGGCTGTCTGCAGCCTGACTCCGAGCTCCCGCGCATTGGCCTCGCCAAATACGTAGCTCAGATCTGCTCGCCCGTCTCCATTCAGGTCGGCAGCCCGCAGCAGCGCCTGCCGGGGGGAGGTGTTAAGCACTCGCAGCGGTGCCAGCATTTTTCCATCGGCACCCTGCAGGATGAGCCAGGTACAGTCCTTGCCGATCACCGCTGCATCGTCCCGTCCGTCCCCGTTGAGATCGCCGGTGGTCAGCATACCGGCGGTGGGCTCAAGGTCCGGGAGTCGTACATTCCAGACTTCCGACCATTCCCGCACTCCGGGGGCTGGCTGGAAGCGAATGCTGAACTGATCCGGAGCACCGATGGCAGCGATATCCGCACGGCCATCAGCGTTGAAGTCACCGAGCTCGATTGCGGCCACTGCGCGATCGAGCGGCAGTCGACGCTCTTCGAAGCGGCGGTCAGAACCTGTGTCGTTGACTGACGGACCGGCGGGAGCCGCCGGGGCCGGGGCGTTCGCATCTGCTCCCGTCGCTTCCGCCGGCTTCTGCAGCATCAGCCGCAGGCAGCTGGCGAAGTTGTCAATCATAATCAGGTCGGATTTTCCGTCGCCGTTGAGTTCTGCCGAACGCAGATTGAGTACTCGTGCGTCGATCCTGAAGACCTCAAGGCCCGCGAAGCCGTAGAACTGCGCGAGGTCTGTGGCGGGCTGGGGAGTGGCTGCGGGTGGTTCGTCAGCGACTGCACGACTGTCGGCAGCAGCGAGTGCCGCGCAGGCTGTGAGGCACCGGATCAGATCTGCGATGTGAACACAGCAACGGGACGGACGAATCATCAGCGGAACTCCGGGATGTTGGGCGTGGTGCTACCTGCGGAACATGGGGTTATTCTTTTCACCACGGGAGAGCAGGTAGGCGAGCAGATCGAGGACTTCGTCCTGGTTGAGGGGTTTCAGCAGGTCAGCCGGCATGATTGACACGGCTGAGGGCTGCAGTTCTTCAATGTCCGATCTGGCAATCTCGGTGATCTTTGTGGGATCTTCGGGATTGGTGAGCACGGTGACGCTGGTGCCTGTTTCAGAGATCACACGACCGCTGATTGAAAGTCCATCCTTTGTCACCACGGTGCTTCCGCGATACTGGTCGCTGATCACTCTGCTGGGTTCGATGATGGCTTCGGTAAGGTCGCGGACGTTGAAGCGTCCGGCCAGCTGCGTGAGGTCGGGGCCAGTCGCGCCGCCTTCACCGCCGAAGCGATGGCAGATGATGCAGCGGGTGGCCGCGAACATCTTCTGGCCATTTTCAAAGTTGCGGCCTGTGAGTCCTGCATCGGCGAGGGCGCGGACTTCGTCGAGCGTCCATTCCCTGCCGGGGCCGGCGGGTTTGGGGAGTTCCGGTGGCGCGTAGGGCTTGCGGGCTCCGGAGGCTTCAATCAGCAGTCGATCGCGTTCGCTGGCATTCAGGAAGGATTCGTTTTCGATGTTCCGCAGGAATCCCTGAAAGCTGGCGCCGCCTGACCACTTGCGGGCCCGTTCAAACCAGGCGAAGTAAGCTTTGCGGGAATCGATGGTCCAGCCTTCAACCGCATTGCGGAGGCTGAACGCATAGGCGATCTGCTGCTGGTCCGGTGCGCTGGCGATGGACGCTGCGATGGCTCCGCCGTAACCCCGGTTGCGTGCCAGCAGGTCCTGCATGTCTTCGGTGACCGTGGGTTTGGATTCTGCCTGAAGCAGAGCCACGGTTTTGCCAACGATGGTGGGTGAACGGAGATAGATGAGGACCTGGCAGAGTTCTCGATCGAGTTCCGCGTCGCCGGCCGGGAACTGGTTGTCGATCCGGCTGACGAAGGCCGTACGCACGTCATTTTCCGGAGGCCCAAGACGCAGGAAGAGCAGGCTCAGCACGCGGAGGTAGTCGAGCTTCTGTTCGCGGTTCAGGCTGGCGAAGTCAACGGCCTGCAGCTGGCGAACGCTCATCGCTCGAACGGCATCCTCCAATTCCACGATCTGATTTTCGGTCAGTCCGCGGGATTTGGTGAGCTGGTTCAGGGGGGCGCGAATCAGGGCCAGCAGCACATACAGTCGATCGCCGGGTTCGAAGGCGCTGAGGTCCATTTCGGCCACGTTCTGTGGCTGCATCAGGTCCGCGAACAGCTGCGAGTGATAGAAGGCATTGCGAGAGGCTGCTCGCAGGAAGCGGTCTCCACCCTGCCCCATGCTTTGGAGCGTTTGAATAAAGGTCTGTGAATCGGCTGAAGGCTGCAGGGCACTGCCACTGCGGCCGGCATGCCAGCTTTCCAGCGAGCGACGGCTGGAACGCAGACCGGCCTGACGCGGGTCCCTGAGCTCTGCCGGCTCTGTGGACTCCGCGCCGCTGTAGGTCACTCGGAAGAGTTCCGACTGCGTGCCTCGACCGCCGACTGAGAAGTACAAAGCACCATCGGGGCCGGCGGCGACGTCGGTCAGCGGGAGCGGTGTGCGGGAAACAAATTCTTCCTTAATCGCCGTATAGCTGCTGCCGGATGGTTCGATGTGAATGGCATACATCGTGCCGAAGGTCCAGTCACAGATGTAGAGGGCTTTCTGGTACTTTGCGGGGAAGCGGCAGCCGTAGCCGAAGTCGACGCCCACCGGAGACCCGGGGCCGATATTGACCATGGGCGGGAGGCTGTCGAGGTAGTGGTTGGGCCACTTGCCGGTGCCGCTGCGCCAGCCGAATTCACTGCCGCTGGTGGCATGCACCACGCGGGTGGGGCGGTACCACGGAGTACCGACGTCCCATTCCATGTCGGCGTCGTAAGCAAACAATTCACCATCTGCGTTGAAGGCCATGTCGTAGGGGTTGCGGTAGCCGACCGACCAGATGTCCCAGGTCTTTCCGTCGACATCGGTGCTGGCAATCCAGCCACCTGGAGCAAGAATTCCGCGGGCGTGTCCGTTGGCGTCCCACATCCGGGGCAGGATGTGATCTTCTGACCAGTTTGTGGGAATGCGGCTGGTGTAATCGGGGTTGGTGAGCTCTTCACCGGCGTCGAAGGGGGGCAGCGTGTGATTTCCGCAGATCACGAAGATGCGTTTGCCATCGGGCGACAGCCGCAGTGCGTGCGGGCCATGTTCGCCGCCGCCGCGAAACTGCCGCAGCCGCACGCATTCGTCAAACTGATCATCGCCGTTGGTGTCCCTGGCCCGATACAGGCCGCTGCCCGGGCCGCCGTTGATTGAGAAGTACAGGGCATCAAAAGCGTACAGCATGCCCTGAGCGGCTGTGGGCTGAATCTCGCATTTCGAAAAGTCCAGTCGCTCAACCTTCGTTTCTCCGTCGGCAGCGCCAACGGGGGGCAGAGTGATGCGGCAGATGCCCTTGTCACCCTGGTCACTGGCCAGCAGTCGGCCGCGGTTATCGAAC
>JBEAUF010000379.1:0-5055 GCA_041161565.1 Planctomycetota bacterium | reverse complement strand
GACCAGTGTCTTACCGGCCGATTGACATCGACCGCACGCCTTGCATGATCGGGTCGAGGCGTTTCAACGGAGAGCGAGTCCTCCCAGGCATGCGAAACATCAGAAAGCCAATGCCATTGGGTTGCCGCCCGGCGGTTCAGCGGGGCTCAGCATCGGTCCTTGCCCTGGTTCCTGCGGTGTGTGGTACACGGCGCGGACTTCGAGGAGGGACCTCTGCGGGGCCAGGCACCAAACGGGCACATGACTGGCATTTCATGCGAGGCTGACAGCCGTGGTCTTACAGGCTGCAATCGCAGCCTCTGCAACTACTGGCGGAGCAGCTTCCGCAGTTCCTGAATCTGAATCGCAACTTGTGTGTTCGTACGATTGTTTTGGTATGCCAGCGCGAGGCTCAGCCGTAAAGATTTCGCGCGAGCATAAACGCGGCGGCAGCCAGTATGGCGGCGGCAAAGATGCGCTGCAGGGTTTGTTGCGGGAGCTTGCGGCCGGCGAATTGTCCGAGTCCGAGTCCGGCGAGGCAGCCGGGCAGGAACAGGACGATGGCATCCACTGGTGGGTATTCGGCCCGCCAGAGTCGGATGCTGATCCCGGAGAGGCTCACGAGGAAGATCACGAGCAATGATGTTCCAACAGCGCGTCGAATCGGCATGCTGCTGAACTCCACCAAAGCCGGCACAATCAGAAAACCTCCGCCAACGCCAAACAATCCCGACAGCACACCGGCACCAAGGCCGGTGGTGAGCAGGAGACGGGCGCAGCGGGTGGTGAGCAGCAGTTGGCCAAAGTCGTCGCGGCGGCAGGCGGCGGTGGGAATTGTGGGTGAGCATTCGCCGTCGGATGCCGCTGTCGTTGGCGAGGTTCTGGATCGCCACATGCGGACAGCGATGGTGAGCATGAGCACTGCGAGCAGGGCGAGCAGCAGGGCTTCGGGCAGTCGTGCCGCGATGGCTGCTCCCACGGGTGCGCCGATCATTCCGGCAGCGGCGAAGAGCAACCCGGGCCGCAGTTCCACATCACCGCTGCGAAGGCGGCTGAGGAATCCCGCCAGTGCGGCAGTTCCGACCGAGATCAGCGAAACACTGATTGCTGCCCGTGCGTTCAGGCCCTGCCCATAAACGAGCAGCGGCACCGCGAACACGCCACCGCCGCCACCGGTGAGTCCGAGAGCCGTGCCGACGAGGAATCCGAAAAAAACGCTGAGCATATCTGGCTCCCGACTCTCGCCTGCTGGTTTCGGACATCAGGATTGCGGCGGAAGCGGGCAGATCTTCGTGCCACAGGTGAGCGTTTCCGGGGGGACGGTGGGCAGCGATGTGGCAATCCATGCCTTGATGCCACCGACAAGATCCCGGAAGTTGCGGCGACCGGTCTGAGCAAGAATGCTGCAGGCGATGGCTGATCGATAGCCACCCTCGCAGTGCACCACGACGGGCTGCTGTTCAGGAAGTTCCGCGATGCGTTCTCGGAGATGTGGCAGCGGTATGTTGTGACTGCCTTCCAGATGCACAATTCCGTGTTCTTTTTCGGAACGCACATCGAGGATAAACGGATTCGAGTGGCCGCTTCTTTCATCAGCCAGTTCGGCCGCCGTGATTCGTGGGATGGTTTGCACGAGCAGCGGATGTTCGCGAAGTGCTTCCATGCCACCGCTGAGGAAACCAGCCACATTGTCAAAGCCGATCCGTCCCAAACGCATGACCGCTTCCTGTTCGCTGCCATCTTCGCCGATTACCACGATCGGTCGGTCATGACTCAACAGCGACCCGCACCATGTGGCATAGCTGCCTTTCAGAGCAATATTCAGAGAGCCGCTGAGAGAGGCGGCTTCGAAGTCGGCGGAGGAACGCACGTCCAGCAGCTGGGCACCGGACTGTTGCAGTCGCAGGACGCCTTCGAGGCTGAGAGGTTTCAGTGAAGCCGTCATGGTCGCTGCGAGATCTGCACGCTCCTGTCGGTTGAGTACGGCGTCGTGCACAAAGTATCCCGGAGCCTCCGGTTGTTCGTTGGCCACCAGTTCTTTGAAGCGTTCGAAGGGCATCGGTTGCAGTGCGTAATTCACTCGTTTCTGCTCACCGATGGTGGAGACGGTCTCTCGACTGAGTGACTTGCCGCAGAGCGAACCGGCACCGTGGGCCGGGTAGACAAGAGTGCTGTCCGGAAGTTCCCGCAGACGGCCGACAGATGCGTACAGCATCTGCGCCAGTTCGTCGGCGGTGACTCCGATTGAAGCCAGCAGGTCAGGTCGTCCGACATCGCCGATGAAGAGTGTGTCTCCGGTGAGCACCGCATGCGGTTGCGGCGAGCTGCTGCTGAGATCGTGCACAAGGATTGAGATGCCTTCGGGGGTATGCCCTGGAGTCTCCATGATCGTCAGGCGGACGTCGCCGAATTCAATCACGTCGCCGTCGGATAACGGCAGGTGATCGAATTCCGCCTGAGCACGGCGGCCCAGACAAATCCGCGCACCGGCCTGATTTCGAAGCTCGATATGTCCGGCCAGAAAATCCGCATGAAAGTGGGTTAGGAACACATAGCGAATTTCATATCCACCCGCCTTCGCATCGGCAAGATACTGGCCAATATCCCGCTGCGGATCGACTACCGCGGCTGTTTTGGTGCGTTCATCACCGATCAGATAGGAGGCATGTGCGAGGCAGCTGAGGTAGTATTGCCTGAGAAGCATGGCGAGGACTCGTGAAGCAGGGTGAGGATGGATGCGGAGCTGAGAGCTTTCCGTCGGCAGCTGATGAAATGCCGCTTCACAACTGACAGCGGACGGTGTTCAGCGAGCCACCGAACAGCTGGTGCCGGTGGATGGTCGGACCTGATTCCACGGCATGCGGGCCAGTGCGAGGGCCATGCCGCATGTATCCGTAATTCCCGCGAACATGAGGCCAGCACCAACAAATGCCGACAGGGCGGCCCAGTAGGGGTGCACTGTCAGTGCAAGCACGGCGCCGGTCAGCACCAGAAAGCCAGCGGCGATTCGTACCTGACGTTCGAGGGAAATCACTTTCTTTCCCCGGCTGACCGGGAGACCAGCCAGGTCCCACGCCAGTGTCCCGCCTTCGACGTTCACCACATCGGACCAGCCAGCGGCCATGAATTTTTCGCATGCCTGACGACCCCGACTCCCGGAACGGCAGATGACATATAACGTGCGCCCGAGTTCGCGGCCGGCGAGCAGCTTCTGGCAGTTGAGGCTTTCGAGGGGTTCATTGCGGGCGATGACCGCATGCACTTCCTGAAATTCCATCGGCGTCCGTACATCGATCAAATCGATCGAGTCACCGGCCTGAATACGATCCTGCAGCTGTTGCGGTGAAATGGTACGAACGGACATTTGAATGCTCCTTTGAAAACAATTGAAACATCGCGACACGGCGACATTTCGGGTGTGAAAACGGGGATGAATTGATGTTTGGCAGGGGGACAGGGTACGAGGTCGCTGGTGTTGATGGCTGGATCAGCGGGTGTGGTCCGCGGGAATTTGCTGACCCACGTGAAGTGCAGGCTGGACACCGAACCGGCTTTCGATGCAGGCGAGAATATTCTTCAGGTGTGGTTCGGAGACCTGGTAGAAGACCTGCCTGCCGGATCGCTGGCTGTCGAGGAATCCGCAGCGTTGCATGAGCCGCAGGTGTTCTGAGGCCATGGCACTGGGGATTTCACAGGCATTTGCCAGCTGGCCGACGGTGAATTGCCCCTGCAGCAGCATTTGCACCATTCGCAGCCGGTGGGGATGTGCCAGTGTACGCAGGCATTCGGCAGCCTGTTCAAGTGCGGTCAGTTCGGTGAGTTTGAGGACATTTGCGGACAAGAGCGACACCTCCTTTGGTAAATATATCGGAATATGTCGATATGTCAATGGAATGTTTTTTGAATTTACGTCGTTGGTGGTTGGTCAATGTGTGTGTGGTGGTGGGGGGGAGTTGGAGCGGACATTTGACAACCGGGGTTTTGCTGCGGAGACTGGCACGTGGCAAGTCGCTCTCGGGCTGAATTTTTGGGGGCGTGTTTGGGAGTGATCATTTGTCTACACGGCAACCCGATTGAGGAACAGTGATGGCGGTTCGCAGCAGTCGACATGCGGTGCAGGAGATCGAGGAGATTCGTGAGTTGCTGCGGAGTCGTCATCTGCGTGCGACGCCGGCGCGGATCGCGGTGATGCAGGTTTTGCGTGAGTTGCAGGCTCCGGTGACGCATGCGGAGTTGGCGGAGCGGTTGGTGCCTGCGGGTTTTGACAAGGCGACGGTGTTCCGAAATTTGTCTGACCTGACGGACGAGGGTTTGTTGTTGCGAACGGAGCTGGGCGACCATGTTTGGCGATTTGAGCTGGCCAATCTGCAGCACCCGGACCAGAACAGGCATCCGCATTTTGTGTGTCTTTCCTGTGGTCGGGTGCAGTGTCTGGAGCCGCTTGAGCTGACTGCGGGTTCAAAGCGGAGGACTCAGGAGGTTGGCGAGGTCAGCGAGATCCTGCTCAAGGGGGAGTGTCAGGTTTGTCTGGAGGCTGCGGGCTGACGGTGTGGTGTGTGGTGTGTGGTGTGTGGTGGGTGGTGTGGAGAAACGCGATGAAAACGCGTTGAGCTGCTGGGCGGTAGCCCAATGGCATTGTGGTTCTCTGAAATTCTGTGAAAAGACGGTTGAAGACCTGGGACGGCGAGGCTCCTGCCGAGCCGCTGAACGCTGGTTCACGCTATGATTGCTTGCCAGCGTTTTTGCGGCGCAGCAGGGAACGAGGAAACGCTCACGGCAGGGATGCGGCTCAGCAGGAGCTTCGCCCTGGGATGGTGAAACGATGTAAACAAGGGAAAATTGGGAGGTTTCAGTTCCGCCTGCCAGTTGAAATCCCACGGCCGGATCGAGTCACGAAAACGCTGTGTGGCGTGCGGCCGTTGTCAATCGGCGGGTGCGGCCCTGGTGAGCTCCGGCTGCGGTGTTGGCCGCGCGGGCACGCACCGTTACCGGGCGATTGACATCCCCCGCACGCCCTGTAACGGGGGGCGGAGTCCGAAAAACGACTTCCGGTGTTCTTAACACCATTTCACCATC
>JBEAUF010000307.1:0-18153 GCA_041161565.1 Planctomycetota bacterium | reverse complement strand
CGGGATTGGTCATGGAAACGCGTTGGAAACCACTGTAGCTCGTTTGGCTGCGACCAACAGCGGCAGCGGCAACATTCAGATGGTCGAAACGGACGGAATTCAATTGTCAGCAGTCCAGCAGACCTCTGCGATCGCCACCGGTAACATTGAGGTCGTGTCCAACACAGGCCTTCTGGATGTGCTGGCCGGTGGTGCTGGAATTGGTGCCTTCGGAACTGGTTCGATCAGTCTGCAGGCTGACGGTGCCGCTGCCGGAAATCTTTCCGTCAATGCACTTGTGCAGACAACCTCGGGTGCGATCACACTGCGAGCCGACAACAACGTCACATTCACGGCCAATGGGGACGTGACCAGTACCACTGGCAACGTCGTAGTAAATGCGGATGACGACAACAGCGGTGCGGCGGGTGGCCTGCTGACGATGGCTGACGGCGTTCTGATCAACGCGGGCAGCGGAACAATCACTCTGACTTCAGACGGGAATCTGACGCTCGGAGGCTTGCAGACCACGAATGCAACGGCAAATGCTGTGCAGGTTACCAGCCGTGAAGGTGGGATCGTCGATGGTGGTGACTCGGACATCGACATTATCGCGAACGCTGCTGGCAGCGTAGTGACACTGACTGCGGCCCTCGGTATCGGATCAGCGGGTCTCGGCGATATTGACACCAGAATCGATAGCCTTGACGCATCCGTGACCGCTGCCGGCAGCCTGTTCCTGAAAGAATCCGACAGTATTACGCTTGCTGATGTGGATACTGTAAATGGTGCCATCATGATCACTGCCGGCGGTCAGATCACGGCCGCCGACGTGCAGTCAATCACCGATGGTGACGCAAACGATATCAGCCTCACTGCGACCGCTGGTGACATTCGAATTGGACTGATCAACGCTGGTGCGACTTCCGGCGACGTGACCCTGAGCACATCAGGTTCCGTCTTCCAGGCTCCAGTCGATGCCGCAGTGGACATAACTGCTGACGACCTCACAATCATTGCTGTGAATGTCGGCGCTACCACATCCAGTGTGTTTGCGGCTCTTCCGGATGGTATAGAAGTGAGTGTTATCGATCTATCGATCAACGCTACAGGCACGGCTGCATTCAGTGGAAGCGTAACTGGTACGACAACCATCGCACCCGGACTGCAAACGCTGTTCATAATGTCGAATGAGCATGTCGCATTCTCCGACCTTGCTCCCAGTTACATCACGAATCTTGCCCTGATTGCGGATCGTGATAATAACGGCAGTGGCAGCGTGCAGCTGAATTCATCGCTGACTGTCAGCGGAGATCTGAGAATTGAAGGAGCGGACGTCACCACAAGCCCTGTCGATGGAGAAATTTATCTCACCGCAGACCGCATTCTTTTTAGCACGCGGACTTCCGAAACACTGCGACTCACACTCACCGAGCCAACAGCTGGGCAGGCCGGCAGCTTTGAAGGACACAGCCAGAACGATCTGACTGTCTTCAGTTCCACCGCTATCACTCTTGAAGATCTCACACCTGGAATTGCTCCGGTTACCACGGCAGCCGCCGTTACCGCGGCCAATATCAGCGTCACTGCCATCAATTCGACGCTGACAATCAATGGTGCGGTAACCAGCACCGGCAGTGGCAATCTCGGCATCACCGGTGGCACCGGGGTGACACATACCGCATCCGGAGACCTCACCACCACAACCACGGGCACAATTACCGTTGCAGCGACCACCGGCAACGTGACGATGGCTGATGGAACTCTCTACAGTACGGGCTCCGGAGCCGTATCCGTCACCGCTGGCAGCAGCGTGGCTATCGGCCAGATCAGCACAGTCAGCAGTGCAGTGACCATTACCGCGACCGCAGGCAGCATCTCAGACGCCACCGCCCTTGAGACGGTCGCGAACATCTCGACGTCCGGCACTGCCACACTGACAGCGGCCCTTGGAATCGGATCAACTGGTGTCGGTAATATCAACACCAGCATCGGGACTCTCGATGCAGCGGTCACAGATGCTGGAAGCCTGTTTCTTGAAGAGGCCGATACAATTACTCTTCTCGACGTCGATACGGCCAACGGTGGCATCACAATTGTTGCTGGTGGCACCATCACCGCGACTGATGTCGCATCCACAACGGAGGCTGACGAAAACGACATCAGTCTGACCTCCACCGCCGGTGACATTCGTGTGGCACTGATTAACGCGGGTACCACCGCCGGTGATGTCACGCTCTCAGCCGCAGGGGCCATCATCGAAGCAGGGAGTGATTCCGACGCCGATATCACCGCCGACACACTCATTCTGATCGCCACGAGCGGTATTGGAGTCACCGCAGATCCCATCGAGACTCAGATCAATACGCTCTTCGCAGAAAACTCCGGATCCGGGAATATCGAGATCGTTGAAGTAGCTGGCAGTGATCTGACGCTGCTGAGCGTTCGCCAGACTAATAGTGCTGGGAACGGAAGCATCAACATCGCCACAACAAACGGCCAGTTGCGATTGGCCGCCACCGGCTTTGGGGTGCATTCAGCGGGCGCCGGTAACATCCAGCTGGCAGCCGGTGGCGCATCCTCCGATTTGTCCGTCTTCAGCAACATCTCCGGCAACTTCGGCAATGTCACTCTCCAGGCCGGTCGCGATATTCTACTGGGTGAAGGGAGCACGCTTGCGGGCGGCTCTGGCCTGCGTGGTGTGGCAATTAGCGCTGCAGGTCCTGCGACTGTGCTTGCCGCCGGTGGTGCTGCCGCGGGAACTACGGTACTCTCCGTCCGCAGTGCCGGAGGATTCGTGGCGGGCGAGGAAGTGCAGCTTGTGGATGGGCTGCTCTCTGAACGGGCTGTCATTGCCTCGGTGGATCTCACCGCACGCACCATCACTCTCACCGGCCCCCTGCTCGGCAATTACTCCTCCGTCGCTCAGGTGCTGAATCGCAGGGTTGCAGCAACGCTGACCGCCGACGTCCCGGTGGCGACGGCCGTTCTGCCTGTCACCAACACAGAACTGTTCGCGCCCGGCACGCGCGTTGACATCGAAGTTGGGGGCACCATTCAGACTGGAGTTGTGGCTTCCGTCGATGCAGGTGTCGGAACGATCAGTCTGACCCAGCCGCTGACCTTTGATGCCGCAACCGGAACCCGTATCTTCGCAGCCCGCGATCAGGCGATTTCGCTCAGTGCCGATCGTAACCTGCTGGCAGCTGATGGCACGCTGCTGACCACCGATAATCTTCGCAGCGGCAGCTACAGCGACCTTCGAGGTGACCGCATCTCTGTCGTTGTGGATGCAAACAACAATGCCTTCCGCGAAGATCGCAACGGCGACACCAATCTGACGATTGCGGACTATATTGGGGCTGGCGGCATTCAGGACGGTGTGCTCCTGCTGGGGGCGGATTCGCGCCTGCGGACCGATGGCGGCGTTGCCTCCGGCTTCGCCAATCGACCGCTGATTTCAGAGACTCTGTTCGCCACAAATACAGCCTTCTTCAATGACTTTCCTGACCCGACTATCGCTGCAATTGGTGCGGTGGATGCACAACTGCGATACAGCGTCACTTTCAGCCTCGTAATTCCCTCTCCTGGTGAAGAGAACGTCCGCGTGGATATCGACTGGCGCGACCCTTCCGTGGGGCCCAGCGACGCCCGAATCGATTCCCAGTACCTCAACTTCGTCGACGGGGCATCGTCTTCCCTGGTGCGTCACAGATACCATTTGAATGACTTCGTCAACTTCTTCATCATCAAGAAGAATCCTTTGCTCCTTGACTTCGCCGTCTCTCACCACGAAACCGTCAGCCTCACGGCCGACGCAGGCATTCAGGGCAGTCGTTCCGCACTCCCGTGGGTCAACGGCAGCGGAACCGCTGAAGTCTCGCTGGCAGGCAACCTGTCCACAACCGATAACCGCGGCACCACGGTGCCGGGTCCGTTCCCAATCGAACCAGCGGGTGTCAATCGCACAGTGGCCTGGGTCGCCGACGACACCCTGTCGCAAGCCGACTACCTGTTCGAAGGTGGCATCATTCGCCTCAACCTTCCAGCACCGCCATTCATGCGTGAAGAAGAGGCCACGCCATTCGTTTCCGGTGAAATGGAACCGGTGCCGATGCGTGAAGTGTTCTTCCGCCAGTTCACTCAGCCGGAAAACCGACTTGACGAAGATCTGCCGCTCGAACAGCCATCCTCGGTGTCGGAGGACATCTATCAACTGCGTAAGCGAGGTGACAGCGGTGAGTATCAGGTGGAAAAGGAGGACATTAAGTCCGGTGAGCGCCTATTGCACCCCCAGTTGCTCAGGAAATGGGTAACGGACGAAAACGTCTCGTCCGGCACGGGTTACGAACTCTGGCTGATCACACGAAAGAAGACAGCCAGTGGCGGCGAGATCGTTGTTGAACGCCAGTTGCTGCAGTTCGACGTGCGGGATCAGCGACCGTTCCCGTCCGCGGAAGACGCAGAGTCACTTGCTCCGGCAGAACTGCGGCTTGTGCCTGCAGAACCGGCCGCCCAGCCCGGAGCCAATCCACCCGCCGCCAATGGTGCTGCCCTCGATCAGCCGGCCGCAGCGGGTGCCCCGGCAGAACCGCTCAATGCAGCCTCCGCGACTGATTCACATGCAGATGAATCAGCGGACGCTGAAGAATCCCGGCAGCCCGCTCCCGTGGCGACTTCCGCCATCGCTGGAATTGTCGTGAGTCAGGCATTGCGAAGCCGCGTTGCTCAGGCAGCAGGCACCGCTGGTGCCGCTGCTCTGAAAGTCACCCGCTCCCTGCGGAATCACCGGCGATTCTGATCGAATTTGTACGAAGTTTTCCAGAAAATTACTTTCCCCAGGGTTTTCTATGGGCTGTTCCCCTCTTTTTTGTACAGTGAAGTTAGTGGAGGGCTCTATTGATTTCACTCTCAGCGGTGCGGTGTTATGAACGGAAACGACAAATCTGACAGCAGGGAGGAGCGACCCGTGAATCCGCATCAGCGGAAAGTCTTCGCCACCATGCGCCCGGATCCGTGGTCCGAGGCCGAATGCTTCGCGACGGCGACTCCACCGTCCGAAACCTCAGTAAAACCCACCCCCAATCCGCCCGGAAAACCCGTTGCGGCCAGTTCCACAATGCAGCCACCGGGACTGGTTTCACCCACGACCGATCCGTTTCCTGCTCCGGACCGGACCGCCGAAACATCCAACGCCCCCCCTGGCCCTGCCGCAAAGCACCCCGCCGGCCCTCCCCTCCCTTCAGCCCGTGATATTAGCTCGCCGAATACCTCGAACGACTACTCCGACACACTCCCGTACGCCGCTTTGATATCAGGAGACTCCCAGGACTGCGCCGAAAATCATGCCGCAAGCCCCGAACGCCCCTCGTCGGCCGACTCCGGAAACACGGGGTGCAAATCACCAGGCTTGGATTCCAGCGTCCCCGTACACGCACGCTCCGCGATCTCTTCCTGGGTCGGTCAGGCTGGCAGTCTGCAAATCAGAAAATGCCTCGTCGGCGGAGAAATCTCCGGCGTTCAGCAACAGGTTCTCACCGAACAGTCCCCTGATTCCCAGTCCGGCCACCGCTCCGAATACGCCATCCAGAACAGGCTTGGCAAAGGCGGCATGGGCAACGTCTATCGAGCTCAACAGACTTCGCTCAATCGACCACTCGCTATCAAGGCTCTGCGCAGTGACCTTTCAAAACCGCAAATCGTACAGCGGATGTTTGTGGCGGAAGCACTGATCAACGCCGGACTCGTCCACCCCAATATCGTGCCTCTGCACGATCTGGCCATGGACGAACATGGTCGACTCTTCTACTCCATGAAACTCGTCTCCGGCCCGAACTGGCAGAAGGTCATGCCGGAACGCACGCTTGAACAGAACCTCGATATCCTGCTCCGCGTTTGTGATGCCGTCGCCTATGCCCACTCGAGGGGCGTCATTAACCGCGACCTCAAGCCGGAAAACGTAGTGGTCGGGGAATATGGAGAGGTGATCGTGCTGGACTGGGGTATCGCTGTGAACAGACCACAGTTCGCAAACCCCGGTCAGGCACTCACTCTCCCTTCCGGCTTCACCGCCGTCGATCTTGGCCCGGCCGGAACTCCCGCCTATATGGCTCCGGAATTCACCCTGCGATCCACCGACCGCGTCTGTCCTCAATCCGACGTGTATCTACTCGGAGCAATGCTCTTCGAAGTCCTCGAAGGTCGTCCGCCCCACCTGCTCAAAGAACTCAGCCATATCACTGCCCCGGAAACGCTGGGCTCTGCCGTCTTTGACGCAGCCTGCCGCAACCAAATCGAAACCGACGTCCGCTACTCGGGGGAACTCATGCAAATCGCTCTCAAAGCCATGGAAACTCACCCCGAAGATCGCTATCGCACCGTCGCTGACTTCCAGGAAGCAATTCGTCAGTACCGCATCACTGGCCGCGCCGAAGAACTGCTCATGGAAGCCAAACTCAAACACCTCGATCGCTACGACGAATATCAGCAGTCCGTTGCTCTGTTCGCCAACGCCATTCAGAACTGGCCGGACAACCCACGCGCGGCCGCTGGTGACGCCGAAGCCCGAGAAGCCTTTGCCAGCCTCGCACTCAAACGTGGCGATTTCGATCTCGGACTGGAAGTCGTCGCCAACCGCCGCGAACCAAAACTCACAACACTCCGCACCAAACTTGCCCGCAATCTGCTCCAGCGAAAAATCATTCGCGGGACATGGCTGCTGTTTGGCGGACTTGCTGCGCTGTTCATCGCAGTCTCCATCATTTTCGGACTGGATGCCAACACACAGCGCGCGGCCGCAAAGGAATCCGAACAGCGAGTCACAGCACTCTCGTTAAAGGAACAGGAGCTGAAAGAGTCCAACTCACAATTCGAACTCCGCAATAAACAACTGGATGCGGATGCGAAAACATTGAAGGACACCAACCGCGATCTCGATGACAAGCGAAAGGCGGCTGAGACCAAATACCTTGAACTGCAAGTCCAGCAAGACGCGCTCAAAGCAACGAATAACATGCTTTCAGCAGTTGCCGAAGCTCAAAAACGCATCGCGAACGAAGCTGCGGCCAGCGCGAAGTCGGCGATGCAGGATGCCGATGAGGCCCGCGATCAGGCGAAAATCGCCCGCGATGCTGCCGACGAAGCCCTGAAAAAAGCCAACCAGCAGGAAGTTGCCATTGCCAAACAAAAACTGGAATCCCTTCAGGAACTCCGCGAGTGGCAAAGCATTGTAGATGTGGCCACCACAATACTTGACGAACTCAGCGACAACCCCGAATTCACAGAGGCTGACCGAAAAAACATCCAGTCTCAACTGAATGAAGCCCGTCGCAGGGCCAGCCGGCCCACCGGCAATCTCCGTCGCGAAATCCCCGTTGCCTCTGACAGCGTCGTAATCGCCGCCATCAGCGACGATCAGCAAATCGTCGCCTCAG
This sequence comes from Planctomycetota bacterium, assembly GCA_041161565.1. Taxonomy (GTDB): domain Bacteria; phylum Planctomycetota; class Planctomycetia; order Planctomycetales; family Planctomycetaceae; genus SXXK01. Next base: position 10,741 of record JBEAUF010000307.1, on the reverse strand, counting down.
TCGTCACCGACGCCCGCAACGGCCGTCGGCTGCGACTCATTCATTCCGACTTCCTTACCGCAGAGCAACCACAACAGACCATTCAATTCCTGAATCTGCCCGCAGAAACACGCACAGGTCAACTCGCCGTCTCACCAACCGGTCGGTTCATTTGCCTGCTCACCAACAACGGTGCCCTGCTCTGGTCCCGCAGTGACAGCGGCGTCTTCAGCGAAATTGGCCTGCCCGATCTGCAGCCATCAGAAGCAAAGTTCAACCTCGGATTCTGCTCCTTCACCACAAACGAACGCTACCTGTTCCTCGTTGGTGGTGATAAACGAAGCTCCGTCAGAATACTCGATCTCCATTCCACCGAACCTAAGTCTCTGCTCCAGCCGTCCCAAACACTCTTTCGCAGCCTCGACGACAGCCACATCTGCACCGAATTCGTTGTCTCGCAGGACGGCAGCGGAATTCTGCACTTTTCCAAAGACGAAAGCCGCAGCGACTCCAAATGTCGCTTCTTCCCCATCGAATGGAAAGAAGGCGTTCCCGCACTGCCGGATAACGCTGATTCCGTTCCCGCCTTCGAAGTTGCAAATCTCCCCGGCCTGCCGCTTGAAAATTCCGACATTTCCCTGCTGCAGCTCACGCCGAAAGGCAATTTGTTGATCGGCCTCGAAAATAGAAATCGCGACCGACATGTGCTCGGCGTTCTCGCCGCAGTCCCACAGACCGCTCAGGGCAGCTCTCGAGTGCCGTTTGCCGTGCAGAACAGCGACCCCGCCATTCGCTGGTTTCACTCTCGCGAGCCTCAGCTTCCGGCGCTGATTCGTGTCTCGGAAGACGAACGCACCATCATCGCAGCACACAATCGCAAGCGCGATAACATTGAAGTCTGGGATGCGTCCGGAGCCGCCGTCGTACAGGCGATTATCAAAGGTATCGACCCGCTGGCAACGTCCACGGCCACCACCGACGCCGCCACGGGTTCGGTCGGCACTCTGGTCGCCGGCCAGTCTCTGCAAATTCGCGCCCTGGGAATTCCGGACGACAAATCCGGTAACTTCTTCACCCTCGATGACAAATCACTCTGCCGCTGGAACCTGAGCACCTGGCATGAACTCACCGAATCCGCATCCGAAGTTGTCAGGTCATTCCAGCAGACGAAGTCGCCTGCGGCCCCCAACGCCGACAGAGTCCCCGCAGGCATCCGCTCGTCGCACTCCGCCACTCTCCCCAACCGCCGAATCAACTCGCTCGGCGCCCCGATCCTGACCACACTCCCACTCGCGCCTCAGGATGCCGCGGCCTCCGGTCAGCAGGAAATTTTCGCAAGGCCCACCACGCGGTTGTATTCCGCCGAATTCAGTGCCGATGGTTCACGAGTTCTCGTGGGGACGGGTGAACTGGATGCCCGAGTACTCGATGCAGCCACGCTCAAGCCACTCAAAAACATCAGCAATCGCCCCGACCCGCTGTCAGAGAACGGACAGACTGACGGCGCTCGCAGCGAATTCCAGGAAGGCCATAAGTCCAATATCGTCGCCCTGCGATTCCTCCCCCCCAACGGCGATCTGCTCCTCACCTCCGAAAACCTCGGCGTCATCTCCGTCTGGGACACTCTCGCCGACGCCGATGGGATCGGTCCCGAAAAATCCCGGCTGCTCACCAATCTCGGCACCGGAGCCTTCTCCGTCTCGACGGACGGCAGCCTCGTGCTCGCCGGCGGCGCAACGCTGGAACCCGTCGAAAACTCTGATCCCCGACTGCTTTACGAAGCACTGCTCTGGAACACCGCGGACCTTCGCACCTCCGTGGCTCCGGCGCCCGCCAAACGACTCCGGATCAATCAGCCGGAAATGATCGAACGCTTCCGAAAAATGGCCATCAAGCCGGCCTTCCAGATCACTTCCACCGCTATCTCCCGCGATAACCAGTTCGGCGCCGCCGGTGGACGACGCGGTGAACTGGTGATTTGGTCGCTGGCGGACGGAACCGTGCGTGCTGTCACCCGCGCACACAATGGCGACCAGGTCGCCGCTGCGGTTTTCCAGACCGATGGGAGGCTGATCACGGCCGGTTACGATGGACGAATCATTCGATGGACCATTGACGATGCCACCGCAACGCTGAACGGCCAGACGCTCTACACAGGCCAGCAGATTCTGCAAATGGAGGCGACCGCTGATTTGTCGCGGCTCGCCATCGCAGACCTCAGTCCTGTCAGGAATGCCCCACCCTCGCCCCAATCCGGCTCGCGAGTCGGTCGCCCGTCAGTTCTCCAAATTCACGTCCTCGACGGCGACGGCACTGTCCTCAAAACACTCCGCGAAACACGCGTACTGCCCGGTACTTCTGACATCCGGATTCCCTTCGAAACCGGACTCGCATGGTCCCCCGATGGTTCCAGACTGCTGCTTGTGCAGGAAGGAAAACTCTCTGTGGTAAATACAGCGGACTGGTCCGTGGAACGCAACCTTGCCGTTGCAGGCTCCGGTGCAGGTTCCGCACGGAAGCCGATTCGAGCCACTTTCAGTCCCGCCGCTGCGGATGGTAGCCTCGTCGCAACTCTCGGTGAACGTCAGGCCCACCTCTGGGATCTCGCCAAATCCTCTCACCTCGCGGAATTCCGCACCCACCATAGTGCCAGACTTACAGCATCCTGGTCCTCCGACAACAAGCTGGTGCTCACAGCCAGCGACGCCATCCGTCTGTTCAACTCGGCTGATGATTCTCCAAATCGCGGAGCAACCCTGCAGCGAATCGCCAGTGATGCCAATTCCTCGCCGCTTGAAGTGGCTCGCTTCAGCCCCGCACCAAATGACCTGCGGTACATCAGTATCAATCAGGCCGGTGAAGCCGAGATCCAGTCGTGCAACGCTGACGGTAATGTTTCCGGAACCCGATTGAAGTTCCCGGCACCGACTGCAACGGAACTCCCCACGTGGGCCAGCGACCTTAATCTCAATCGTTTCCCCTCCAGCGCCCGCTGGAGCAACGATGGGCAACTTGCTGTCCTCATCAGAAGCGGACTCCTCTCCTGCTGGACAACCGCCGCTGACCAGGTCACCGCAGCGCCACTGGAACTCCCGGCTGGCCTTGACTGCCGCTTCAGTGACGCAGTCTTCGCAATCAACGCCGATGTGCTTGCCGCCGCAGGGCTGGCCAACGTTGAGTCAGAGGGACAGGTGCGGCCAGTCGTTGTCTTCTGGAAACGCTCCGCTGAAGGCATCTTCAAACCCGCTGCACTGCTTGTGGATTCCGATGGACGCCATAGTACCGGCAACCCCACCGAGCTCCCGGGTGGCATCACGGCGCTTGCCCTCGACCTGCCAGGTGATCGCATCCTGACAGGCGGGTCAGGCGGAGAAATTCACCAGTGGACCATTACGGTGCCCGATCTTCCGACTGACGGGCAGTCCGAATTGCCCCGAGCCGTCTGGGCCTTCGAGAAGAAGAAATCCGATGAGAATTCGCCACACACCGCCCCCCTGATCACATTGCAGTTTGCCCCCAACGGTCGACTGCTCTCGGCAGACAGGGATGGCAACGTGTTTGTCTGGTCCGCAGAATAGCCGCGACCTCGGATGGTGAAATGGTTTAAAATAGGCCGGGTTCGGACGTTTTCAGCTCCGCCTGTCTAGTTATACGCCGCGGCCCGATCAACTCACAAACAATGTTTTGTCGCGTGTGGCCGATGTCAATCGGCCGGTGCGGTCCACCTTCGTTGCTGCTGCGGTGTTGGCCGCACGGGCACGCACCGTCACCGAGGAATTGCCCCCCCAACGCCGTGGGTGGGTTGCGAAATACAACACGTTGTGCCCTCTTCACCCCTTATCATCCCAGCCACGCCCGGCGGCCTCCACCCATACCGGCCAATTCTGCCGAACTTCGCCCGCCCATTCCGGCCGTCAAAACTTATCTGACTGACACGTCCGCTAATCTGTGCACCCCTGTTGTCTGGCACCGCGGGATTTCGTCCGCTGCAGACTCATCCAGGTGACGATCCTGCCGAAAAAATCGAGTAATGTTCAGGTTCCGTTTTTAAGGAGGATACTCAAATGACCAGGATGGTCGAATTTCGGAAAAAGATTACTGCAGCAGCGGCTGTGGTTGGCCTGCTGCTGGTTTCTGACACTGCCTGTGTGCAGGCTCAGGATAAGGGAGCACCGCCGTGGGGCGAATTTCTGAGCCAGTTCAAACGCGACAAGCTGTTGAAGAAACCATACCACATGGAGCCTGCTGAAGGCGACCTCGCGGGTCCCAAAGGGCTCGCCTCGAAAATTCGCGCCCGCGAACTCGATGTCCCCAATCGAATTGCCGCCATTCGTTACCTCGCCAATCTTGACTGTGCCCGGTTCCCCGAAGCCAAAGCCATGCTTCTGGAAACGCTCAACCCCGAAAAGGAACGCTGGGAAGAAGTTCGCTACGAAGCAGCACTCGGCCTGAAAAAGATGCTCTCCCGAAGCAACTGTTCCCGCGCCAACGGCAATGGCCCCCACAGTTCCGATAGGAGCGGCAGCGTGTTCGCAAAGCTGTCTGCAAGGCAAAAAGCCGAACAGGAAATGTGTCACTGCACAAACTGCTGCGACGCCGAAACCATGCAGACACTCGCAAAAACTGCCTACGAGATCAAGAGCAACGGATGCTGCTACGAACCGTCTCTACGAGTCCGCAAGATGGCCGTCGAAGCCATCTCGGTGTGCGGGATCCCCTGCAATTTTGGCCCCTATCAGGTGGAAGAAATCGCTCCAGCTCCAGCCGGCGAAGTTAAACCAGTCCCCGAAGAAACTCCCCCACCAGTGAACGGTCCTGAACAGGCTCCGGCTCCAGAAGCCAGCGAGGCCACTCAGGCTTCCGCCGAACCAACTTCCATCTCGCGTCTCGAACAGCTCTGCGTCGTCAACCTCGCCGCGGGTCGAGCAGTTCTCAGCAACCGCCAGATCAGCGCTGAACATCAGGGACGCCTCTACTTCTTCGCCTCGGAAGATGCCCGAAAATCCTTCGTCGCCGCTCCGGAAAAGTACGCCGTCGCATTCGGTGGCTGTGATCCGGTGGAATGGGTCAAGTCAGGTCGCGCCGAAGTTGGTCGCTACCTCGTGCAACACTCCGGTCGCCGCTTCATGTTCGCCAGCCGCGAAAACGTCGAAGCCTTCAGGAGCTCACCCGAACGTTTCATGCCCGTCACTCCCGCTGCTCGGAACGTCGCTTCGGCACGCTGATCCAGACGTAATCACGCGACCCCGAACCCTCCTCCTCAAACGACCGGCGTCAAAACACGCCGGTCGTTTTGTTTTTGCCGCACATTCCCCGAATTCGGGCTGCAGAAGTTCGAAAACAGCAATCTCTCCGATCCAGCAAGCCTTCTCTGAAACTAGCGGCAGAAACTGCCGAATCCCCTGCTGGAGACTCGTATCTGCCCAGCGGCATCCCGCCAATGGGTCTGAGTGATGGGATTTTGCGGAGTGCATCAAATGAAGCGAATGACACTTGCCATGGCCGTGGCGTTGCTGGCCCCCTGCGCGTTCCCCCAGGTGATGGCGGATGAAGGCGGTGGGAACACTCCAAAGGCCTGCGGAGAATGCGGAAAAACGACAGCCACTCCCTGTGCGGAAAAAGCCTGCTGCAACCCCTGTGAAAAACCGGGAATCGTGGAGTGCTGGGACTGCACATTCGAAGAAGGCACTGACATTGATTCGCTGACACCTGCAGCCCAGTCAAAATCGCTGAAGGAAGCCTCCCAGGCTCGCATCGTCTACGAAGGCCCGGATAACGTCGGCGTCTGGCTCAACGGCCAACGCATGTCCGCACTCGGAAAAAAACGCTCCTACCTCGTTCCTCTGCCCGCTGCTGATGCCTCATACACTTATGAAATCAAAGTCGATGCCGTCCTGAACAGCAAAAAATATTTCCGTCGCATCAAAATTGAATCGCTCAAAGCCGGTGCAATTCTGGTTTGTCGAGTCGACGCGGCGGAAGGTGAAGAAGTTCGACTCGACGCCCAGATCGTGCCCACGATCCAGCCCTGAGCCGCGACAAAAAGCCGCACAACCCACCGCGTGCTCCGCCAGCATTTCTGCTGGCGGTTTTCGTTTTCCAGCGGTCATGGAGTTGTTGGTGTCGGGCTTCCTCGACTAAACTCCACACTGCGGCATCCCCGCAGGACATGCGATCACGAGGAATTGCTCCCATGAACAGCGCAGCCGGAGAACAAACATCCGGATCGTCAGAACAATTGGCGCAAACTGGCGGTGCGCGACAGCACACCGACCTTCCTTCGTTACTCGCTCAAATCCTCGAATGCTCTCAGGAGACTTCTGCCCCAACGCCGGATCACCCCAGCCTGCCACTCCTTCAACAGGTGGCCAGCCGCTACCCAAACGCCGAAATCTCGCTGCAGCCAATCGCAACCGAGCTCGTTCAGACGGTGATCCCTCCCTTTCGTGGTATGCGACCCACGGATTACGCGGCAATGATACTGCAGGTCGCCCGGTCACTCTGGGATGATCCGGAAAGTCGTCGCAGACTCGGGGAATTCTGGAGCGGACTCCACAGGAGCATCCAACGTGGCGGCTGATCCGCAAAAAATGGCGCAGTTGATCAACAGCTGTCAGGGATTGGTCAGAACAATCGCGTGGAGGGTTCACCAACGGTTGCCAAAAACCGTCGATCTCGACGACCTGATTGGCTATGGTCAGGTGGGGCTCGCAGAGGCGGCCCGGGACTTCGACGAAGGCAAAGGCAGTCAGTTCGTCACCTACGCCTGGTACAGAGTCCGCGGCACAATTCTCGATGGACTCTCACGGATGACATGGTTCAGCCCCGCGGATTACCACAGCGGACGCTATGAAGCCGCTGCTAATGCTGTGCTCACAACAGAGCTCGGCAACGCAGACGGGACACAGCAGGTTGACTGGTTTACCCGCACCTCCCGATCGCTCGGAGCAGCCTTTGTACTGACGGCCTTTTCCGGAATGCAGGGTGAACCGGGTGAGCCCGCAATTGAAGATCCCCGCTCCCCGCTCGAATCCCACGAACTGTGCGACTCTGTTCGAAAGGCCATCGCCACTCTTCCGGACGCCGAACGTGGTATGATCGAGGGGGTTTACTTTGAGGGGCTGACGATCACCCAGGCCGGAGAGCGTCAGCAGATTGACAAATCCTGGGCCAGTCGCCTGCATGGCAGGGCACTTGAACTTCTCGCGGCAAAACTCAGCGATAACTCACCAAATCTCCATTAATTTTTATCGCTTTTGTTGCCCGGGGTAGTTCCCCTGGCTAGACTCTGGTGCGGAGCTGGGTCACCCGTTGGGGTGTTCAGATCTCGGCTGGTCTCCTTCGTGGGTACGCTCTCCTATGACGCTCGAACTGGATCTCGCCGAAATCCTTAACCACGCTCAGGACTCCTCCCCAGCCGGCACCGACCTCCGCAGCGACCCCAATCCAAACAACGCCTATCGCAAGATTCGTGATCTGCGTAACGCTGCCAGAGACCGGGAAAACCGCGATGACCGTGGCGATCCCCGGCGTAACGACGAACCGACAGCCATCGAGCTCTGGGATCAAGTCTGGGAACTTGGCACTGCATTTCTCGCCGAAACCGCCAGAGATCTCGAAGTTGCCGCCTGCCTGATCGAAGCTTCGATCCGACTCGATGGTGCTGCTGGTTTGGCCCAAAGCCTCGATCTCACCACTGCTTTGGTTCGTGACTTCTGGGGTAATCTGTACCCCGCACCCGACGAAGATGGCATAGAAACCACACTTCGCCCCATCGCCCGACTCAACGGTGACCCCATCTACTATCCCCTGCAGCGGATCGCCGTCACCGATCCCTCCGCCACCGCAGCCGTCGTCGTCTGGCAGGTCGAACAGTCCCAGCGCGTCGCCAAACTCCAGGCCGAAAAACCCGACGAAGCCGAAAAGCTCCTGGCCCGCGGCGCATTTTCCCCTAATGCCCTGCAGCAGGCCGTCCGCGAATCCTCCGACGAGTACTACCAGACGCTCGCCAGTGACCTGAAAGCCGCTACAGAATCGCTCAGAAAACTCGAAGAGACACTCGAAAGTACCGTCGAGGACGAATCGGCACTGCCCAATCTCTCCCGCTTCCGCGATGGACTCAGGGAAGCCTCCTCAGTCCTGCAGGGACTCGTCGGCAACCGACTCGAAGCCGCCGCCAACGCAACTCCCCCAAACCGCTCATCCAGTGCCGCCGCCAGTGGCACCCAGGATCGCGGTCCCGCTGTCCCGAGTTCCATCTCTTCCCGCGACGATGCTCTTGCAGCCCTCGAACGTGTGGCCGAATGGTTCCAGCGTAACGAACCTCAAAGCCTCATCCCCGCCGAAGTCCGCAAGGCCATCCGACGTGCTCGCATGACCCCTGAAGAGCTATACAAAGATCTCATCGAAGACGACAACGTGCTCAGAAGTCTGTTCCGCGACGTGGGAATCATCACCCGCGATCAAAGTGATTAATATCCAGCCGTGACAAATTATCGGTTCCTGTCCTGTTCCTTTCGAAAGGTGCTTAGCCATGGGGAAATCGTCGCTGCAGCACAAGCTTGATCGCGTCCGCAAGCCACGAGTGCACATCACCTATGACGTGGAAATCGGTGATGCCCGCGTTAAAAAAGAACTCCCGTTTGTCATGGGTGTCATGGGCGATTTCTCCGGAAATCCCACAAAAGCCCTCGATCCACTCAGCAAACGCAAGTTCGTCAATATCGACCGTGACAACTTCAACGACGTCATGGCCAGCATCCGCCCGGAACTCAATCTCCGCGTCGCCAACACACTGCAGAACAACGGCACCGAACTCCCCGTCCAACTCAGCTTCCGCTCCATGGACGACTTCGACCCCGCCAACATCGTCAATCAGGTCCCCGCCCTCAAGGCACTCCTCGAATCCCGAAACAAGATCCGCGACCTGCTGACCACCATGGACCAGTCCGAAGGACTCGAATCACAACTCGAACGGATCCTCAGTGACACTGACAAACTTCGTAGTCTCGCCACGGACATGGGTGCCGACGGCTCTGATCAGGGGGGTAAATAACTCATGAGCGCCGACAAGCAAAGCCTCGCCCAGGGGCAAACCACCGAGCAATCCTTTAGTCTCCTCGACCAGATCACCTCCGCTATGCCCAAATCCGTACAGCGGGATGAAGGGGCCGATATGGTCAGAGCCCTTGTCGATGCCTGCATGCACGGCACCGTCGTCTGGGACAAAAGCGCCACCAAAACCCTTCGTGCGGCCATCGCAACTCTCGACACCCAGCTGTCCACCCAGCTGGCCGCCATCATGCACGCCCCCGAGTTTCAAAAGCTGGAAGGCTCCTGGCGCGGTCTGCACCACCTCGTCATGAACACCGAAACCAGCAAGCAACTCAAACTCCGCGTCCTCAACATCTCCAAACGCGAACTCTTCAAAGACCTCGACAAAGCCGTCGAATTCGACCAAAGCCAGCTCTTCAAAAAGCTCTACGAAGACGAATTTGGCATGCCGGGCGGCGAACCCTTCGGAGCTCTCGTCGGAGACTACGAAATCACCTCCCATCCCGAAGACATCGACCTGCTCGAAAAAATCAGCGGCGTCTGCGCAGCCGCCCACTGCCCGTTCATCTCCGCCGCCTCCCCGGAACTCTTCGGCCTCGAAGGCTGGAGCGATCTCTCACGCCCACGAGATCTCGAAAAGATCTTCATGAGCAAAAAATACACGAAGTGGAACTCCTTCCGCGATTCCGAAGATTCCCGCTACGTGACCCTCGTCCTCCCACGCGTTCTCGCTCGACTCCCCTACGGTGCTAACACCAGGCCCGTCGAAGACTTCAGCTACGAGGAATTCAGCAGCTCAGGTGCTCAGTCCCACGACAGCTACTGCTGGATGAACGCCAGCTACGTCATGGGAACCAACCTCACCCGCGCCTTCGCCGAAACCAGCTGGTGCACCGCCATCCGAGGTATGGAAAACGGCGGTCGCGTCGAAGGACTCCCAGTTCACAACTTCATCAGCGACGATGGCGAAATCGACTCCAAGTGCCCCACCGAAGTTGGCATCACGGACCGCCGCGAAGCCGAACTCAGCAAACAGGGCTTCCTCCCGCTCTGTCACTACAAAAACACCGATTACTCCGTCTTCTTCGGTGCCCAAACCTGCCAGAAGCCAAAGGTCTACACCAACGCGGACGCGACGGCCAACGCCGCCATCTCCGCTCGCCTGCCTTACATCATGGCCGCCTCCCGCATCGCTCACTTCCTCAAATGCATCGCCCGTGACAAAATCGGGTCGTTCATGGAACGCAGCGATATGGAAGACTTCCTCAAACGCTGGATCTCCGAATACGTCCTGCTCGACCCCAAGGCAACTGCCGAAATGAAAGCCCGATACCCACTCGCAGAAGCCGAAATTTCTGTCGAGGAAATCCCGGGAGCGCCAGGATCCTACAACGCTGTCGCCATGCTGCGTCCCTGGCTCCAGATGGAAGAACTCACAACCTCGCTCCGCATGGTTGCCAAACTTCCAAAGAAAGCCTGATTGCCCAGCTTAGCTTGTTCAAACCCATCCACACCGGGGGCTCGCCCGCGGCCCCCGGTGTCTCATTTTCTCTCCCCACAGAGGATCCGGCTGTGCAGTCGGCTGCCTTTCCAAATCCTGCCCCGGACGCCACCGGTGAAACACTTCACATCGGGGCCGTTCCCACATCCGCGCTCCTCGAACGACTCCTCCAAAGCCCCGTCGCAGATACAAATCAGCCCCCCGCTC
>JBEAUF010000211.1:0-4684 GCA_041161565.1 Planctomycetota bacterium | reverse complement strand
CTTTCTACCCTCTACTCTCTCGCGCAGCGTGGCGGCAGCTCCCGGTTGGGATTTCGCATCGTGGTGCGCCCCCTTCCCGCGGCGTTAGCGTCGCGTTGCAGGGCACTTTACCCGCGGGCTGCCGCCCTGCGGCTCATGCGTGGCGGCAGCTCCCGGTTGGGATTTCGCATCGTGGTGCGCACCGCTTTCCGCGGCGTCAGCGTCGCGTTTGCAGGGCACTTTACCCGCGGGCTGCCGCCCTGCGGCTCGTGCTTTTCCCCCGTTTTTCACAACATCGCACAGCACTTCACTGCCATCGGGCATTGGCCTCGAGTTCCGATTGCAGCGAATCTGCTGGTTGCAGCAGTCGAGCATGGGGGTTTGGCCGCACCGATTTTCGGGTTTTCTCCAGAATTACCTGCCCTTACGGCTCTGAGGAAGATGCCGAGTGACTGCGGAATTCTGCCGCGATTCCATTGCATCCGCTCCGGCCATAGGACGCCGGGATTCACTCCACTGACGAAACACCTGACAGTGTGCGCGGACAGTCTTCGCGCCGGCAAACGGGACGGTCAGGGTGGAACATCCCGTGGTTCCCCTTCCCAACGGAATGGAGCTCATCATGAAATCGCTGATTAATTCGCTGGCCCTTGCGGCCGCGATTCCCATGTCCCTCGTCGGGCACGTTGCTGCTCAGGAAACCCCGGTAGGGGTGCCTCCGGCCCCGGTTGAGCAGGCGCCAGCGCCTGAGGCTGGTTTGCCGGTGGAAGAAGAGCCAGGTGTGTTGTACGACGGTGGGGGGTATCCCGGGGTCCATGGCGCCGAGGTGACTCCGGCATATCCGCTGCCCGGCGGCGATCCGCTCGCTGCACCCCCGATCGTGGGCATTCATCCGCAACCGCTGTACTGCCCCCAGGTGGTACCGGGTCTGGCTCCAATCGGCTGCCCAACGACTCCGCTGTATCCCACCGGCGGTCTTTGCTGCCTGCCTCCGCTCCAGACGACTTCCGCCTTCTGTCCCCCGCCGATTGCTCCGGCCACAGCCTGGTGCCCGCCGACTCCGGTCGGCCTGCCCGTGGCCACGACGCCGATTCCGCCGCTGCCGGCCTACACCGGATACGTGGCTGGCTATCCGTTCTCAACAGCCCCCATCTACTCGAATTCCTGTGCCACACGGTATGCGATGCATCCGATGCGAAAAGACGCGCTGTGGCATGTGAGTCCCGGAAATATGTTCCCCCAGTATCCGATTACTCCGGTTGCCAAGGGAAGCTACTACTTCCGTCCTTACAACTTCCGTCAGGTGCAGATTGACCAGATGCACGCGGCTCTCTGGACCGGCAACATTGCCGAGCCGTATACGTCGCCGCTGCTGCCGGAACTGGCGGCAAAACTGCACCACTACAAGGCATCGCTCGACAAGGCGCTGCTGCCATCGCTGGGCAGCCCCGCTGTAGCGGCACCCGGAACACTTGCTCCGCTGGTGGTTCCCGCACCCTGACGGGGAGCGGTGAGGTTCATCAGGAAAATTCAGAGGTTCCGCGGTTGATGACCGCGGAACTTCTTTTTTTCAGGGTCACTGCGGCAGGAACTGCCGTTGTGCAATTTGTCTGCTGAAAAATTTCCGCATCGCTGCCTGTTAATCTGTACCGCCTGCGCAGATTATTCCGATGACTCCGACGGAGGTCCCTGCAAACGGGATCCTGGGCTGCAGCGCGCACTCCGCCGCAGCAGCCTACAGAGACTGCAACCGGGCAGGAGTGTTGGTATGTGGGGATGGAGAAATCAGCGGAATCGTCAGCGACGTGCGGGTCTGCATCCGACCGGAGCACCGGCTGAGCTTCTTGAAACCCGCGCGCTGCTCGCCGGAAATGTCGAAGTCCGCGTGAATGGCGAGCACATTCAGCTGCACGGTGACGACGCCAACAATGCCGTGCGAATTCGCCGTGGCACGTCCGGCATCGTTGTTGAGGGGCTTGAAAGCACCACGATCAACGGCGGCAATGACGTCGTGCAAATCTCCGCCGACGCTTCAGCACTCAGCGGCAGACTCTGGATCTTCATGAACGGCGGAGATGATAAAGCCGTAATTGCCAGCGGTATCACCGCGCCTCTGGGCTTTCGCGTTTACGGTGGAGCCGGCAACGATTCGCTGTCGGCAATCGGCACCACATTTCAGCGACTCGCAGGGTTCTTCGGAGACGACGGGAACGACACAGTGGTACTGCAGGACTGCGTGGTCAACGGCAGTCTGCAGATCTTTGCTGACGCCGGTGATGACCTGGTCAGCCTGACCGGAACGGCGATCAACGGCGAAGGACTCGTGAACACCTACGAAGGCAGCGACCGGGTTTCCTGCAACAACGTCACGGGTGGTGGCCGTCTGGATCTTCGTACCGGCAACGGCGACGACACGGTGACTGTCCGCAATTCCACCAGATCCGGACTGCTGAACATCGCCACCCGTCGGGGTCAGGATTCGGTGATGTTCGAAGACAATACGTTCAACGGGCCTGTGAATGTGCTGACGGGTGCCCAGAACGATGCTGTGCACCTGCGGGACGGCAGTACCTTCAATGGACCGTTGTCCGTGAATGGCACCGACAGTCGGCGCAATGATTTCGGAGATATTCCCGGCGGTGATCAGTTCAAGGCCGAAACCGGGAACACCTTCAACGGCGGCATCAGCACTCTGAAGTTTGAAGGCAGTGAGATCCCGTCCCCCGTCACCACGCGATACGACGGCACCAACAACGCCGGGGGACTGATCCGTGACGCGGCCGCAGCCGACAGCGCCGCCTCAGCCCTCGCAGCCAACTTTGACCTGACGGCCACCGCCAGCTCCGCGCAGTCCGTCAACGGCACCGGCAACGTACTCATCACTCGCACTCCAAATATCTCCATCGCCGGAAAAACCGTGGCTGGTGCAACGATCACCGTCGACGCTGATGGTGATGGACAGTTCGACGACGGTACCGCCACCGCTGATGCTTCCGGGAATTACACAGTCACCACCGCGCTGACCCGCACGGACCTCTACACCAATATCGCCGGCGATGACGGGCTCACCGGACGCCGCTCCGTTAATGTCCGCGGCGCCGTGGCCAATGTCGGACAGCGGGATGTCGCTGTCGAAGTCGACTACGTCACAGGGTCTGTTGTCGAATTCACCTCCGAACTTGGCACGTATCACCTTGAACTCTTCGATCAGCAGGCACCCGGTGTGACTGCCAACTTCCTCAAATATACCAACCCACAGCCGGGCGAAACCACAGGTCGCTACACAAACAGCATCATCCATCGCTCCGTCAGCAACTTTGTGATTCAGGGCGGTGGCTTCACCATCGATGGTGGTGTGATCGATGAAGTGCCGCTGGATTCTTCCGTCACCGGAGAATTCTCAGCGCAACGGACAAATATCAAGGGCACTATCTCCATGGCCCATGCCGGTGATCCGAATGTGCTCACCAGCCAGTGGTTCATTAACACCGTCGATAATCCCAGCCTCGATGACTTTGATGGACGCAGACACACCGTCTTCGGGCGACTGGTGGGCAACAGCCAGACTGTCGTCGATGCGATCGCCGCACTCCCCAAAACAAACCTGAACTCCCAGTCAGGCTCCGGAGCGCTGGGCGAAGTTCCGCTCCGGACGCCGTTTACAGAGTTCTCCCGGTCACTTACCGGTACCGTCTCCACCAACTCCAACAGCACGCGACTGATTGGTACCGGAACGAAATTCATCACCGAGCTCAAAGGGGCGCTCTTCGGACTCCGCTCGCGCATTCAAATCAACGGGCAAACCTTCTTCGTCGCCTCAATCGACAGCGACACCGAACTCACGCTCTCCCAGGCCCCCACCTTCTCAGCTGTCAACGTCTCCGCCAAAACCGACTTCCAGGATTCCAGCTTCGTCAAGTTCACGACTGCCCGCCAGCTGTTCACCTGAGAAGCTGCTTTGGCTTCGTAAGCACGCCCGTCTGCGGAGCCCGCACCTGGGATGGCGAAACGGTGTGAATAAGGGCAAATTGGAAGATTTCAGTTCAGCCTGCCAGGTGAAATCCCACGGCCGGATCGAGCCACGAAAACGCAGTGTGGCGAGCGGCCGATGTCAATCGGCCGGTGCGTTCCTGAGACGGTATTGGTCGCGCGGGCACGCACCGTTACCCGGGATTGACATCCAATGGCCCTGGCTTTCTGGCACGACGCATTGCCGGGCGGGCGAAGCTCCTGCTGAGCCGGATCCCTGCCGCGAGAAGAGAGACGGAAGTGAGAAGTGAGAACCCATGAGCCGCAGGGCGGAAGCCCGCGGGTAAAGTGCCCTGGCAACGCGCTGCTGACGCCGCGGGCAGGGGTGCGCACCAGGGTGCGAATCGCAACCGGGGGCTTCCGCCACCCATGAGCCGCCTGGCGGCAGCCTGCGGGTAAAGTGCCCTGGCAACGCGATGCTGACGCCGCGGGCAGGGGTGCGCACCAAGGTGCGAAATCGCAACCGGGGGCTTCCGCCCGTCCGCTCATAATCATGGTAAACGCGACGCCAAACCCATGAGCCGCCTGGCGGCAGCCTGCGGGTAAAGTGCCCTGGTTACGCGATGCTGACGCCGCGGGCAGGGGCGCGCACCAGGGTGCGAAATCGCAACCGGGGGCTTCCGCCCGTCCGCTCAGGCGCGGGCAGCCGGGCCATCGGCTGCCAACGGTCTCAACG
>JBEAUF010000144.1:0-13731 GCA_041161565.1 Planctomycetota bacterium | reverse complement strand
CCCGCGGGCTGCCGCCCTGCGGCTCATGGGTGTCGGAAGCCCGCGGTTGTGTTTTGCACTCTGGTGCGCGACCTCTGCTCGTGGCGTCAGTAGTGCGCAGCCAGGGTACTTTACCCGCGGGCTGCCGCCCTGCGGCTCATGGGTGTCGGCAGCCCCCGGTTGTGCTTTGCACCGTGGTGCGCGACCCCTGCCTGTGGCGTCAGTAGTGCGTAGCCAGGGCACTTTACCCGCGGGCTGCCGCCCTGCGGCTCATGGGTGTCGGCAGCCCCCGGTTGTGTTTTGCACTCTGGTGCGCGACCCCTGCTCGTGGCGTCAGTAGTGCGTGGCCAGGGCACTTTACCCGCGGGCTGCCGCCCTGCGGCTCATGGGTGTCGGCAGCCCCCGGTTGTGCTTTGCACTCTGGTGCGCGACCCCTGCCTGTGGCGTCAGTAGTGCGTGGCCAGGGCACTTTACCCGCGGGCTGCCGCCCTGCGGCTCATGGGTGTCGGCAGCCCGCGGTTGTGTTTTGCACTCTGGTGCGCGACCTCTGCTCGTGGCGTCAGTAGTGCGTAGCGAGGGCACTTTACCCGCGGGCTGCCGCCCTGCGGCTCATGGGTGTCGGAAGCCCGCGGTTGTGTTTTGCACTCTGGTGCGCGACCTCTGCTCGTGGCGTCAGCAGTGCGCAGCCAGGGCACTTTACCCGCGGGCTGCCGCCCTGCGGCTCAACGCGATGCCGCCCTGCGGCTCATCGCGATGCCGCACTGCGGCTCAGTATCTTGCCATATCGTTTTGTCGTCCCGGACCGCGGGCGCTACACGGGGACTTTCAGCAGTCGCAGGAATTCCCGGCAGAATGCGGGGTGTGCCGGCCACGCAGGAGCGGTCACCAGATTGCCATCCACACAGGCGGCGTCAAGTGGCACCTCTGCATAGCGTCCACCGGCGAGCTGGATTTCCGGGCTGCAGGCCGGATAGCACGTGCAGGTGCGGTTGGCCAGAATCCCGGCCGCCGACAGCAGCTGGATACCGTGACAGATGGCCGCAATGGGCTTGCCGGCAGTATTGAAGTCCCTGACCACCTGCAGCACTCGGGGATTCAGCCGCAAATACTCCGGTGCACGGCCACCCGGTATCAGCAGACCGTCGTAAGCTGCTGCCGAAACGGCATCGAAGGCCGCGTTGAGCGTGAAGTTGTGACCTGGTTTCTCGCTGTATGTCTGGTCGCCCTCAAAGTCGTGCACCGCCGTTCGCACGCGGTCGCCCGCCTGTTTGCCGGGGCAGACAGCATCCACCTGTACGCCGACTGTCTGCAGCGTCTGAAACGGAACCATGATCTCGTAGTCTTCCACGAAATCTCCGGCAAGCAGCAGAACGCGGGGAGCGGTCATTGGAGGGGCCTTCAGTTGGAAGCAGCAGGAGTTTGGACAGCGGACAGGAAGTTGCGGGCCTGCACACGAATATCGGCCAGAAGTGATTCGGATTCGGCGAGCTGTTGCACGGCAGTTCGCAGCTGCTCCTGTTGTTCCGAGGGAGTCTGCGTCCAGAGATCGCGGGCCGCTCGCAGGCAGTTGCGGGCCACCACCGGCTGCTCAGCCTGGAGGTTTGCCTGAGTCATTGCAGTTGTCGGATCGGAAGCAGCATTCGCCGAGGATTTGTCGGCGGGGGATTCTGGCTGCAAGAGGCCGGTGAGCATTTCCAGAATGACGGGGATGGCAGCTGTATCACCGTTGCGAGCCAGTCCGAGGGCCGCGTTGGTGCGGGCCTGCCGGTCGGCATCTGCGAGCATGCTTTTGAGCTGTCGCAGGGATTCGGGGCCGCTGATGTTGGCCAGAGCATACGCGGCGATGTGCCGCACAATGGCTTCCTGGTCCTGAGCTGCGACGCGGAGCTGCCGCAGGATCTCCGGATGTTCAAGCGTGGGTGTTTCGAGAGGTGTGCGGGGGGGGGGAAGCGTGTCGTCGTCGGCGTCAGGATTGAATCCCATGGCCTTGTCGAAGTGCCGGCCACTAATCATGGTGACGGCCATCAAACCGCTCTTCCGCACTTCAGGAGGACGGGTTGTCTGGAGGCATTCTGCGAGCACCGGGAGTGTCAGGTTATCAGCGTCAAGACCGCCGAGGGCCCGAGCGAGAAACTCCTGCTGCATCACGGTTTCCGGTGACGTGGATGGGGAAGCAAGAGATTCCTTGAGCAGTTCTGAGAGGGCGCTGGCAACTGCCGGATTGACCGCTAACGGCTGACGGTCCGTCGGTGGCGCGATCCGCTCGTTGGTCAAAAGCTGTGCGAGCTCCTGTGCGGCCCGCCAGCGGCGATGTTCGTTGCCACCCCCAAGTTCTGCCACAAGCTGCTGCCAGTCGCTGCCGGAGTCCGCCACCTTGCCGAAGAGCGCCCAGACGGAAACCACGCCGAGCACGATCAGGGCCGGGATGATGAACAGCTGAACAATGAAGCCGGCCGAAGGCGGAGTGACCGGAGGGAGGTCTTCCGGACGAGAACCCGGCCCGGGCGTTGGCGTGGGAACTGATGCGGACATGCGGAAGTCTTTGGAAATGATGGGAAAACGGGAAATTCGCTGGTGGATTTTAGGCACGAAGACCGCACTTGAAATGTCCGGCCCCCCGGCATTTCCGGAGAAAAAATCCGATCACCATTTCCGGAATGTTACCATCCGGCACGCAAAGCCAGCGTGCCTCCACCACCGGCGTCCGCCAGCGTTGCCGTGCCCGGTGAAAAATTGTTTTTCCGCGGAAATGCAGCATTCCGCGGCCCTGAGGTGTCAGCGTCGTAAGGGAATCAGTCCATGGGTATTCGCAGGAGTACCCGCGGGAATGGCTGTTATCCAGCCGCCGGAGCAGCGAGGGTTTCGGCCCCCAGACGTGCGCAGAAGTCTCCAAACGACTCGCTTCCGACCCGGTTCGCGCGATACTCTGTGAGCAGCGGCACGAGCGTCGGCACGATCTGTTCCAGCGGCACGAGGTCGCGGTAAATGAACCCCAGACGAGTTCCCTGAACGTTGCCGCCAACAAACACTGTGTACTTGCCTGCGGCTTTG
Organism: Planctomycetota bacterium; assembly: GCA_041161565.1. Taxonomy (GTDB): domain Bacteria; phylum Planctomycetota; class Planctomycetia; order Planctomycetales; family Planctomycetaceae; genus SXXK01. The sequence goes on along the minus strand of JBEAUF010000144.1, from coordinate 10,701 downwards.
CCCACGAGGCCGATGTCCGGAGTGTAGGGACGCGCACAGCCGTTCGGGCAGCCGGTCATGTGTACGGCAATCCGACTGCTCTGCAGCCCCAGTCGAGCAATCTCGATGTCCAGCTGGTCGATCACGCCAGGCAGCGCCCGCTCCGATTCGGTAATGGACAGGCCACAGGTTGGAAAGGCTGGACAGGCGATCGCGTAGCGGCGAATGAGCGACAGCTTTTCGACAGGCAGAATGCCGTATTCGGCGAGCAGTTGATTGATTTCGGCCTTGTCGCCGGGATTGATGTCGCAGAGGATCAGGCTCTGGAGCGGCGTGAGTCGAACTTCCATGCCGAAACGCTTCAGAATGGCGCGGAGTCCGGATTTGATGCGGAGCGATCCTGAGTCGTGAATACGGCCGTTCTCGATGTTCACCCCCAGAAACAGCCGACCGTCACCCTGCTCGTGCCAGCCCAGATGATCGTCGACGTCTGTCACGTCAGCCGGATGCGGTTCGGGAAGCGGTCCGCCGTAGTATTCTTCCACTCTGGCCTTGAAAGCCGGCACACCCCAGTCCGCAATCAGGTATTTCAACCGTGCACGCTTGCGGTCTTCGCGGTTTCCAAAGTCCCGCTGCACCTTGACGATGGCTTCAGCAACCGCAATCACCTGATCGGGTGCCGCGAAGGTGATGCGATGCGCCAGCGCGGGGAAGGTTTTGTCTGCTGAAGGAGTACGCCCCATGCCGCCACCAGCAAGCACGTTGTACCCGATAATGCGGCCGCCTTCGACGATTGCCAGCAAACCCAGGTCCTGAGTGTAGAGGTCGACGCAGTTGTCCTCCGGGAACCCAATTGCCATTTTGAATTTGCGAGGCAGATAGCGGGTGCCGTAGATGGGTTCATCAACCGGCTGGAATTCTCCTGCGTCCGTTTCGACCCCGTCTTCGTCCTTCAGCCAGATGTCAAAGTAGGAAGTTGTCTTTGGCCGGAAATGCTCGGCCATCTCCAGCGCCAGTGCCTGCACCTGGTCGCGGAAGGGATTGTTGCGAATCGGAGCCGGGCAGGCCATGACGTTGCGATTGACGTCACCACAGGCCGCAAAGGTCGTGAGCTTGATGCGGTTGATTTCGCGGATTGATTCGCGGAGCCTTGATTTGAGTACTCCGTGGAGCTGCAGGCCCTGGCGGCTGGTAATCCGCAGAGTGCCGTTGGCCAGCGAATCGCAGAGGTCAAGTTCCGCCAGTAACTGTTCGGCCGTCAGTCGTCCACCCGGGATTCGCGTGCGAACCATGCAGCTGTATTGCTTCCCCAGAGGTTTGCCGTCGTCGCCTTTGGATTTGCGAGCATCGCGGTCGTCCTGCAGATAGGATCCGTGATGCTTCAGCAGTGTGGCGGCTTCGTCGGAAAACTCCGGCAGGTCGTTGGCCAGCTCCGCTCCAAGCGTGCCGCGGAGCTGGTGTGAGGATTCCTTGAGGAGTTCAACTTTGCTGAGCTTCTGGGGAGTGGACATGAGGAACTGCAGTCTGGGAGAAGATGTCAGTTGGTCGATGACTTTACTGCGGCGGCCGCAGCCACCGCCAGCTGGTCACAACGTTCGTTTTCCGGATGACCTGCGTGACCGCGCACAAGCGTGAATGTCACGGAGTGCCTGGCAAGGAGCTGATCCAGCTGCTGCCAGCGGTCGATGTTTGAGATCGGCACCAGTTGTCGCCCGTCGCGACGCTTCCAACCGTTGCGTTTCCAGCCAGGAAGCCATTCCGAGCAGCCTTTGGCCACGTAGGAACTGTCGGTCACAACTTCGACACGGGATTTCCTCTGAAGCACTTTCAGGCCTTCGATCACGGCCTGCAGCTCCATCTGGTTGTTGGTCGTGAGCGTTTCGCCGCCGCTGAATTCCTTTTCGCGTCCCGTTGCCGGATGCCGCAGTATGCAGCCCCACCCACCGGGGCCGGGATTGCCACTGCAGGCGCCGTCCGTGAAGAGCTGGACAAAGGGAAGACCCGGGGATTCACCAGTCATTGGCGAAGTCTGCTGATGACCGTTATTTTTCGCGATACACAATGCGGCCGCGTTTGAAGTCGTACGGTGAAACCTCGACCACCACACGGTCGCCCGGCACGATACGGATGAAATGCTTCCGCATCTTGCCCGCAACATGGGCCATCACCTGATGACCAGTTTCCAGCTCCACGCGAAATTGAGTATTCGCGAGTGCCTCAATGACGTTGCCCTCAACCTGAATCGCTTCTTCCTTCGACATTCGATGGACTTCTTTCACCCTTTACCAATTGGTTAAACCGGACCGCACACCGGACAAATAGTGACAATCGACCCGCAGAAACTCAAGGTCCATTTTCCCCGGGGCCCGCCAAATCAGGGGAAATGCTGTTTTTAACAACCGCGTCAGCCAGACGATTCCGCTGCCGCCCCCTGCACCTCGCCACCCTCCGCAGCCGACTCCGCAGACTCCTGAACGGCCCCTTCCTCGGCACCACCCACATCCTCCACAGTTCCAGCCAGCTCACGGATCAGAGCGGTTGCGTAGGTGCCGGAACTGAGCACAAAGCTGAGCCGCAGACAGCCGTCCGACTCCAGCTGCACCCCACACTCCAGCGGATACTCCAGAAACTTCCGCCGACCCCCCGACGTAATCCGGGAAAATCGCGTGAAATCCCGCCAGGAAACTCCCAGCAGAGCATTCGCACGCTCTTCGGACTCCAGAACCCCGCCCACCGACCGCACCATCTCAGGGCCGGGCAGAGGACCAGCCGGGAGGAATCCTGTCGTATCGCGGCCCTCCGACAGCAGAAATGGCTTAATGCCACCCCGCCGAATCACCACATCCCCCGGTTGTGGAACCCCGGCCGTCCCCGCAGACACTCGCTCACCAAGCACCAGGTTGAAAACCCCACTCTGCACCGCGTTCAGCACCAGGCGAGTCATGCTGCGGGATTGATTTTCCGGCCAGTAGTCCTTCGGCAGACGGCCTCGCAGCAGTCGCAGACCGTCCTGAATCGTGCTCCCACCACGTCCAAAACGCTGCACCCCGTAGTAATTCGGAAACCCCTGCTCCTGCAGCTGTTCCAGACGTGCCTGCACCAGAGCCCTGTCAGACTCCGTCCAAACCACGCCGTCCGCAGCTGCCAGGCGCAACGCAAACCGGTTCCCCTGCAGATGTCCCGTCCGCAGCTTGTTTTTATGAAATGTCACCGACAGCACCCGCAGTCCGGGACGCTGAATCGCCGAAGCCGCCGTGGCAAATCGGCCGGGAATGGAGACAAACTGGCGAGTCACCGCCCAGCGATCCTTCTGACCCGCCACACCGATGTCCACCGCCCGCACTCCCAGCGCCTCACCGATGGTGGCGATGACCTGCTGAGTCGTCAGGCCGCTTTTTTCAACCCACAGCCACGCGTGGTCTCCGCTGCCGGATGGAACGTACAGCGGCAGCTCCTCAACCTCGAAATCCTCCGGAGATCGACGGATCAGCACCCTCTCCAGCACTGGAGTGTGAATCCGGGGGGGATTCAGAATCTGCTGAATAGTGTTCTCGGGAACCGGCATTGACAGACTCTTTTGCAGGGCTGGAGTTGGTGGTGCTGGCCCGAACAAGGCGTGTTCGGGCCGGTTAAAATAAATGCGTGTTTCAGTCGCGTGAACCCGGAGTCACTTTGAATGTGAGCACCTCGTCACCGCGGCGTACGGAGATTTCTGTTTCCTGGCCGGACTTGAGCGCCTCAATGGCGTAGGTGTAGTCGTAGATGTTCTTCACGTCTCTGCCAGCCAGTTTCACGATCACGTCTCCGCCACGGACCCCGGCTTTCTCCGCCGGACCACCCTTCGCAACTCCGCTCAGCAGCACACCTTCGATATCTGACTGGGCATAGTCGGGCACACTTCCCAGCCAGGCTCGCAGGTTGGCGCGACGTTCACCGTCCTTCGGACGCTCCTGAGCCGCGTAGCGCGGCGGCTGGTCCAGACTGATCAGCTGCCGACAAACCAGACTCATCAAACGGCCAATCTGCGAGATGCCTTCGTAGTTGAGCTTTTCAGGGGTGTCGCGAGGTGTGTGGTATTCGCCATGATTGCCCGTGAATGCTGAAAGAATCGGCACCCCGTGCAGGAAAAATACGCTCGCGTCCGTTGGCAGATAGCTGTCGTTCTGCAGGGAAATGTTCAGTCCCAGCGGAACGTTCGCACGCTCCACAAGACTCTGCCAGGCAGGACTGCTGCCGATGCCCTGCAGCACCAGTCGCTCCTGCAGCCGTCCGACCATGTCCATGTTCAGACAGGCTGCGATGTAGAGGTTCAGACCGCCGGTGTTGGGACCGCTGAGCGGATCCTGTTTGGGAGCCGCAGGGGCGGAGGGATCGGCGGGGGCTGCGTCGGCCGACTTTGGACTTTCAGTCCCTTCAGCGGCCGCAGCGTGCTGAGAAAACAGGGTCTCGAGGTTCTTTACGTAGTGGCTGGATCCGAGCAGCCCCAGTTCTTCACCGGACCAGGCTGCGAACACGATGTCCCGCTGACCCTGCAGCTGACCTGCCTGTTTGGCATTCGCCAGGGCCTCAGCCATCTGCATCATCGCCGTCACACCCGAAGCATTATCGTCGGCACCAAAGTGAATCGATGTCTTCTCGTTGTCGCGGGCCAGTGAATTGCCGCTGCTGCCTGTGCCCAGATGGTCGATGTGGGCACCCACGACCACCACCTGACCGGCCGGAGATTCATTCACCTGCAGTCGGCCAAGCACATTGCGCCCTTTACGCTTTTCATGCTGAATCTCAATCGTCGCCGACACCTGCACATCGGTGAGCGGATAGCCGATGGCCGGATCGCCGGAATCGAGCTTTGTCTGGACGGCTTTGAGCTCCTTGCCGCGCTGGGTGAACCAGGCTGCCGCAACTTCGTCGGAAATGCTGATCACCGGCAGCCCGGCTCCCGCCAGCGAACCGTCAAACTGCAGCGGCACAAGCTGTTCACGGACACCGGATGTCGGGCCGCTGACAATGATCAGCCCCTTCGCTCCCAGGTCCCTTGCCTGCATCGCTTTGAAACGCAGACTGGCAAACCGACTGAAATGCTGGCGGCGTTCCGGTGTGAGCTGTTCCGGGAGGAATCGGAAGGCCAGAACCCATTTGTCCTTGACATCGAGGTGCACGTAGGAGTCGTATTCCTCGTGACCTTCTGCAGCCGGTACTCGCAAACCATAGCCCGCAAACACCACGTCCGCCGGCTCCACCGTCGCGTTGGCGGAAAAGGCCACTGGACGATAGTCCGTGTGCAGCTGGAGTGGCTTGCCGGAGGCAGTGGCGGAATTGTTGGGTCCGGCCGATACGCCACTGGTGAATTCGAATTCCTGAAACCACGAGTCGTTGTCGCCGGCAGGGACGAGGCCCAGAGTTTCAAAGTGGAGGGCCACGTAGTTGGTGGCCAGCTGCTCACCTTTGGTACCGGTGAGTCGTCCTCCGAGCTGCGGGCGGCAGAGATATTCGACGTGGCGAACGGCGTCTGCGGGGGCAAAGTCACCGCGTCCCTCGACACCCGCGGCCATCACCCGGCCCGGCTGCGTGCCGGCGGCGGAATCAGCAGGAGCTGAATCCAGTCCCAGCAATTCAAGGGCCTGCTGGTGGTTCCAGTCCGCAAGGAAGATTTGTGATTGATTGTTCGTGGTTCGACCGGCGGTCCAGGCGAGCTGCGTGCCGTCGGGGCTGAACACAGGCAGACCGTCAAAGCCCGGCGTATGACTCACACGCACCGGCTCTTTGCTGCCCGCCGCATCAATCAGGTACAGCTCAAAATTGGCAAACCCGTGCCGGTTGGTGGTGAAGATCAGATAGCGACCGCTGGGGTGATAGTACGGCGCCCAGGACATCGCCTGGAGCCGTGTGAGCTGTTGTTCGCCGGTGCCATCGATGTTCATCGTCATAATTTCGGCGGTCGCACCATTTTCGGCGAACCGCCTCCAGCAGATGCGTTTGCCGTCGGGGCTGAAGAACGGTCCACCGTCATAGCCGGGGGAATTGGTGAGCCGCCGCACGTTGCTGCCGTCGGCGTTCATGATGTAAATCTCATTGGCCCATGCAGGGTCGAGTTCGAACGCTTTTTTTTGTGCGTCGGTGAGCGTTTCTGTCCAGGCGGAGCGGTTGGAGGCAAAGGCGATCAGGCTGCCGTCCGGAGACCACGAACCTTCGGCGTCGTAGCCGCGTTCGCGAGTCAGCGGCTTGTAGCTGCGAGCGGTGAGGTCGTATTCGTAGATGTCATAGAACTCGTCGTAATCCCACGCATAGCGACGCTCTTTGCCCGAAGCCCGCATCGCAATTTCGTCTTTCTGCTCCTTCACGGCGTCGGGGTCGTCCTGAGTGGACGCGTAGAGCACTTTGCTGCCGTCGGGGTGGATCCAGGCGCAGGTGGTTTTGCCGGTTCCCGGGGAGATTCGCTGAGTATCTCCGGTGTCGAGATCCATCAGATAGATCTGGAAGAACGGGTTTCCCGGTTCGCGTTCGCTCTGAAAGATCATCCGTCGCCCATCGGCGCTGAAGTAGCTTTCGCCGGCCCGGCGACCTTCGTACGTGAGCTGCCGAACTCGGGAAATCAGCCGGGCTTCGAGCAGCTTTGCGGAGGCAGGGTCGGTGACGGTGATGTCTTCATCGGCGGCAGCCGGAGCGGCGGCAGGCTGCTGGGCTGTCAGCGGCGCAGCGGCCCAGGTGGCCCAGAGGGTCAGCGCGAGCGGCAGGTGGCGGCAGGGCGACAGAAGAGCAGAGAGCCTGTTAATCACGGCGAAATCTCCGGTGATGCACGACGGGGGGAAAAGGTGGACGGCGCTGCCTGCTTATATGCGCGTCGCAGACATTTTCCATGAACCAGCGCGCCAGGTGCCATGCAGTGTGCGGCAGGCGGAGGAATTTCCCGGAAATCGTGATGGACTCGCAGCGGGGACGTGCGGAGCGGGGTTTTCGGTGGAGTGAGAAAGCGGGGCAATAAAAAAGGCCGCTGCGAGGAGCAGCGGCCGATGTGAACTGCAGGGGGCCGTTGGCAAATCAGCCAACGAAGGTTTTCTTTTTGAGTGCCGCGAGGCGGGACTTGACGCGGGACGCGGTGTTCTTGTGGATCAGCTTTTTGGCGGCAGCCTGATCGAGCGCCTTGGTGACGAGGGCGAACTGAGCGTCCGCGGTTTCCTGAGTTGGCTTGGTGGCCAGCAGAGCACGGAAGCGCTTGACGGTCGTGCGGAGAGCAGACCGCTGCTGACGATTACGCTCGCGGCGGACATTGGCTTTGCGGAGGGACTTTTCGGCGGACGCTGAATTGGGCATAACGGTATGGCTGAATTCAAGGAAAAACGGACCGGAAAGCGTCAGGACGGCTTCAGCCGCCCTCTCGGGAACCCGGCAGTTTATCCGGGGTCCGGGAAGATTTCCAGCCTGATCGGCAGAAAGTCGCCCCCGATGCAGCGAAATTGAGAATTGGTCGGGTAAATCCTCCTGAAAGTCCACGCCGAACGCTTTCCGACACCAATTCGCCCCGCTAGACTTGCTACCGCCCCGCTTCACCGCGGCCCAGCTCCCAACCCCCCCCGCAAAAAATTCCCCGGAAGCACTCGCATGCTGCACTCTGTCACAGAACATGCTCACATGCTCGCGTTCCTCGAAAATGCCAGCTTCCTGCAGGTCCTGTTCGCCGTCACCATCGGCTTTTTCGGGCTCCTGTCACTCGCCTTCCTCGTCATGTTCGCCTCCGTTGCCTCGCTTTGGTTCCGCGCCTACATGTCCGGCGCTGCCATCGGTCCGATCCAGCTGGTGATCATGAATCTCAAAAAAATCAGCCCCCAGATCATCGTCGATTCCCGCATCATGGCCGTTCAGGCCGGGCTGGGTGAAATGATCTCCACCAATGCCATGGAATCGCACATGCTGGCCGGCGGTCGCGTGCCGCTCGTGGTCAAAGCCATGATTGCCGCCAAAGGTGCCCGCATCCTGCTCGACTGGAACACCGCCGCCGCCATCGACCTCGCCGGCCGCAATGTGCTCGAAGCCGTCCAGACCAGCGTTCGCACCAAAGTCATCGACTGCCCGGATGCCGCCCGCAGCACCCGTCCCACACTCGATGGCATCGCCAAAGACGGCATTCAGCTCAAAGCCAAAGCCCGCGTGACCGTGCGAACCAACATCACCCAGCTCATCGGCGGAGCCACCGAGGAAACGGTGATCGCACGCGTCGGCGAAGGCATCGTCTCCGCCATCGGGTCCTGCGAAACCCACAAGGAAGTCCTCGCCAACCCCATGCTCATCGCCAAAGCCGTGCTCGCCAAGGGACTCGATTCCCAAACCGCCTACGAAATCGTGTCCATCGACATCGCCGACATCGACGTTGGTGATAACGTCGGCGCCAGACTCCAGGCAGACCAGGCCGAAGCCGATATGCGGATCGCCCGAGCCCTCGCCGAAGAACGCCGCGCCGCTGCCGTTGCACACGAACAGGAAATGCGTGCACTCACCCAGGAAAACCAGGCCGAAGTCCTGCTCGCGGAAGCCGAAGTTCCCCGCGCCATGGCCGGAGCCTATCGCCGCGGAGTGCTCCGCGCTGTCGAAAAGACAACTTGAACAAATCTGCCACAGCTCTGGGCGATTCCGAAAAACACGCGGCACTCCCCACGCAACACCACTCCAGGCCCGCCAGCTCGCAAGTTGCGGCTCACCCGCGCCACCGCCCCCCATCCCGCTCCACACATGCCCATTTCCTGCACGGCGCTTGAGAATTGCGAAAAGCGGGCGTAAACTTCGACACTCCTTACCGGTGGCGATGGCAGGACTTCGCCAGGCCACCCTTCCAATTCAGCACGCAGAACGGCACAGGGACGCTGCCGCTTCCGCCGAACGCACTCGGATCCCTGCGATGGACGGATTGCTGCAAATTGAACTCACGTCCCACGAACGCGATGTCCTCCTCCGCGGTCTGCGCTATGTTCGCAGCGCCGTCATGCTTGAAACCCGCGAACCCTCCGCAGACGATACCCGCATCCGCTCCGGACTCCTCGACGAAATCCAGAACCTTTCGCAAAGGCTGGAGAACACCGATCCGCTGCCGGTCAATTACTAGTCGCTGCCGGGGTCTCCGTTTCAATCGCCGGTGTGCCCGGTGATTCCATCGCACGGGCTGGCTGAGACCGTTCCAGACTGCCGCAAAAAAGTGGTTCATGACACGCAGGTTTTGCCCACAATGATTTCCTGTGGGGCAGAGGCGCACTGGATTTTTTAGCGGGTCCCGGGGCTGCAGGCTGACGCGGTAACACTCCGGGTGATGGACCGAATCACGGGCCGGTTTCGCTGGGTGGGCAAAGCTCTGGACGCCGTGCGACTTCTTCCACGCACAGGCACCAGGTTCGCGCGAAGCCAGACCTCGCCTGTCGTCGGTCGGCAACGGCACCCCTTCGTCAGCGGATGGACAGCCGGTGGGAAGTAACGACGGTTGGAATCACAGCAGGTTCGCCGGGGGCAGTCGGCTGTTGCTCTCGCCGGTTTATCGCGCGTCACCCGGCTTCCGCCGAACCGCGTCGAGAATTCTCGGCAGGCCCGCGGCGGTGGCCGCTTCCCTTTCCACGCAGCCTGATTTCAGCCAACCGCCCAAAAACACTCCCAACAGCAGGAACCTTTCCGGCCCGCCGCTGTCCAGGTACCATAAGTATCTCTCACAAATCTAATCAGGGGCCGCCACCGTGGAACTCATCAACCTCTCCGCTGAACCTCTCGGACGAATCCACTCGTGGATCCCGCACGACCTGCGAGCTGAGCAAATCGTCTTTCTGCCGGATGCCTGCCCGGGTAAATCTCCACTGCCGACCGGCACGGCTGTGCTGACTCGCCAGCCGGACTGGCGGCGATTTGCAATTTCTGACTGCGGTTGCGGCATGCGGCTGCTCCGGTCCGGTCTGCGACCGTCCGAGCTGGACCCCGTGCGCTGGAACCGTGTGGCTGAACTCCTGCGCCGCGCAAAGGGCTCGCTCGGAGACCTCGGCGGTGGCAATCACTTTCTCGACGCGCTCGAACCCTATGACGATGGACCGCTGCATTTCCTGATCCATACAGGATCACGCAACGAGTCCGGGCACGTGGATTCGCTCGTTGACGATCCTGATCGCTTTGATCGGGAATTTGATCGAGTGGTGAAGTGGGCGGCCGATAACCGTGCGGCGGTGGAAACATCACTCCGCCGAGTCTTTGGGGAACTCGAACTGATCCTCGATCTGCCCCACAACACCTTCGAAATTCAGTCGGATGGCAGCACCATCATTCGCAAGGGCTCTGTCCGCCTGTTTCCAGGCGAACTGTCCATACTCCCGTCACACATGAGCGGCGATGTGGCGCTGGTTCGCGGCACGGATCGTCTGTCGGAAATCCTCAACTCCATCAGCCACGGCACCGGCCGACAGATGTCCCGAGCGGAATGCAAGCCGTTCGCCGACAACTTCGACTTCGCAGCCCTGCGGCGGCGAGTCCTCATACCCACAGGTGTGGAGGACAGTTCGCTTCGTACCGATGGTCCGTTTGCCTACCGCGATCTGGATGATTGCCTCGCACGGATTCAGCCTTTTGTGGAACCCGTTAGCCGCTTCAGCGTCATCGGCTACATGGGACACCTGTGAGCAGTGAAACGTCCATCCGCCAGAGGACATCCTCCCTGAGCGGATGGGCGGAAGCCCCGGTTGCGTTCCGGCACCCTGGTGCCCA
>JBEAUF010000125.1:0-8748 GCA_041161565.1 Planctomycetota bacterium | reverse complement strand
AAGCTCCTGCTGAGCCGCATCCCTGCCGCGAGCGTTTCTTCGATCCCCACTGCGCCGCAAAAACGCTGGCAAACGCTCACAGCGCGGACCAGCGTTCAGCGGCTCGGCTGGAGCCTCGCCCACCCAGGTCTTCACCCGTCTTTTCACAGAATTTCAGAGAAAGCCAATGCCATTGGGGCGCCGGCGCCGGGCGATGCTGTGTGCGGCGACTGTAGACAGGATGCAGAGTGGGCTGCACAACCGGCAGCAACCTGATCCGCAAAACGGGCCGCGACTTTGGCGGCGACGACGGAGTGATAACACGTAAAGATTCCACGTCGCGAAAACGGCCCAAACCACCATGTTTGCCGGGACTTCGAGCGTTAACGTTACGACAATCCGGACACCACAACATCCAAATCACCAGCCTGAGATCTGAATGGCTGCAGCAGACGACCATTCGCACCCTGGCCTGCTGGACTATTTCCTCCAGCGTCGCTAAAAGATGTTGCGGTCCGCTTTCCGGGACCGGAACAAATGAGATTCGTCAGGAGTGTCGCAGTGCCCAGTTGCAGTGTTCTGATTCCGCAGTTCAGTCAGCGGCTGCTGGCCGTATTGCTGCTGCTTTCCGCGGTCCCGCAACTGTCTCAGGCCTCGGCGCCGGATGCGGTCTCTGATTCCGTCGCTGTGCTTCAGGCGGCGCGTCCCGGCGGTGCCGGGAGCCTTGAAAACCAGCGGGCGGCCGCTGTACTGGTGCAGCAGGGCGAAGCAGCCGTGCTCCCGATCCTGCAGGGCTTCCGTCAGGCCAGCCCGGTCGGAGCAAATTGGCTGCGAAATGCATTCGAACAAATCGATTCGGACTTGACAGCAGCTAAAAAGCCGATCTCAGCAAAGGTACTTGAAAGTTTCATCACCGACGTCAGCAATTCGCCGACAGCCCGACGTCTGGCCTACGAATCACTGCGACGTCAGGATTCCGAAGCAGAGGCTCGGTTAATTCCCGGCCTGCTGCTGGACCCCAGTCCCGAATTCCGCCGCGATGCGGTGGCCCTGCTGATCAGGGAAGCCTCTGCCGCGGAAGGCCCGGCTGCGGTGGCTTCGTATCGAAAGGCGTTCAGTGGAGCGGTGCATGAAGACCAGGTGAAGCAGATTTCCGAAGCCTTGCGGAAGGCCGGAGAGACGGTGGACATCAGCCGCCACTTTGGGTTTGTGTCTTCGTGGATGATCGCCGGCCCGTTCGACAACCGTGAAGAAAAGGGCTTCGCCGTTGCTTATGCACCGGAAGCCGAAATTACGGCCGACGGCCCGGACCTGGCCCGCGAATACGACGGCATGGACGCTCGCAAGGTCCGCTGGCAAGCCATCGAAACCAGCGACGACTTCGGCGTTGTTGACATTGCCAAACAGATCGAAAACTACAAGGGGTCCGTAATGTACGCGTCAGCGGTCTGGACCAGCGATTCTGCGCAGACGCTGCAGGTGCGGCTGGGTACACCGAACGCCTGGAAGCTGTGGGTCAACGGGAAGCTGGTGTTTGAGCGTGAGGAGTATCATCGCAGTTCGCAGATGGACCAGTACGCCGTGCCGATTTCTCTGCAGGCCGGACGCAATACGATTGCCCTGAAGATCTGCCAGAACGAACAGACCCAGGACTGGGCGCAGAAATACCAGTATCAGCTGCGAATTTGTGACACCACCGGTGCCGGGGTGCTCCCGGCCGCATCAGCCGCAGCAGCTCAGCCGTCAGGAGAACTGAAATGAACGCAAAGTCTTTCCGCACGGTTGTCGCAGGCTGTGGCCTGCTGGTGCTCAGTTTTTCGGGGATCTTTGGCGGCCATGTGTCTGCCGGTGACTGGCGGCAGTTTCGTGGCAATGCCGCCGATTCCGTGGCTGCCGGCGAATCGCTCCCCACAGAACTCAGCGGTTCCACCATCTCGTGGAAAGCAGAGCTGCCAGGACGCGGCCTGTCCGGTCCGATCATCGTGGAAAATCGCGTGTTCCTTTCGGCCAGCTCCGGATATTCTCAGGACCGTCTGCACGTTCTGTGTTTTGACAGTGCGGCTGGAGAGAAGCTGTGGGAGCGTGAGTTTCAGGCGTCCGGCCGCACATGGACTCACGAGAAAATGTCCAACGCGACACCCACGATGGCAGCCGATGGCCAGCGTGTGTTTGCGTTCTTTTCCAGCAACGACCTGATCTGCCTCGACCTCCAGGGCCGACTGCTCTGGTATCGGGGGCTCGGCAGCGAATATCCCAATGCCAGCAACAGTCTGGGGATGTCTTCCTCCCCCGTTGTTGTCGGCTCGACCGTGGTGGTGCAGGTTGAAAGTGACGCAGAGGCATTCGCCTGCGGTGTCGACACCGTCTCCGGCGAAACCCGCTGGACCATCGAACGTCCGCGAGCTGCCAACTGGACGTCGCCCACCATCCTGCCGGCAACGGACAAACACCCCGCACTGGTGCTTCTGCAGTCATCAAAGGGACTGACCGCAGTTGACCCGGAAACAGGTGCCGTGGCATGGCAGTTCGACAAGGGAGCTTCGACGATTCCATCAGCCACGGTGGCTGGTGGAGCGATTGTCATTCCTTCCAACGGTTTGACCGCACTGCGTCCCGGCGAATCCGGAGTGGAACAGCTGTGGAACAGCGGCAGCCTGAGTCCCGCGACAGCCAGTCCGGTTGCCGTCGGAGGTCTGGCGCTGGTGCTGAACAGCTCCGGAGTGCTCAACGCAGGCAACATGGAAAACGGTGAGCGGCTCTGGCAGCTGCGGCTGCGGGGGCCCTTCAGCAGCACTCCAATTGCCGCCAATGGTTATCTGTACGCCTTCAACGAAGCCGGCGTTGCCTTTGTGGTACGTCCGGAACAGGACAAAGGCACAGTGATCTCCGAGCTCGACCTTGGGGAAACAATCCTCTGCAGCCCGGGTGTGGCCAATGGCGCGATTTATGTCCGCAGTGACAAGCACCTGATCAGACTGTCCAGCCCGCAATAGGTCCCCGGCGGCGAGGACCGGCCCATGACAGCGCCGCTTGTGGTGATCCAGCGCAACCCGATTTCCGGGAGCGGTCGTGGGCGGATTGAACTGGTGCGGCTGTGGAAAACGCTGCGGAATGCCGGCTGTCGCGTGAGGATGTTCTCCAGCCGCAGCCGGCTGGACGATTGGGTCAGGCAGCTGCCGGCGGACAGCGGGCTGCGGTGCCTGGTGGCGGCCGGTGGCGATGGCACAGCAGCGGATGTGATCAATCGGCATCCCGGCATCCCCGTCGCACTGCTGCCGCTTGGCACAGAAAATCTGCTGGCACGCTTCTGCGGTCTGTCCCGCAGCGGTCGCCGGCTGGCCGAGGTGATTCTGCGGAACCATGTTGCCAGTCTGGATTCCGCCGTGGCCAGTGGTCGCAGTTTTCTGCTGATGGCGAGTGCGGGCCCCGATGCAGCGGTGGTGCAGCAGCTGCATCGCTCTCGTTCCGGCCCAATTACTCAAGCCACCTACCTGCTGCCGCTGCTGCGATCGCTGCTGCTGCGACGGCCGCTGGAATACCGCGTAACGGCTGACTCGCTGACCACACCATGCCATGGAACGCATGTGCTGGTGACCAATATTCCACGCTACGGATTTGGTCTGGCATTTTCCCCCGAAGCCGTCGCCGATGACGGGCTCCTCGATGTCCGCGTGTACACAGGCCGCTCGCGCCGGGGAATGCTGCTGCATGTGGTGTGCCTGAAGCTGGGCTGGCGGATTCAGGAGCACCTGGTGCGGAGGTTTCGGGCACGGGAGGTGAGCATTGAAGTCAGTCCTGCAGAACGTCCGCAGACCGGAGCTGTGGAAATCTGTCAATGTGACGGAGATCCAGGACCGCCACTGCCGGTGACCATCCGCGTCCGGCCGGGAAGTATCTGCCTGATGGTGCCGGAACGGGGTGCATAAGGAGCCAGGAACGCGTGGGTCAGACAAGTTCGGCGCGTTGTTGCCAGCGGCGTTTAAGCTGATCCAGGAGAACTGCTGCCAGCAGGACGGTTCCCAGCACGATCTTCTGGTTGGATGACTCCACACCGAGCAGATTCATACCGTTGCGAATGACCGCGATGATGAAGGCTCCGGTGAGAGTCCCGGTCATGCGGCCTTCGCCGCCCATCAGCGACGTTCCACCGACGACAACTGCAGCGATGACTTCAAGTTCATACATTTCGCCATACTTGGGATCTCCCGCATTCAGCCGTGAAGACAGGAGCAGTCCACCGAAACCTGCGAGCATTCCGCTGATGGTGAACACCGTTGTGCGGATCAGGTTGAGCCGAATTCCGCAGAGCCTGGCTGCTTCCGGGTTACCGCCGATGGCATAGAGCATGCGTCCGAAAACAGTTCGGGACATGACAAAATGGGCAGCCGCATACAACAGCAGCATGAGCCAGACCGGATTGGGAATGCCGACAATTGAGCCACCTCCGACTTCCCGAAACAATGGCGGCAGCTGGTTGATGGATTCCTGACCGGAGATTCGCTGGGCAAGGCCGCGGGCGATGAGCATCATGGCGAGGGTCACGAGGAAGGAAGGCAGCTTTGCACGGGTCAGCAGCAGCCCACTGACGGCGCCGGCGGTACCACAAACCACGAGTGCCAGCAGACACCCCAGCGCTACCATCGGGAATGAAGCCGCAGTGCCACCACCAGCGTCACGAATAAACACGGTTGCGGTGACAGAAGCGAGTGCAGCCAGCGACCCTACGCTCAGATCGATCTCGCGCAGAATCACCACCATAGTCATGCCGATAGCGATCAGCGCGTAGATGGCAGTTTGAGCCGCAACACCCAGCAGGTTGTCCAGTTTGAGGAAGTCCGGCCAGAGCCGTTCGCGCGGCACGATGATACGTTCGGCAGGCAGGCCGGATCCATTCTCCACGACTTCCCAGCGAGCAGCGGTTCCCGTGACGGCCACGGCCATGGTATCGGAGTGTTGGGTGAACATTTTGCGAGCAGCAGCGGGGCTGCCACGAGCGATCTGAATGCTGCGAACGCCGCCAGCCTGCAAAGCTGCCACAGCGGCCGCCGTGAATTCCTCATCCGACCGGCCAGCGGCCGCCACGACCAGAACTTTTCCGTCAGTCCCAAATCGCTGCAAAATCTGCTCTGCAGCTTCCTGCCCCGCCGCACCGCCGGTAGGTGTCTGGGGTTTCAGGGTGAGCAGGCTGAAGATAGCAGCCAGCAGCAGGAGCACCAGCAGCATACCGCCATCGGCGGAGAGGAAGACAGCGAACGGCTTTCGCGGCCGTTTTTCGGCTCGGCCCGCAAGTGCATCAGTGGAACGAGGCGGCCGATCCGATTGGCCGGAATTGTCGGGCTGCAGCGGTGGAGAGCTGTCGCTCAGCATGCGCGTTCCCGCAGGAGCGTTTTCAGGGATTCTGCGAGGGCTGTCAGCACGGTCATGGGAATTGTGTGGCCGCCGCGAAACCGTTGCACATCCACAGCGAAGCCGGATTTCTGCAGCAGCTGCAGCAGTTCCTCAGCGGCGGACTGCGGCAGAATTTCATCCTCGGAACCGTGCGAGAGCAGTACAGGGCAGCCACCGTGCTGCCGGGCGAGTTCCTCCCAGCGGGCTCGATCGAGCAGTGTGCCGGAGAAAACAACGAGCAGTGCGGGGTGCAGAGGCTGTTCCAGTACGAGACTGGTGCTGACCATTGCCCCCTGCGAAAAGCCACCAACCACTATCTGGTTCTCCAGCAGTCCCCAGGTGTGCTGCATTTCACGGACGGCCTCTGCGAGCTGGGCAGTGGCTTCGGTCATGCCGGGCGGGCGAAGCTGTGTGAGCTGGGAGTAGTCGCGGGTTTGCTGCATCTGCATCAGCCGCGCCATGTTGATGGGCCACCAGGCGCGACCACCGGGCATGCCGAATTCGGCCAGATCCTGAGGAGCCGCGGGGAAGACAAATCGCACCGCAGCGGTCAGTTCGGGCACGGTTTGCAGCAGCTGGACACCGAGTCCGGCGAGGTCATCACCGGAGGCTCCGAAGCCGTGGTTGAGCACCACCAGCAGAGCCGGTGGTGCTGTCGCGGGAAGCGAATCGATGACGATGGTCTGCAGCGTACCGAACTGGCGTTCTTCGGCATTCAGTCGGGGCATTTTCAGTGAGCAGCCTTGGCGGCGGCGGCGAGCACCGCGTCGTAGTTGGGATGTTCGGCAATTTCGTGGCAGTATTCTGCATAGACCACAGTTCCGTGGCCGTCGACCACGAACACGGCGCGGCAGAGGCAGCGGTCAAGCGGGCCACCTTTGATGAGCACGCCGTAATCCTCGCCGAATTTGGAGCAGCGATGGGCGCTGAGAGCCTTGACGCGGTCGACACCTTCAGCACCGCACCAGCGTTTCATGCCGAACGGGAGGTCCATGCTGACGACGAGGATTTCAACGTTGGGGTGTGCAGTAGCCTGCTCGTTGAACTTTTTGGTTTCCGCGTGGCAGACGGAGGTATCCAGCGAAGGCACGGTGGCAATGATCCGGACCTTGCCTGCGGATGCGCCCAGAGTGACCTCTTCGAGGCCGGTGCTCTGCAGAGAAAATTCCGGGGCTTTCGCACCCACGGTGAGTGCGGCTCCGGCAAGATCCACCGGGTTGCCCTTCAGTGTAACGGCACCTTTACGCAATTCGGCCATGTTGGTGATCCTTAAACATCAGCGAAGAAAGACATGATCAACAGGAGGACGGAGGACAGCGGTCCCCGTCATTGAATGTGCTCTTTATGGTTTCGCGGGCGTTCCCGGTTCAGCAGGTGCTTTGGCAGCCGGCGGGGCACCACCGCCGACAGGACCGCCGACGGATTTCGGCTTGAAAACCATCACCAGCACCATTCCTGCGGCAGCCATGAGCAGTCCGAGGAAGAACATGGGGCCCGGGAGTTCAAATTTCTTGCCGTGAGCGAAGATGGTGAAGGATGAGATGGTGTTGATGATGGGAGCACCGGCGAAGACGAGCGGGGCCACAAGCAGCGGTCCGACAGTGGGGCCCATGGCCGCCACGGCATCGCGAGTGGCGAAGATGACACACAGAGCACCAAGGGCACCCGACATGCCGGCGAGCAGCCCCCAGATGACGCTGGAACTGTTCCAGTTGAGCTTTTCGGGGAACTTTGCGGTGGGGTCTGCCTTGAGCAGTACCAGCAGGACTGTGGGAACGAGGACAGCCACGAGGAAGTAGGCGACACCCACCAGAATGAAGGCTCGCAGATTGCTGCCCAGTCGAGACGTGGCTTCATGGACAATCGGGACATACACGCCCCACGACAAAGCCGCACCGAAAACGAAGGCAGCAATTTTGAGATTCATGGAAGGAGTTTCCTGGGCCGGAGTGAAAAGGGCTTGAGCGAACTGTTGGTGCACATTGTAGACGCGGGAGAGATGCGGCAAAAGTCCGCAGCGGGGAATCTTGCTGATTCCGGAATGCGTGTGGGACGGTAGCCATGCCACGTGGCCGCCAAACAAGCGGTAGCCTTCAATCGGTAGTCCAATCACAGTTAAGTGCTTCGGAATCAGGTGAAAAACCGATTGCCGAATCAGGACAGCGAGGCCGGGATGACACGTCGGTGTTACCAGCCGGTGATTTGCTGTTCGGGTTCCGGAGTATCGGGGTGCTGCTGCAACAGCGGCCTGTAAAGCGGGGTGAAACAGGTGCGGGTTGATGATCCGGCAAATGGTCCAGCGGCTCGCGCGGCCGCCGCCGCCAGGTTATGTGCCGCCGTGAAGGCTGATGCAGGGAGCGATGAGGCGACGCATTGAGCCGCCGTGCGGAAGCCCATGACATTGGCTTTTTGGTGCTTCGGATGTTTTGGAGGACTCGCTTTCGGTTCACACGCGTGGTTTCGATCATGAAGGACGCGCGGCCCATGTCAATCGGTCGGAGCCGCCCTGGTGAGTTCCGGCTGCGGTGTTGGCCGCGCGGGCACGCACCGTTACCCGGGATTGACATCCACCGCACTCCTTTCCCGCTTTTTGGCGGTGATGGAGAAAACTTCAAGCCCCCCGGGCGGAAAACCAATGGCATTGGCTTTCTCTGAAATTCTGTGAAAAGACGGGTGAAGACCTGGGCGGGCGAGGCTCCTGCCGAGCCGCTGAACGCTGGTCCGCGCTATGATCACTTGCCAGCGTTTTTGCGGCGCAACAGGGATCGATGAAACACTCGCGGCAGGGATCCGGCTCAGCAGGAGCTTCGCCCTCCCGGCAATGCGTCTTGTCAGAAAGCCAATGCCCCTGGGCGGAAAACCGCGGGCAAAGAGCTCTGGCAATGCACTGCAAACGCCCATCCGGCCCAACACAACCAACGCAAGGTTGCGTCGTCACACACACTTGCCTTCCTCGTCCCAGGGCCGCCCACTTCCCACCCCAGCGTCAGTGAACAGCAATTCCTGTACATTTTCTCCGGATCCAAACGATTCCGGCCAGCAAATCGTGCTAATCATTGCTCAGCTTTCGCTTCCAACATCCAGCCCGCCGTCGATGAACGCGGATATTGAGCAATTGCCGAGCCATCCAACTGTTGCCTGAGGCCGGGAAGTCAACGCCATTCACCCTCCGCCCAACCGCGTTGGTTTCAATTTTTTCAAAGAAGCACGAAACTTCAGATTCACCGGGAGCCCCTTTCGACGCTTCTCCACAGAGTCACTCTCATGCGATCCACTCGACTGCTGCCTGTTTCCATCCTGTTTCTGACCGCCGTTTTTGTGCTCAACGTTCCGCCACTGTTTGCCCAGCAGCGGTCGCCTGCCGTGGTGGCCTCACAGCTG
>JBEAUF010000089.1:0-3693 GCA_041161565.1 Planctomycetota bacterium | reverse complement strand
CATGAGGATGACTGGGAAAGCTAACCACACTCATACAACACACGACAACCGATGTTGCTGCCACAGTAGTCAGGGGTGTCGTAGCTACGGAGCGAGGAACGCAGGAAGATTGGTCCGTCGGACCACGAGCCGCCCCGCAAAACGCGGAAAGACCCGGAAGCGGGGCCTTGTGGATCCTGTGACGTGGTATCAACCGGACTAACATCGCCATGCCAGTCGCTGCACCACTCCCACACATTCCCATGAACATCATACAGACCAAACGGGTTGGGCCACTTCTGACCAACCCGGTGCGCGTAAGGTTCATCCTTTAATTGCGCATTCCCGTCAAACCACGCATACTCACCCAGCCGCTGTTCATCATCCCCAAAACTATACGCCGTCGCCGTCCCCGCCCGGCACGCCCATTCCCATTCCGCCTCGGTCGGCAACCGATAACGCCGGCCGTCCTGTTTGCTCAGACGCTCGCAGAACGCCACAGCGTCATGCCAGGAGATATACGTCGCAGCGACGTCCGCACCCTCAATGGTATACTCCTTCCCCTTCCACGGCGTGGTCCCCATCACCCGCTCCCACTGCCCCTGCGTGACCTGATGCACGCCCAGCCAGAAGGGTTTTGTGATCGTCATCTGTTTGTACGTTCCCGCCGGGATCGGGCGGAATGTCATCCCCACGCCGTTCGTCCATTCTTCCGGCAGCTTCAACGATTGAGCCAGCGCCACCTGCGCGGCCCTCGCCGTCTTCGCATCAAACGGCACGGTCAATAGCGCTGGACGACTGACCTCAGCTTCCACCGGCAACGTTTTCAACAGCTCTTCCAGATCCTCCCGCCACGGCTGCAGCCTGATAAGCTCCTGAACCTGTTCTTTGAGCCCATCAAATCGCAGAGCCGACGCGGCCGCATTGATCAGACGGTCCAGTTCCAGCACCTGATCACGCAGGCTGACACATTGCTGGTAAAGCGTCTGGTCTACGTGGTGACGCTGGTCCGTCGGGATCTCTTCCAGCGCCGCAACGGCTTCCGCGTATCGCTGCCCGGCCAGCAGCTCACGAGCCAACGCGTGCTGACGGTTGATCCGCTGCATCAGCTCGCGGACCAGATCCGCAAGGCCCCTGCCGGAAGCCGGCGAGACAGGCTCCGGGCCAGGCGCCCCGGTCGCTGGCCTGGGAGGCGCCGCTGAAGAATCGCCGACAGCCCTCTGAAGTGCCTCGGCGAATTCAAGCATATTCGGGAAGCGTTCGTCCGGTTCGTCCTCCAGCGCCCGCAGGACCGGATCCCGCAGCGCTGGCGGCAGATCGCGTTCCCGCACGGTTGTGGCTTTGCCGGTGAGCAGCCAGTGCAGAGTTTTCGCGAGCGCCCACTGGTCGGCGCGGTGGTCCGCAAGGGACGAATCGCGGGTCTGCTCCGGAGCCATAAAGTCCTGCGTGCCAACGACCAGACCGGGAACCGAAACCAGCGTGAATTCTCTTGACAACCGCTGGTCGGACACCAAACCAAAATCCGTCAGCAGCGGCTGACAGTCGCGTTTGCGCAACAGAATATTGTGCGGTTTCACATCCCGGTGCACAAAGCCATGCTGATGAGCATAGTGCAGGGCGTCGGCAATTTGCAGCACCCAGCGTACCGCGTCCGCCATGTCCGGCCGCGAACCGCGTGCGTCGCCGTACAAGGCCTGCAAACTCTGACCATCCACCCATTCCAGCACCAGCCACAGACCATGGAAGTCTTCATAGGCGGAATACACGGAAACGATGTGCTGGTGTTTGAGTTTGCTTTGCGCTTTCGCTTCGTGGACAAAACGTTTCTGGGACGCAGAATCCTGCAGCAACTGCGGGAGCATCCGTTTGACGGCAACGTCCCTGTCAAGAGTTGTGTCGCGCGCGTGGTAGACCACGCCCATACCCCCCGCGAGCGCCTCCGGAGTGCCATCCGGCAGCAGGATCGGCTGATAACGCGGATCACTCGGAAACGGACTCTGCGACACCTGCGCTTCTGTGGCAAAACGAACCGTACGTGCGTCGGACATAGCGAAGTCTTTAATAAACGCCCCATGAAGATTTCGTGGTGCCGGAGGTTGTAACCGAAATCCAGTGTAATTCCACCCACAGCAAACGCCGCTGACAGGTGCTTTGGAAGCCAGTGCCTGGAACAACTGAGGCCGTGCTCGACACACTGTTGCGCAAAAATTCTCAGCAGGAAGTTGTCGCATCCCCCCCCTGAGCGGTCGGCGGAAGCCCAATGGCATTGGCTTTCTGGCAATCGCCGCAAAAGTGGGAAAGGCGTGCAGGGAATGTCAATCCACTGCTGTTAACGTCGTTTCCGATGCGCATTCCAAAATGCGGAAGACCGATCCGTGAGCCCGTCTGCCGCTCTAAACCACATGCACGCGCCGCTTCTTGTTGATTGCCTTGATCCAACGATCGGTCCATTCGCCCTTCAGTAACTCTTGTAGGCGCGCAGAAACATCCTCGCAGGACGGAATGCCTTTAAGTGCAATGAACCCACGACGGAGCAACACGTCGAATGTCACCAACTCTTCCGTTACGTCCACAAAGATGTTCTCGATCGAGATGGTCTCTGTGGGACGCGCCTGATTGGCCGCGATGTAGCCACGAGTGACTTGAAGGGTGTTGTAAAGCAATAAGCAGAATGCGAATTGAAAAATTGTCGCTGCCGGTGTCGAGCCTATCAAACCCTCCAGACCAAATGTCTCGGTGACCTGCTGAAAAACGCCCTCAATACCCCAGCAGCTCAGATAGTGATCCAACAAATCGATCGCCGGAAACAATGCGCTGTCGAGGAGGTCCGTCACGAGGCTCACATCATCCGCTCCCGGGCGAATCAGGGTGATCCTTCGAACATAACAACGTTTCCGGTGGTCTTTGGCGCCTTGCCAACCCCACTCCTCCTTGTACGCTCTGCCCTGTTCATCTGTGCCGTGAACAGCAGGGCGGTCCGGATCGGGGTGATAGCTGTTTTTCTTGTTGTATCGAACAAGAAAATGGTGCCCATTCCTTGCGAAATCCTCGAGTCGATTGAGGTCGCAGAATCCACGATCCGCCAGCCACAATATTGGTCCCTTGACTCGTTGCTCGATCACTGGCAGAAGCAGTGGCACGAAGCGGGAATCATTAGCATCGCCATCAGCTTCGGCATGGAATCCAACAACTAAGCCCGTCTCATAGTGCGAGGCCACGAGTGCGCGACCACCAAGGAGGCCACCCGCCGCCTCTCGCAGAGCCTTCATTCGCTTCGTCACACCCTTGATGGCTTTGCCATCAAGGATAACCGTTTCCATCTTCTGCAGGCACTTCGGCGGTCGCCGCCTGGCCTTCTTTGGGAAGGTATCCAGCAGACTTTGGTTGCATTCAGTGAAAAATGCCATGCTCAGCGGAATCGGTGTGCGGCTAAGCTTGCGGTAAGCAGCCACTTTGGAAGCCTCAAGCTCACCCGCCTCCTGTGCGAGCGAAAACGTACGGTAGGCAGAGCCACCCTGACTCATGAGCGAATCACCGATCAACTCGACCATGAGAGAGAAGCTGATGATTTTCTCGTAACACCTGCCACGGTGCTGTTCGAAGATTGAAGTGAGTCGCTTTGGATCCAGGCAGTCACGAAGCAGGGTATGAACTGCTTCTCCGAGTGGGAGTTTGCCGGCAATATCGGAAATGAGATTGGCGTCCATGCTGACT
>JBEAUF010000087.1:0-29644 GCA_041161565.1 Planctomycetota bacterium | reverse complement strand
GGTTTGGGCGATTTGTGGGCGTGTGCGCGGGCCATGAGTTCTTCTTTGCCGGCGGCGAGTTCGCGTTCCATGGCTTCGGCTTTTTGGCGGAGCTCGTGGGCGAGGTCGGGCATTTCGGCCGCCTGCAGGTTTTCAGCGGCCACGAAGACGTGTTTGATGCGGCGGGCGAGGATTTCGAGTTTTTCGGCCTGGGGTCGGAGTTCCGGTGGCAGTTCGGGGTGAGCGGAGCTGATGCGTTTGAGGAGTTGCTGGATTTCGGCGATTTGGGGTTTGAGATCGGCGAGTCGTTCGCGGTTGCCGTCGGCTTCGGCATCGCGTGCCTGGGCCATGAGATCTGCGAGTCGCTGCTTGAGTTCGGAGGGGGACGGTTTTTCGGGGCGGCCGTCACGTTCGGCGCGTTCGCGGCGGGCTTCATCTTCGCGGCGTTCTTTGGCTTCTGCTTCGGGGCTGGGTTTTTCGCGGGGTTCGTCAGCGACGAGCGTGGTGGCGAGGGCGGCGGAGGCGAGCAGGGGGAGGATTGCTGTGGCGGAGTTGAAGGGCTTTCGCGTCATGGTTTTCCTCTGTTGGTTGGAGTGTGGGGCAGGCAAAGGGATGTCGGCTGTGCGCAGCCGGGCGAGGTCTGTTGTGGTCAGCGGAGGGTGCCGCTGAGAGTCTGGCCGTCGACGGAGAGTATCTGGGAGTTTGTGGTGGAATCGCCGAAGCGATCAAAATCCCGAAACGACCAGACGACTCGTTTTTCGCGGGAGACTTCGATGAGTTGGGGGTTGCCGGGCCCTGCGTGGCAATTATTGATCAGGATATTTCCGGACGGGAGTACCTGGAGGGAGGTGACCCATGCCAACTGGATGCCGGGGAGTTCATTCTGGTGGAGGCTCCAGACGACCTGGCCGGCGGGTGTGACTTCGATGACGGAGTGTCCATTGCCGGTGCCGACGAGTGTGTTGCCATTTTGCAGGCGGAGTGCGCTGAAGACCTGATTTCCGAAGGCATCGACACCGTGTCCGGGTCGGCGTTCGCGGCCGAACAGCGGGACCTGATATTCCCACGCGGTGGAGCCATTCGGACGGTATTCGCGGACGAGGCCTTCGGCTTCATGGCAGACGAGAAAATTGCCATTTTGGAGGGCACGGACGAGTCGGGTATCGTGGTGGGGGTCCGGCTTTGCGACCTGGAGCGGGATAGTGGCCTTTACGGCGTGATCCGGGGCGAGGAGGAGGAGTCTGGCGGGGCCGGATTCGGCGATGAGTGTGTTGCCGTCGGCCGTTCTTTGGAAGGCGTGAATTTCGACGCGTCGCGCCTGGTTATCGGGCTGGCGGGCCGCATCGTATTCCCAGACGATTTTTCCGGTGTCGGGGCTGAGTTCGGCGACGTGGGTCCAGTTCAGCTGGAGGAGGACGTTGCCTGAGGGGAGCACGTGGAGGTCGTGCAGGGGCCCGATGCGGTGTTCCCAGCGGGTGTTGCCATCTTCGTTGATGATGGCGATTCGCTGGCGGGAGGAATCAGCGGCGATGAAGCTTCTGCGTGGCGGGTCAGCGGCCGTGGCGGCGGGGCTTTGGGTGACGAGCGGAGTGACGACCGAGAGCAGAAGGCCGAGGCAGAAAGTGGGGAGGAGGCGAGTCGCAATCGGCATTTGGACCTGCAGCAAGCGGGGTGTTTGTGGAGTGCCGCGACGGATGAACGTGAGCCCGGCGGGCCTGCTGCGGGAAGTTTAGGTAAGGTGAGGGGTAAAAAGCCAGAGGCTGGAGATGAGAAAACAGAAACGGCGATGATTCGCCAGGAAGGGGGAATCATCGCCGTCTGTTGTCTCCAACGGTTCCACCCTGTTTGCTGATCCTTTGATGGTGGAACCGCTGAACCGGCGTAACCCGGGTTGCGTGTTCCCCAGAGTGAGTTTCCTCACTGATCTCAGCATTGCGGGGCGGAAGGCTGGGCTTTTAACCGTGACTGAATGACCGAAGGCGTCCTTTCGCGAGTTATGGGCCGCACTGAACTTTTCCAGGACAGGAGGGGGCGGCTCACGACTGCCGCTCCCTCACCCGTCGATCTGAATTCGCCACGTTGGCTAATCACCGAACCTTACGCCGACCTTAATTATTTGCAACCGCCGCAGGGGGCAGCACAGGTCGGGTCGCAAGGAGCATTGCAGCTGGGGTCAACCGGAGCACAGCAGGTGACTTCGTGGCAAGCGTCACCGCAGGCGTCGCCGCACTTGTCGCCGCAGCCGCCAAGCTTCGGCAGCTTGAACTTCGGCATACGGATCTTGGGCAGCTTGAACCAGCTCTTCTTCTTCGTGTGGCAGGAGCCGCAGCCGTCGCCGCAGGCGTCGGTGCAGGCAGCCGGAGCACAGCAGGCGGGATCAACCGGTGCACAGCAGGCGGGTTCGACTGGTGCACAGCAGTTTGGATCGACGACCTTGTGGTCTCCGCAGGCGGCTGGAGCAACGCAGCTGGGATCAACTGGTGCACAGCAGCTCGGGTCGCAGGCTTTGTCATCGCCGCAGGCGGCCGGAGCACAGCAGGTGGGCTCAACACTGCAGCCACCGCAGCCATTGTTGGACTTGAACAGGCCGAAAATCCCGGCCTGGGCACTGTTGGCTACAGAGAGCAACACCAGTGCAGCTGTGAGAGTAATTGCCTTCATCTGAGAATCTCCTCGAACGTCGTACTCACTGAGTCAGTCCGGCGGACCACCCTGAATGCACACGCCGCATTCAGAATCCTGGTGTTCCGCAGACATCGTCTGGGTAACGCCGCAAGTTTTTTCGTCCTGCGTGAGTTGGGTAACGCAGGCAAAGCGCAGGCTTTGCCGATGTCCGGGGGTTCTGCGTGCGGAGGCAACGGCTGTAACGATTGTACGGGCTGGCGGCTGGAATTGGGGGTCGGCGTGGAATGAGCCCGCGTCGGGGAGCGAAATGTGGTAGACTGCAGCGGGCGTTTGGGGTGGCTGGTTTTGTCGGGCCAGCCGCCTGATTTCCGGGTCTGCGGCCAGCTGAACGCTTGCCAGGTCGCCCGGGGTTGCAGAGAATTCAGGCAACCTGGAGCGGGCTGAACCGGATGCAGCCTGCCCGCGGGTGCTGGTTTGTGCGGCGTTTTTTCCAACCTTCCTGAACTGCGAATGCAACATGAATCCGGGCCACAGCTCAGCAGATGTGGATTTCGTGGTGTCCTTCCGCCATCGTCTGCGTTTCACGACGGACGTGCTGGGGAGTGATTCCGGGGTGCTTGCGGAGGTGCTGGAGTCATCTGAGGAGCGGATTCCGCGGGTGCAGTTCTGGGTGGACCAGTATGTGGCGGAGGCGAATCCGGATCTGCGTCAGCGTCTGCATGCCTTTGGACGTCGGTACTCGTCGCGGCTGATTTCCTGTGGTCCGCCGCAGCTGGTGCCGGGCGGAGAAGCGATCAAGAACGACGTGCACGTGCTGGAGAAGATGCTGCGGGTCATGAACGAAGCTGACCTCGATCGTCGCAGCTACGTGGTGGTGATTGGCGGCGGAGCGGTGCTGGATGCTGTCGGTTTTGCCGCCGCAATTGCTCATCGCGGTCTGCGGCTGGTGCGGATCCCCACAACGACGCTGGCCCAGGCCGATTCCGGGGTGGGTGTGAAGAACGGCGTGAATTTGTTTGGCAAGAAGAACTGGCTGGGTGCTTTTGCGGTTCCGTGGGCGGTAATTAACGACCGGCGACTGCTGGAAACTCTGGGGGATCGTGACTTCCGTTGTGGTTTTTCGGAGGCTGTGAAGGTTTCGCTGCTGAAGGATCCCGAATTTTTCAGCTGGCTGCACGCGCATGCGGAGGGGATTGTGCGGCGTGATCCGGAGTGCTGGACGGCCATCGAAAAGTCGGCTCGCTGGCATTTGCGGCACATCACGGCCGGAGGTGATCCGTTTGAGATGCTGGAGGCCAGACCTCTGGACTTCGGCCACTGGTCAGCGCACAAGCTGGAAGCGTTGAGTCAGTTTTCGCTGCGGCATGGTGAGGCGGTGGCGTTGGGTGTGGCCTTTGACACGGTGTATTCATCGCTGATGCATGGGTTATCGGAGACGGCGGCAGAGCAGGTTCTGCAGACACTGGAGCGGCTCGGGCTGCTGGCTGATCATCCGGTATTGTCCGGGACGGAGTCCCTGTTTGACGGGCTCGAGGAATTCCGTCAGCATCTGGGGGGCAGGCTGACGGTGACGATGCTGCGGGGGATCGGCCGTCCGATCGACGTGCATGAGGTGGATCGGGGAGCGATGCTGCGAGCGATTTCGGGGGTGGTTGAGCGGATTCGCGGGCGGGCGGGCGGTGCGGCGCAGGCTGACCGTGGCGGATCGGTCCGCATGACACAGTCGTAATTTTGCTGGGTGCGGGGTGGAAAACTCCAGAGAACCACAGTTTCCCGGTGGATTCCATCTGTGTTGAATGCTATTCTCCCGGTTTCCCGGTCTGCTGCGCAGGGGTGCGCAGGGGCCTTCAGTTCTTCAGGACGTTTGGCAGCGAACCATGGCAAAGAGTCGGATTGCGATGCGGCGTGAGGTCGAAGCGGCAGAAGCCGCCGAGGCAGCGACCGAATCCGTAAAGAAGAAAACTCGCAAAACAGCCGAGGAAAAAGCGGAATCCTCTGGCAGGAAGAAGGCGGCAAAGGGCGACAAGAAGGATGCCGCCGCCAGAAAGAAAAAGGCCGCCCGGCCGCGCACCAAGCGGGCTCGCGAGCAAATGCAGCGGCGTCGCATCGTGTGGGTCGTCTACAGCAACGCCATGCGCGAAGAAGGTCGTTTCCTCTTCTACGAAAAGGACAAGGCCGAAGAACTGCTCAACACGCTCATGGCTCGCGGCAAGCGCAAGTACTTCATGCAGCCCATCAAGGAACAGCTCAATTCTGACGGGACCCCCCTGGTTCAGGTGGTCGTGCCCCCGCCGGAAGACGAGGTGGAAGAAGAACCCCGCGTGGACGTCGAAGCTGAGGCCGCAGAAGACATCGATCTCGATGTGGAGCTCGAACTGGACGGCGACGAAGCAGAAGAAGGTGCCGAGGCCGAAGCTGAAGTTGACGAAGACGCCGTGCCCGAACTCTGATCCAAAGCCGACCACGGTCTCCCGACCGCGGCAGACTCTGTTTTC
Organism: Planctomycetota bacterium; assembly: GCA_041161565.1. GTDB lineage: Bacteria > Planctomycetota > Planctomycetia > Planctomycetales > Planctomycetaceae > SXXK01. The sequence goes on along the minus strand of JBEAUF010000087.1, from coordinate 24,545 downwards.
AAACGCCCCGCTGGTTCCGAAGCGAATCTGCGGGGTTTTTTTGTACGCGTTCGCTTCCAGCCACAGCCGGACTGTGTGGAGGTAATTCGTGGCCATTCCGCAGCTGCTGGTTTCCGTTCGCAGCCCTGAAGAAGCCGTCCGGGCTGTCACCGGAGGCGCCGGAATACTGGACGTCAAGGAACCGGCCGCGGGGCCGCTCGGGATGGCCACGTTCGATGCGATTCGGCGAATTTCCCACGCCCTCGCCGGTCTTCCCGAACAGCCTCCGCTCAGCCTTGCTCTGGGCGAACTCCGGGACTGGTTCTCTTCCGCCTCTGTTTCTGCGGCGACTGCGGACAACGCCCGGCAGGCGCTGCACGACCTGCTTCGGGAGCTCCCGGCCGTGCGTTTTCTCAAGTGCGGACTCGCGGGCTGTCGCGAGTTCGGGGATTGGCAAGCGGTCTGGGCAGAGTTCCGCAGCGTCGCCGGCCCGCAGGTGGCGTGGGTCGCGGTGGCCTATGCGGACGCCGAACGCGCCGCTTCACCGGACGTCCGACAGGTGCTCAGTGCTGCCATCGCAGCCGGTGCCCGTGTTGTGCTGATTGACACCTTCATCAAGGATCACACGCGACTGCTGGACTGGCTTCCCCCGGATCAACTGCGGGAGGTTGGGGTGATCTGTCGTCAGAGTGGCCTGCTGCTGGCGCTGGCAGGTCAGGTCACAGCGGCTGACTTCCCCCTGCTGCAGCAAGTTGGCGCGGATGTGATCGCGGTGAGGGGAGCCGCGTGTGCCGGAGCGGATCGCATGCAGGCGATTTCGGAGCAGCGGGTGCGAGAGCTGGTTGGGGCACTTCGGGCTCTGGGCTGACATCATCCGCAGGCTGGTTTCAGCAGCACAGCGGATGCAGGTGCACCGCGGGGGCTTGCGAGTGCGGGGTGCGGCCGTGTTGACGCCCGGGGCGGACGTGTCGGCGGGGGCCGCTGCCTGGCGTGTTGGCTGATTGTGTCGGGAGCGAGTCTCGCGGTGGGATGGCGAAACGTTGGTCAGGACACCCGATGTCGCCCTGCGGTTCAGTGCATGGTTCGAGGGCGATCAGGCGTGCGGGGGATGTTAATCCCCCGGTAACTGCGTGGGTCCGCGCTGCCGGCGTCGCACGAGGGCCGTACCATGAACCTGGGTGAGCGAGTTGGCTCGGTGCGGGAAGTGGGAAGTGGGAAAAACCGCTGAGCCGCCTTGCGGCAGCCTGCGGGTAAAGTGCTCTGCGATGCGTTGTTGACGCCGCAGGCCGTGTGGGCACCAGGGTGCGGGGGCGTAACCGGGGGCTTCCGCCCGACCGCTCAGGGGTGGCTGCTGGGCCACCGGGTGCTCACGGCCTGAACGGGATTTGGGTGCAGCGTGGTGCGGCGGCTGACGGCGCCGCACCGGATGTGTCGCACGCTGCACGAGAGAGTAGAGGGTAGAAAGTAGAGAGGAGAACAGGGGCGCCGTGCGGAAGTGAGAAGTGAGGAGTGAGAACGCGATGAGCCGCCTGGCGGCAGCCTGCGGGTAAAGGGTCCTGCGACGCGACGCTGACGCCGTATGCACCAGTGTGCGAAACCAACAGGGGGCTGCCACCCAATAGCATAGGCTTTCTCTCAATCGCCGCAAAAAAGGTGGGAAAGGCGTGTGGTGAATGTCAATCCCCCGGTAGCGTTCCGTAACCGCGCCGGCAGCGCCGCAGCAGGAGCGCACCCGGGCCGCACCGACCGATTGACATCGACCGCACGACTGCCATGATCGGGGTGAAGCGTTTCAACAGAGAGAGAGTTCTCCAGGGCATCCGAAACACCAGAAAGTTAATGCCATTGGGCGGCAGCCCAATGGCCCTGGCTTTCTGGCACGACGCATTGTCGGGAGGGCGAAGCTCCTGCTGAGCCGCATCCCTGCCGCGAGCGTTTCTTCGATCCTCGCTGCGCCGCAAAAATGCTGGCAAACGCTCACGGCGCGGACCAGCGTTCAGCGGCTCGGCAGGAGCCTCGCCCGCCCAGGTCTTCACCTGTCTTTTCACAGAATTTCAGAGAAAGTTAATGCCATTGGGCTGCCGCCCGGCGGCTCAGTGCCTGGCGGCGCATGATCTGTCGTGTGGCCGTATTCGCAAGCGCCGGGGCACGGGACAGATCCGCTGCAGGCCAACCGCGCGCAAATTCAACGGAAGACATCGGTAATTCGATTTTTTAGCTCACTGCTCTTGACTCCCTGTATTCGCCGATAACATGCTGATGCCCGTGGGTCCGCAACCAGTTTTCGTCGGCGTCTTTATGCGCTTGTTGTTTAATGCAATTCTTGTGCATTTGCAAATTATGCAAATGCTTGTATTGCCTGCATTTGCACCGGCGATGCACACGTGTTACGACCGTTCATGCAGTGCCAGTGCCAGTGCCAGTGCCAGTGCTGAGGCGTCGGCCGGTCGGGGGCGCTGCGTGTGTGAGTTTCACACAGTGACGGCGGCAGAGCACCGTCGGGATGATGGTCGCCACCAGCCACACAACTGCGATGGCTGCCCCGTGTGTCATGTGCTCGCCGCGCCGCGGATCCCCGCCGTGCTCTGCTGCCTCCAGCTTGTCACTCGCCAGATGACGCTGGACTCGCCAGAGCCACCGCTGCTGCTGGTACGCCCGCCTGGCGGGCAGCCACACCCTCGCGGACCACCGGAAAGCGTCCGGCTGCAGGTTGCAGGCGGTCAGTATTAGTTCGCAGCACCAGCTCGCGATGAGTGCGTTTGTTTGAGTCGGTTTCCGGCCGCTGATGGTGTCAGTGGTCGCGGAAATGCGCGGCTCAGCAGAACCCCGCGCGCCCGATTCGGACCGGCGAACCCGCAGAGACGCCTCAGACAGCCGGCAGCCCGCAGCTTGAAGAATGCAGAATCCAGCTGTGCTGAGTTGTCAGACTGACGTTTTTCGTTTTCGACTCCTGAAGGATTACTCAATATGTCACATGCACGCCCTCGATCCCTCCGCGGATTTACTCTGATTGAACTGCTGGTGGTCATCGCAATTATCGCCATTCTTGTGGCCCTGCTCCTGCCTGCCGTACAGCAGGCACGCGAGGCCGCTCGCAGAACTCAGTGCAAAAACAACCTGAAACAGCTCGCCCTTGCGACACACAACTATCACGATGCCCACAGTTCCTTCCCTCTGCAGGCTTCCGGATCACTTTACGGTTATTCCGCACAGGCCCAGCTCCTGCCGTATCACGAACAGTCCTCACTGCATGGTTTGATAGATTTCCGTCAGCCGCTGCTGGTGGGACTCCCGTGGAATCCGCAGGTGAATCCGGCACTGTCGGCAGTGGCTGGCCGGACGTTGTCAGTGCTGCTTTGCCCGAGTGAATCCGGGGATCCGTTCTTCACGGACACCTTTGGCTACCGCTGGGCCGGCGGCAATTATCTGCTCAATGGTGGCACCGGCACCGGCAATACCTACTGTTCGACCCAAAACGACGGCCTCTTCTGGCGAGGTTCGAACACGCGTTTTCGCGATATCACCGACGGCACCAGCAACACAGTGCTGATGGCGGAAGGGCTGTTTGGAAACCGCGTTACGACCGCGGCAACTCTGGTGAATCCCCAGCGGCAGATGAAACGCGTAAGTCTGGGGGCGGCGTGCAGTGTGACGGGCGAGCAGATGCTGGCGGCGGCCGCTTCTGCGTGGGATGGCAGACGCGCTTCCGCGTGGATCTCCGCGACCGGATACCAGACGATTGTGCATGGATTTCTGACGCCCAATTCACCAACGCCGGATGTGATTCATCACGGTGACGTGATCTCCGGGCCACGCAGCCAGCACAGCGGGGGTGCTCAGCTTTCCCTCTGCGATGGCAGTGTGCGTTTCGTGAGCGAGAATGTGGATGTCACGGTGTTCCGCAACATTTTCGCTCGCGCCGACGGCCGGGTTACCGGTGATTTCTGAGAAAGGCGAGAGCGATGAGGTACAGGTTAGCTGAAGTACTCGTTCTGCTGTTTTTCATGCTGTCTGCAGGCTGCGGGTTATCTGACGACGCTGCCAGTCCGCTGACCGCGGCTGCCGTGCAGGCACCGGACGCCTGGTCGTTCTCCGGCACTCGCTGGACACGCACCACTGACCCGGTCGAAGACGACTGGAAAGTGCTGCGGACGTTTTTTGACCAGCACCCAGGTTATGGTGACAGCGCCGATCTCGCCGGGCAGCCGCTTGTGTATCGCAGCACCGGGGCGGACCGCATGTTCGTCTGGACACAGCCCGCACTGGACGGTACCAAATGGCAGCTGGTGCGAAGGCAGGGGAACAGATTCTATCAGGATTTCGGTGCGGGTGTGCCCTGGGATACCGGGAACACACAGGGGCCGTAGTGTGAGCAGGCAGCTGGTGACTGGCGGCAGTACTCCGGCAGTTGACAGTCTGTGATTGCAGCGGCCATTGTTCTACATTGTTTTTCTCGGACACGAACGAAATGTTCGTGCCGCGTTTTGAATTCAACCCAGATTCGGAGATCCGAATGACTCAGTACAAAATTACAGCACCGGGATTGCACCGGTTCAGAGCACTGCTGACTGCCATCTTCGTGCTGCCGGCAGCCTGGCTCCTTTCCTGCGAGCACGGCACGGCCCTGGCACAGCAACGTAAAGCGGCGGCGCCCGGTTATGGCGAACGCGTGACGCGGCTGGTCTGGCAGGACCGCGCCTCAGGGTCGCTCTGCTGGGGCGAAGTCTTTCGGGGGCAGAAATGGACCATCACGGCCGCTCCACTTCCCGGCTTCCCAAAGCTCGCCCCCGGTCAGCAGGATTTTGCTCAGATGGAACACCATGAGGGCTGGATTGTGGCGAGTGTTCGTGGTCGGAAGGGAGAAAACGGTGAGGTGGGGGCGAGTGGCTGGGTGGTGGTTGACAGTGGAGTGCGAGCCGTGCCGCACGGCAATCATTCCGACTGGACCTACCCGCAGCTGCCTTCCGTACGCACAACCAGCATCTCTGCCGAAGGCGGCAACCCGGCCCACATGTACGTCTACGACGGCCGGTTCTTTATGGCCAACGACAGTTCCCGCGGATTTTCAATGCTCAACCCGGCCCAGTTTCGCCAGCCAAATGCTCAGCCCGCCGCCACCTTCTTCAACGGTGGCAGCGGCCACATCACCCTCGCAGCCCTCGCAGACAAAGTCTGCTATGCCACATGGATTGATGCAGAAGGTGATAATGCCGGGCGAGTGGACGTGGTGAATCTGCAGCGGCCGGCGGCTGAGTCGCTCGCGTATTCCCTGCGATTGCCCAGTGGCGTGATTCACGGGGCGACTGTGAATTCCGGCAAGGTGTTCTTTGCTCCACGCGACGGCATCTGCTGGGTCGCAGCCGATGAAAATGCCGCACTCAACCCGGAAACCGTCACTGTGCACCACATTTCGCTGGGCGCCGATTCGGAAAGTCAGCAGCCGCTGCGAACGGGCGGCTTTGTCAATCAGCGAAACTGGGTGCTGTTCACCACCGGCCGCGGAGATCAGTCGGCACTGTGTCTGGTAGATGCCGCGGAAGCTCAGCCACAGGTGCTGAAACTGCCGATTAAAGTGCAGGATGGACTTGCCCTGACCACCCCCGAAGTGGTGCTCGCTGCCGGTGGGCGGCGGCTGGCGTTTGTGTTCCAGGACCGCACTGGAGACAGCGATGACTCAAATGCCCCCCAGGAACTGCTGACCGTTGTTGAGCTGGATCCCAACCGCGATCGCGACTTCCGCGACGCGCGCGTCCTGCAGTCGATCCCGGTCGGTCCCAGTCGCGTCCAGGGACACTCCGGGCACCACGCAATCGCCTGCGACAGCGAAGGCCGCCATGCGGTCATCACCAATCCCGGCGATGGCACAATCTGGGTGCTGACTCTGAACGACCTGCAGGTGCGGGGAAAATCGATTGTCGGCGGAGAACCCGGTGGCATCGTCGCTATCGGTGCCCCTTCCCATCACCACTAAAAGTCAAGCGAAATCGGCAAATACCGGCTCGGAATCCGGGGGATTTTCAGTACCGCAAATCGGCGGACGATTGAGAAATTCCTGCTTTGAGCGATCCCGGGGATACAGCCTCAGCCGCACAACAGAATATACTTCCCCAAGGATTCCAGCCGGTTCCGTCCAGCCGGCACGACACGTTTTGAGAAAGTTCACCCATGCGATCACCCCACTGGCAGCTCTGCCTGCTTGCCGGCCTCTCCTTCGCCCTCACCGCCGGTTGCCAGGAAACATCCCCCGAAACAACGCAGGTCGAAGAAGACCACTCCCACGAACACGCCCACGCTGAAACACTCGCCGAAGCCGTCACCGAACTCACAGAACTCCACGCTGACATCGCCGCTGCCTTCAGCGCAGATAAACCTGACGATGCGCACGACGCTCTGCACGACGTCGGACACGTACTCGAAGAACTCGCACCACTCGCCAAAAACGAAAAGCTCCCGGAAGATCGCATTGCCGCCATCGAAACCGCCGTCACCACCCTCATGGATGGCTACGGTGAACTCGATAAAACCATGCACGGCTCCGAAGGCAAGTCCTGGACGGAAGTCTCCGGATCCATCGACGAAGCTCTGAAGAGCATCAAAGCGGCTGTCTCCGGCGAAGCCGCATCAGCTGCTGAACCTGCTGCCGCTGCTGAACCTGCTGCCGGGACTGAAGAGAAGGCTGCCGACGAAAAGCCGGCCGAAGCTGCTCCATCTGCGGACGCTCCGAAGGCCGAGTAGTCGCTGTGGTGTCGCCTGACAACTGCGGGCCGGGCTGTCTTCTGCCCGGCCCGCCCATGTTCCTGCCCACATCCCCGGCTGCCAGAGATCGTGCCCCATGACTTCATTCCGCCTGTTCGGCTGTCTGCTGTTCACAACAGTCTGCATCATCGGCTGCAGCTCCGAAGATCCTGCCATTGTGGCCGCACGGGCTCGCTATCTGGTCGACGCGCCACCGGCCAGTGAGCAGCCAATTCCGGAAGTGCACAAGGGCCTGAATGACTCCACACTGCAGCCGGATGCGACCGTGACGGTTCGCGCTCGCATCAACGCGGGCGACTTTCCTCCGTTTGCTGATGGACTGGCGGCATTTGTCGTGACCGATGCCACCAATCAGGACGGCGACGAAAACCACAACCCCCACGAATGCCCCTTCTGCAAACGTGACATCGAAGTCCAGATGGCTCGCGTGCAGTTCATCGATGAATCCGGAAAAACACTGAAAATCGACGCGAGACAGACATTCAACCTCAAGGAATTTGACCTGATCGTGGTGCAGGGCACTGCAAAGTTCGACGAAGACAAGTCGCTCGTGATCACTGCCCAAAAACTCTTTGTCAAACGTTGAAACTCAGACCGGTACCCCACCGCTATGCCCAGGCTTCCCGTCACCGTGCTCTCCGGATTCCTCGGCGCTGGCAAAACCACGCTGCTCAATCACATCCTGCAGCACCGCGGTCAGCTTCGAGCGGCCGTAGTGGTGAATGACATGAGTGAAATCAATGTCGACGCACTGCAGGTCGCCCGCGGCCCCGCTCAGCTCAGCCAAACCCACGAAAAGCTCATCGAACTCTCCAACGGCTGCATCTGCTGCACGCTCCGCGAAGACCTCCTCCGAGAAGTCGCCCAGCTCGCCCGCGAAGGTCGCTTCGACTATCTGCTCATCGAATCCACCGGCATCGCTGAACCACTCCCGGTAGCCGAAACTTTCACCTTCACCGACGAATCCGGCTCCAGCCTCTCCGATGTCGCTCAGCTGGATACCCTCGTCACGGTCGTCGACGCGGCCGGTTTCCTGCGGGACTTCCGTTCCGAAGATGCACTCCGCGATCGCGGGCTGGAAGCGGGAGCAGACGATGACCGCGATCTGTCGCTGCTGCTGGCCGATCAGGTGGAATTCGCCAATCTGCTGGTAGTCAACAAGGTTGACCTCGTCACCCCTGCACAGCTCTCGCAACTGCGACGCCTCCTGCAGCTGCTCAACCCCGATGCCCGGATCATCGAATGCTCCCGCGGTCAGATCAATCCGGAAGAACTGCTCAACACCGGCCTGTTTCAGATGGAATGGGCAGAACGCAGCAGTGAATGGCTGGCCGTCCCACGCGGGCAGGCGGCAGGTGAAGCGGATGAATACGGAATCGCCAGCTTCGTCTACCGCGCCAGACGACCATTTCATCCGCAGCGGTTTCATGACTTCTGGACCAAAAGTCCGCTCACCGCCAGTCTGCTGCGGTCCAAAGGCTGCTTCTGGCTCGCCAGCCGTCCCCAGATCTCCGGTTTCTGGTCACAGGCCGGGCCCGTGGTGAGCGCCGAGCCGGGCGGCGTCTGGTGGGCCGATGCCACTGACGGTCAGCTTCCCGAAGACCCGCTGGAACGCGAGGAACTCGAACAGATCTGGGACGCTGAGACCGGCGACCGCCGTCAGGAACTGGTGCTGATCGGCTGCCCGCTCGACCAGCCCGCACTCCAGCAGGCGCTCGACACCTGTTTGCTCACCGATACCGAGCTCGCCACCGGTCCGGCCCGCTGGAAAAAACTCCGCGACCCCTGGCCCGTGTGGCATCTTGAGTAGCGTTGGGATGGGCTGGATAATTGCGCGCTGAGGCCCTGGTGGCGTTGCCAGTGCGTGAGAGGGCACTTTACCCGCGGGCTTCCGCTCTGCGGCTCAACGCGTTCGTCATCGCGTTTGCCACGATCATGAGCGGTCGGGCGGAAGCCCCCGGTTGCGATTTCGCACCCTGGTGCGCGCTCCCTGGCAGCGGCGTTAGCAGCGCGTTGCAGGGCACTTTACCCGTGGGCTGCCGCCCTGCGGCTCAGTGGGTTGGACATTTCGTGTGGCAGCGTGGTGTCGGCATTCTCCCATTTCGGACCCTCGCTTTTTGCTCAAAACTTCGCGAGACTGCTGAACCGTCCGTCCTCTAAACCTCCGCGGAAGTCGTCCCATGATCGCGCTGATTGCTCACGATGCTCAGAAAGACACGATGCTGCATTTCGTTGGCCGGCGACGGGATTTTTTCTCGATGCAGCGGCTTGTGGCAACAGGCAACACCGGACGCATGCTGCAGGAACAGCTGGGGCTGGAAGTGGAACGTGTGGCGCACGGTCCGAGCGGTGGTGACCTGATAATTGGCGGGCGAGTGGCGGAGGGGCAGGTGCGGGCGGTGCTCTTTTTGCGTGATCCACTCACGGCTCAGCCGCACGAGCCCGATGTGGCAGCGCTGATGCGAGTCTGTGACGTGCACAACGTTCCGCTGGCGACCAACGTGGCCACAGCCGCAGCCGTCGTGGAACACCTCATCGCCACATCGCAGGGTTAGTTTTTCAGGATCTTTCTGTCTTCAGCGGGGCTGGTGCTGGCAGGCGGTTCCGCTGCATCGTGGGCATCGCGGCGGAGTTCTGCAGCTTCGATCATGCGCTGGAGCAGTCTCCAGTCGACGCGACCGCGGAACCTGACGCGGCCGTCTATCTCCACCACCGGGATGGATTCACCAAACTGCCGCACCAGCTGTGGGTCGCCGTCGATATCGACGACATCGATGGAGGGCAGGGCATGCTGGAACTGCAGCAGTGTCTCCAGTGCTTCATCGCAGAGTTTACAGTCGCGGCGGGTGAAGAGTCTGCAGGATTTGAAAAGCGGTCGGCCCTGGCGTTCGGTAAGGCGATCCGAGGCGGGGGATTTGAGCAGCAAAGCGGCAGTGAGGAACAGGGCGCCGCAGAAGAGCAGATGAACACCGCGGCTGGTGTGCCAGATCCGAGGCATATCGATGAGATTAAACCCGGTGCGGTCACAGAAAATGAAGACGGCGAAGACCGAGCCGGTAATCATCAGGGATGTGCCGATCCAGCCCTGAATGCGATCCTGGAATTCTGCACTGGTCGTCGTCATGACGCGCTACTCCGTTGAGAACAGAACCACTGCGTGCAGGCAGAAAAACCCGGGAAGGATATCTGAGCTTTTACGGGTGAGAAGTGATACCGGATCGATTTATTCGGAAAAGCTGCGGGAGAGTCCTCCTGTTGGCCATGTGGATTGTTCGCACAATGGGTGTTATCACCCGGCTGTTCAGTGGCAAATCAGGCAAGCTGATTATCTGCCGCGGCAGAAACTGCCGGGGGATCGGGATGGTGGCCATGGCTGGCTGGGGGGCAGGGCGGAATTCCGGAAAATTGATTCAGTCGTCCGGAGCATTCCGCGGCATACTGCGTGGCCTGCGACCTTCCCGGTGGTTTGCCGTGACGGCTGTTTTGATCTGCAAGGATGCTCAGATGTCTGCGAAGCTGTTTTCAACTCTGACTGCCTGTTTGCTGGTGTTGTCTGCCCTGATGCCGTCTGTGTCAGCGGACGTTGAGGCTGTGCGGGGAAAAAAGTATCCGCTGACCAAAAAGCATGGTCCGTGGATGGTGATGGTGGCTTCGATCCGGGATGTGGAGGAGGATCGGCGGATGAGGGACGGGTTGTCGGCTGCAGAAGCAGCTGATGAGCTGGTCTATCAGCTGCGGCTTCTGGGCATTCCGGCCTACACCTACCAGCTGGAAGAGAAGCTGGGGGAGATTTCTTCGACGGGTGACAGCAGTTCGCGGAAGTTTGTGGCTCAGCACGGTTACATCTCTGTGCTGGCGGGCAACTTTCCATCCAACACGGATGCCGAAGCCAAAAAAGTGTTGCAGTACATCAAGACGAAGTTCAGGCCGGACTTCCTGTCGGACCCGAAGAATGGTGGCATTCTGCCGCGGACTCCGGGCCGTCCCGGCCCGCTCAGCCGTGCCTTTCTGACGGCCAATCCGCTGTTTGAAGGTGAGATTCGGGACGGTGAGGAAGAGGACTTCATGGTGGAGCTGAATTCCGGACAGAAGTATTCGCTGCTGCAGAATGAATCCCGCTACACACTTGTGGTGGCCACATTTTTCGGTGGGAGTGTGATGCAGGTGAGTGGCAGTGATTCGACGCGAGCTCTCGGGTTTTTCGAACGGAACTTCGGTAAGAGCCTTGACGACTGTGCTCTGCGTGCCATGCAGCTGGCGGATGCTCTGCGCAACGCGAAAAAGCACGGTTACGACCAGGAGTACGAAGCCTGGGTGCTCCATGAAAAATACCGTTCTCTGGTGACCATCGGATCCTTCGACAGCAAGGATGACCCCCGCATTCGTCAGCTTGTCACGCAGTTCGCCGGCAAACCGTCCCGGGACCCACGCACCGGAGCTGATGTGCTGGTGGGCGAAACCTTCGCCATCCCCAAAGTCACTCGCCGGGGCCAGCTGCCGCAGGATTCGTGGGTCTTCGACGGGACTCCGCAGATTCGCGAAGTTCCCCGCATTCGCTGAAAGCGTTTCTCTGAGCGGCGTTCGGAGAAAAACTGATCCGCTGCGCTTGCCAGCCGCCCCGTACCAGGCCACTATCCAGGCATTCGGGGCGCGCTGTGGCTCGCCCGGTTCTCAGCACTTCCCGCCAGGCTTTCACCCCATGACGACTCAGGTCGAAACTGCCAGTATCTACGACTACCCGAAGTACTACGACCTGCTGTTTGGCTCGGACGTGGCCGCGGAGTTTCGGTTTTTGAAGGAATGCTTCGCCAAACATGCGAAGTGCGAAGTTCGCTCCATCTTTGAACCCGCCTGCGGCACCGGCCGGCTGCTTGTGAAGCTGGGCCGCGATGGCTATCAGGTCTCCGGCAATGACCTGAATCCCAAAGCCGTTGAATTCTGCAATAAGCGGCTCCATCGCTTCCGTCTGCCTGCCACTGTCACCGTGGGCGATATGGCGGACTTCACGGTGAAACGCAAATTCCACGCTGCGTTTAACATGATCAACACCTTCCGGCACCTCGCCACCGAAGAACAGGCTCAGGCCCACCTCGAATGCATGGCCGCAGGTCTCGTACGCGGCGGCCTGTACGTGCTCGGTATCCACCTCGAACCAACCGTCGGCGTCCCCATGCAGGAAGAAAGCTGGTCCGCCCGCCGCGGTGATCTCGTGGTCAACTCCCATATGTGGTCCAAAGGCATCGATCGCAAAACCCGGCTCGAACACCTCGGTCTTCACGTCGACGTATTCACTCCCACCAGTCGACTGCGAATTGTGGACCACATGGAATATCGCACGTACAAGCACGAAGAATTCCTCTCTCTGCTCGCAAAAGTCCCCGCGCTGCAAATCGCGGAAACCTACGACTTCCAGTACCGCATTACCAAACCCCACGTCATCACTCCGCGATCCGAAGATGTGGTCTTCGTGCTCCGCAAACGCTGATGACAAACTCCTCCGCTCCAACGGATTTCACGGATGAAATCATTCGCCAACCGCACCGCTCTGATCACCGGCGCCGCCAGCGGCATTGGGCTGGCGCTCGCCAAATCACTCGCCAGAGAACACTGCAGACTGATCCTCGTCGACGTCAATGCCCAGGGACTGCAGGCCGCCGCAGCCAGCCTCGCCAATGCACCCCAGCCCGTGCATACACTCGTCTGTGATCTCGCTGACCCCAATGCCATTGAACCCATGGTACAGGCTGCCTGCAGACTCTCAGGCGGCCCCGATCTGCTCATTAACAACGCCGGCATCGCCATCTATGGCCCCACCAACGAAATGACCCGCACGCAGTGGGATCGAGTGCTTCAGGTCAATCTTCTTGCCCCGGTTCGCATCACCAGCCTGCTCCTGCCCCAGCTGCTGCTGAAAGAGGATCCGCATATTGTGAATATGTGCAGCATCTCCGGGCTGGTCGCCGGCGGTCGCTTTGCTGCCTATCACACCAGCAAATTCGGGCTGGTGGGCTTCACCGAGGCCCTGCGGGCGGAATTTGGTCGTCGCGGCGTCGGTGTCACGGCCATCTGCCCCGGTCCGGTACTCACGTCGCTGTATCAGTCGGCGCAAAACTCCAGGAGCGGTGCCTCTGTCCCCATGCCGCCCGCCTGGCTCTGCGCCACACCGGAAGCCGTCGCCGCCCGGACACTCAAAGCCATCCGCAGAAACGAACGCCAGGTACTCATCACCCCCCTCGCCCACTTCCTGCACCTGCTCAAACGCTGCTTCCCATCACTCATCGACTGGGCCAACCACTTCAGTCGCAACGGCCGCAAACGAAGACTCGCAGAGGCGGCTGCTGCGGAGTCGGCGAGAATGCAAAGCGATGTCAAACGGGCGGCGTGAAACGACCATCGCATGATCCGCAGGGCGGGAGCCCGCGGGTAAAGACCCCTGGCAACGCGCTGCTGACGCCGCGGGCAGGTGTGGGCACCAGGGTGCCGAATCGCAACCGGGGGCTTCCGCCCGCCCGCTCACAATACTGCTGACGCGGCGGGCAGGGGTGGGCACCAGGGTGCCGAAACGCAACCGGAGGCTTCCGCCCGTCCGCTCAGGCTGAGACACGGCGGGGATGCCGAGGGCAATGGCCGACTACTGCCGTTCTGCCAGCCATCGCCCGAGGGCCGTTTGGACGGGTTCACTGGTGAGCAGCCTGGTGTATCCAATTCCGAGGGCTCCGCATTCCTTGTGCAGTCGTTCTGCGAACAGCTGGTACTGGCGGAGATATTCCTGGCGGAGCCGCACGGGGTCGACGAGCAGGCGGTGGCTGGTTTGTTCGAGGTTGTCGAATCTTGTGGGACGTTCGAAGGGAAACTGTTCTTCCTCCGGAGCCGCAATCCGCAGAATCGACACATCGTGCCTGGCATGCCGACACTTCTGGAGCACTTTGACGAGGTCATCCGGATTGTCAAAGCAGTCACTGATGAGCAGGATCAGGCTGCGACGTGGAATGGAAGGCAGGAGTGATTCCAGCACGGCAGCAAGACTGGTGTCGGCCCCGGGCTGAGTGTTTTCAAGGATCTCCAGCATTCGCCGGAAGGTGTCGCGGTTGCTGGAGGGCTTGAGCTGTTCGCGGATCTTCGAGTCAAAGGTGGCAAGTCCCACGGCGTCCCGCTGTCCCAGCAGGAGCCAGCCAAGCGATGCAGCGACGATGCGAGCGTAAAGGAATTTGCTGAGCTGTTGTCCTGCGTAACCCATGCTCCCGCTGGCGTCCAGCACGATCCATGCCCGCAGGTTTGTCTCGTCCTCAAACTCCTTGATGTAATAACGCCCCGTCTTGCCGAACGCCCGCCAGTCAATATGCCGAATCTCGTCGCCCGGGTAATACTCGCGGTGCTCCACAAACTCCACGCTGGAACCCTTGTAGGGGCTGCGGTGACGCCCCATCATGAGGCCTTCAACCAGTCGCTGAGCAATCAGTTCCAGGCGACCGAACTGAACCAGCTGCAGCGGATCTTCAGGGAGCGTCGATGCGGACATATGTGGCGCGGCCTTTGCTGTGCTTGCAGGTCAATGCATCCATGCGGGTTCCAGAAAGCGAATTCCATACGCCAGGAGAATTCCGGCCAGCAGTGCAGCGGTGAGCTGCAGGCGGTTGTGTGCATGGAACTCCATTTCCGGCAGCAGATCACTGAGCGAAATGCAGAGGAAGATTCCGGCGGACAGGGCCAGAGCCGCATCAATCAGCGGCTGCTGGAGCCCGCCGCTGGAGGTGAGCCCGATGCTGAAGAGCACAGCCCCCAGCGGACACATGCAGGAAAAACACAGATTCACCCAAAACCTCGACTCCCGACTCCAGCCGCCGGCACGCATCAGCGATGTGATGGAAATTGCATCCAGCGGCTTATGCAGCAGAATCGCCAGAAATGTGCCAAGTCCGTATAACGATAACCACACACGATGACCGGACTCCGCATGGACACTGGCAGCCAGCGCCATTCCGTCGAGCAGCGTGTGGAGCGAAAGACCGATCGTGATGCCCATCCAGCTGAGCTGGTGCGCGTGGTGGCAATGAGGCGCCGCGACAGATTCCGCTGCCGCCCGAACGCTCGACTGACTTCGGGGCCGCTGATGATCGTGGTCGTGATCATGGTCGTGGTCGTGGCTGCAGCCGGCATGCAGAGCTTCCGGCCGACTGCCGCCCGGCTGCGTTGCGGGATCCAGCTGCAGCAGCGGCGGATGGTCGGCACAGGGATCCTCACGCTCCGTGGAAATCTCAAGCGGCCCGTGGTGATGAAAGTGAAAACAGCGAATCAGCAGAAACATCGTGAGAATTCCGGCCATCAGCCACCAGGCTGCCTGGTCGGGAGTCTGGCGACCGTGCAGGGAATGCGGGAGCAGGTGGAATACGGCGATCCCCAGCATCAAACCGCCCACGAAACTGGTCAGTGTCTGAGTGGTTGTGTGGGTCATGCGCCACACAGACGGTAACCAGCCACCGAACAGCGAAGCGAGTATGATGGCGGCGCAGTAGCACACCAGCAGCCACGAGCGGCGTGCAGGTACAGGTGCTGCTGCTGGTGCAGGTGTTGATGGCAGCTGAAAACCGGATCTGTCCCCTGCCCCGGCGATATCCGCAGACGACAGCACAACGGTCTCTTTACCACCAGCCGCCTGAGCAGGCTGTGGTGTCGCACGGCCTGCGGCCGCATCAACCGACTGCTCTGCAAACCCCGCTGCTGCCCCGTCGGCCAAATCCACAGGCGATGCAGACGCAGGCGGGTTGAGCCACAACAGGCAGAGCAGGATCAGGGGTGGGTGGAGCATCAGCTGTCCGTGTGTCAAGCAAAATCAACCGTGACAAATTGCATTTGAGGTGATTTATGGCGAAGAAATGGTCGGCGGGCAGGGACAGTTTAGAGGGTGCGGTGGCTGGATGCAGTGCCGCGGCGGTTGCCCGCCGGGAAAAGGATGGAAATTCCCGCGGCGAGCCCGATCGGTGGAACCCCCGCCGGATGTTTGTATGCTGGAGCCCCCGCGAAAGCCACGCAAACCACCACCAGACCCAATCACAGGGGAATCCCGGGCATGGAACCATCAATCGTTGACCGCCGCGATCCTTCCGCGATCGCTCCACCCCCACGTCGCCCCCTGCAAATCCTCAGCCATATCGGTCCCGGCCTGATCATCGCTGCCAATATTGTCGGCTCCGGGGAACTTATCATGACCACCAAGACAGGGGCCCAGGCCGGCATTGCACTGCTGTGGCTGATCCTGCTCGGCTGCATCGTGAAAGTCTTCGTGCAGCTGGAATTCGGCCGCTTCGCCATCAGCCACGGCGAAACCACCCTCGCTTCACTCAACCGAGTTCCCGGACCACGAATCCTCGGCATGAACTGGATTGTGCTCTTCTGGCTGCTGATGATCTCCACCTCCACCGCACAACTCGGCGGTATCGCCGGTGGCGTCGGTCAGTCACTCTCCCTGACCCTCCCAATCACCGGCGACTACGCGCTTGCCACCGTCTGCCCATCCGCAAAGGAAATCGAAGCGTGGGCGAAGTGGGCCGGTGATGGTGGTGCCAGCGAATCAGCGGCTTCCACTACGGCCGACGCGAAACACGACCGCGTGATGCTGCGAATCCAGCAGGACCTCGAAGCGCTCGGCGAACGCGGCGCCGAAATCAGCCGCCTGGCACTCGCCGGAAAACCCCTTGTGGATGCCGCCGGAATCAGTCTTGTTGATCCCCCCACCCGGGATGACAAATGGTGGGCCGCCATTCTCGGTCTGATCACCGCCGTTGTACTCTGCGTCGGCCGCTACCGGATGGTTGAAGTCTTCTCCGTAGCCCTCGTGGTGGCCTTCACCTTTATCACCATCGGCAACGTATTTGCCCTCCAGCAAACGCCGCTGGCACTGTCCACCGCCGACTTTCTGCAGGGGCTCAGTTTCGGACTGCCCTCGGGCGACAAGGCCCTCGTCACGGCGCTCGCCACCTTCGGCATCATCGGTGTGGGCGCGACAGAACTCATCAGCTATCCCTACTGGTGCATCGAAAAAGGCTATGCTCGCTCCGTCGGTCCCCGCGATCCCTCCGGCCACTGGCTTGAACGCGCCCACGGCTGGTTCAACGTCATGAAATGGGACGCCTTCGCCTCCATGGCTATCTACACGCTGGCCACCGCCGCCTTCTACCTGATGGGCGTGATCGTGCTGCATGCGGAAGGTCGGGATCCGGACGGCATGCGGATGGTCAGCACACTGTCCCGCAGCTATGTGCCGATCTTCGGCGAATATGCCCGCTGGCTGTTTCTTTGCGGAGCCTTTGCAGTGTTGTATTCCACCTTCCTCGTCGCCAACGCCGGCAACGCACGCATGATTGCCGACTTCTGCGGCGTCATCGGACTCACCACCCGCGATCACGAGAGCGCTGTCCGCACGCGACTGGTCCGCATCATCTCCACCGCACTGCCACTGGTCTGCGTAGCCGCCTTCCTTCTTGTCCCCGAGCCCGTGACCCTGATCCGCATCGCCGGACTCACCCAGGCCGTCATGCTCCCGATGCTTGGCTACGCAGCCATTCACTTTCGCCGACACGTCACCGACGAAAGACTCCGCCCCGGTCGACTCTGGGACGCAGCCCTCGGGATCTCCACCACAGCCCTGATGCTCGCCGCCGCCTGGGGCATCTGGAAGTCCATCGCCGAGCTGCTGGCGAAATAGCCTGAAATCATGAAACGCCCATGCACCGACAGCGCCAGCCGGCAAAGCCTTGAGCCGCAGGGCGGAAACGCACTGAGCCGCAGGGCGGCAGCCCGCACTGAGCCGCAGGGCGGCAGCCCGCGGGTAAAGTGCCCTGCCAACGCACTGCCAACGCCGCAGACAGGGGTGCGCACCAGGGTGCGAAGGCGTAACCGGGGGCTTCCGCCCTCATGAGCCGCCTGGCGGCAGCCTGCGGGTAAAGAGCCCTGGCGACGCGATGTTGACGCCGCAGGCCGTGTACGCACCAGGGTGCGGGGACGTAACCGGCCGCTTCCGCCCGACCGCTCCGGGGTGGCTGCTGGGCCACCGCCTGCCCACGGCTCAACGGGATTCGGGTGCGGCGGCTGACGGCGCCGCACCGGATGTGGCGCCCTCCGGGCTGCAGGTGATTGCTACGGGGCTCCGGCGGCTTACGCCGCCGGCTATTGATGTGGCGCCCTCCGGGCTGAAACGCAGAGGGGACATGCGTTGAGTCGCCTGGCGGCAGCCTGCGGGTAAAGGGTGCTGGCGACGCGGTGCTGACGCCGTGCGCACCAGGGTGCGAAACGCAACCGGGTGTTTCCGTCGGTCCGCTCAGGTTTCTCAGCCGGGGCGGCTTTTGGGTATGGAGTTGCCTTCAGGGTGCAGTCAATGGGCGATGCTGGGGGTACTGAGCCGGTACTGCTGACGACTGGTTTGTGGTCGTGGCGTGGTTCAGAGTCCGAGGGCGTCGGCCATGGAGTAGAGTCCGGGTTTTTGGGAGGCGAGGAAGCGAGCGGCGGTGAGGCTTCCGAGGGCGTAGCTATCGCGGGTGTGTCCGCGGACTGTGAGGTCGATGGTTTCTCCCATCAGTCCGAAGACGATGGTGTGTTCGCCGACATTATCACCGGTGCGAACGGCGTGGTATCCGATTTCGCCGGCGGGGCGTTTTCCGGTGCGTCCTTCACGTCCGTGAACATGATTTTGCTGGCCCATTTGTTCGGCGACGATGCGTCCGAACTGGAGGGCTGTGCCGCTGGGGGCATCTTCCTTGAAGCGATGGTGTCGTTCGATGATTTCGACATCGACGCCATCGGGGTTATTGCGGAGGATGCGGGCGGCTTCGCTGACGAGTTTCATCACCAGATTGACTGCGGTACTCATGCTGGGAGCCATGAGTATGGGAGTGGACTGTGCGGCGGCGAGTACTGCGGCGCGGAGTTCAGCGGGGATTCCGGTGGTGGCGACGACGAGCGGGATCGCGCGGGCTTCGCAGATGGGGAGTACGGAGCGGAGTCCATCCGGGGTAGAGAAATCGATCACGACATCAACGCGCTGATCGAGTGAGTGTGAGACGGGTACACCGCAGTGTCCGGCGCCGGCGAGTTCTCCGGAGTCGCGTCCGAGGGCTGTGGAGTTAGGGGATTCGAGTGCGGCAGCGAGTTGCAGATCGGGGGCCTGGAGCGTGAGCGCGACAACTCTCTGGCCCATACGACCGGCGGCACCGTTAACAGCGATTTTGAGAGTCATGGGATTTGTGATTTGTTGATTCAGCCGTTGGAGCGTTGATTGAGGGGGACGTAGTTACGAATGGTGGCACCGGTGTAGACCTGTCGTGGTCGGTAGATGCGGCTGGTGTCATCGTCGCGTTGTTCGCGCCAGTGTGCGAGCCAACCGGGGAGTCTGCCGAGTGCGAACATGACGGTGAACATATTCGTGGGGATACCCATGGCGCGGTAGAGGATTCCGCTGTAGAAGTCGACGTTGGGGTAGAGTTTTCGGCTGACGAAGTAGTCGTCTTCGAGGGCAATTTTTTCGAGGTTTCGGGCGATATCGAGGAGTGGATCGGAGATCCCGAGTTCATTGAGGACCTGTTCGGCCATTTTGCGGAGGATGGTGGCGCGGGGGTCGAAGTTCTTATAGACGCGGTGACCGAAGCCCATGAGTCGGAAGTTGCTGTTTTTGTCTTTGGCCATCATGACGTATTTTTTGTAGTCGCCACCGTCGTCGTGGATCATCTGGAGCATTTCGAGGACGGCCTGATTGGCACCGCCGTGGAGGGGGCCCCAGAGTGCGCAGATGCCGGCGGAGATGGAGGCGAAGATATTCGCGCGGCTGCTGGCGACGATGCGCACGGTGGAGGTGCTGCAGTTTTGTTCGTGGTCGGCATGCAGGATGAGGAGCATATTGAGTGCTTTGACGAGCACGGGATTGATTTTGTATTCCTCGGCTGGAACCGCGAACATCATGTGCAGGAAGTTGGCACAGTAGGAGAGTTCGTTTCGGGGGTAGATGGTGGGTTGTCCGATGGATTTTTTGTAGGCGTAGGCGGCGATGGTGCGGACTTTGGCGAGGAGTCGGACGATGTTGACATCGGAGCGATCATCTTCGGTGCCGGGGTAATAGGTGGAGAGGGAGGCGACCATGGCGGAGAGGATGGCCATGGGGTGGGCGTTTGGGGGGAATCCTTCGAAGAACTTTTTCATGTCTTCGTGGATCATGCTGTGGTAGGTGAGTTCAGCGCGGAAGGAGCGGAGCTGTTCGGGAGAGGGGAGTTGGCCGTAGAGGAGCAGCCATGCGGTTTCGACGAAGTCGGAGTGTTCGGCGAGTTGTTCGATGGGGTAACCGCGGTAGCGGAGGATGCCGTTGTCACCATCGATAAAGGTGATTGCGCTTTTGCAGGCACCGGTGCTGTTGAAGCCCGGGTCCATGGTGATGGCACCGGACTGTCCGAGGAGTTTGGTGATGTCGATGGCGGTTTCTTTTTCGGAGCCGCGGATGATCGGGAGTTCCCAGGATTTGCCGTCGAGGGTCAGAGTGGCGGTGGACATATGCTGAGTTTTCCTGGTTACCGGAGAGAGATGCGGGGCTGAGGGCGCGGTTCTGCGGGGCCTCGACCGGGGTTCTGGAAGGCGGGAGAGTGCTACGGTAACACGGATGCCTGAAAAGTAAACTGTAGGCGGGGGGGATGTTCAGAAACGGAACAAACGTGCCTGTGCGGGCATGGTGTTTTTGCGGTTCGGGGAGAGCCACGAGCGGACTTTGGACGGGGTTGTTTGGCGAGGTTGATTCGATTCGTGAATTGATTGAGAATGGGAGGAGATTTGGGGGCAGAGACCTGGCAGGGGTTGACTGGAGGCCTGTGATGGATGTGGGGCGTGTGGAATTGACTTCAGAGGACATTGCGCTGCGTTACCTTGAGCAGTTGCCATGGCCGCCATATCCCTTTCAGGAACAGGCGATACTCACGTGGTTCGAGTCCAGCGACGGAATCCTCGTGTGCGCTCCCACGGGCACTGGGAAGACGGTGATTGCGGAGACGGCCCTGTATGAAGCGTTGATGACCGGGCGGCGAGCCTACTACACGACTCCGCTGATTGCACTCACGGAGCAAAAGTATCGGGAGTTGCGAGCCGCGGCGGTGCGGTGGGGGTTTTCTGCGGACCAGGTGGGGCTGGTCACCGGCAACCGGAAGGAGAACGCGGACGCACCGATCCTGGTGGTGGTGGCTGAGATTCTGCTGAATCGGCTGTTATCGCCCGAGGAGGAGAGTTTCGACCGCGTGTGCTCGGTGGTGATGGACGAGTTTCACAGTTTCAATGATCCCGAACGGGGGATTGTCTGGGAATTGTCCCTGGGGTTGCTCCCGAAGCATGTGCGGCTGTTATTGATCAGCGCGACGGTGGGCAATGCGGCGGACTTCACGGTGTGGTTATCGCGGATGCACGGCCGGACGCTGCGATTGTTGCAGAGCACGGAGCGGCGGGTGCCGCTGGATTTTCGCTGGGTGGCGGACGAGTTTCTCCCGGACCAGCTTCAGCAAATGACTCGGGGTGACGAGCAGCAGCGGTACACGCCGGCGCTGGTATTTTGTTTCAATCGCAGCGAGTGCTGGAGTGTGGCCGAGCAATTGCGGGGGCGGGATCTGCTGGCGGATGGGCAGCAGCGGCAGCTGGTGGAGGAAATATCACGGCACGACTGGTCGATTGGTGCGGGGGGCAAGCTGCGTCAGTTCCTGTTGCGGGGAATCGGCCTGCACCATGCGGGGTTGCTTCCGCGTTACCGTCGAGTGGTGGAGCAGCTGTTTCAGCAGAAGTTGCTGAGTGTTTGCATATGTACTGAGACGCTGGCAGCGGGCATTAACCTGCCGGCGCGTTCGGTGGTGATGACATCGTTGCTGAAGGGGCCGCCGGGGGGGATGAAGCTGATTGATGCGAGCAGTGCGCATCAGATGTTTGGGCGTGCGGGGCGTCCGCAGTTCGACAGCCGTGGGTACGTATTCGCGGTCGCTCATGAGGACGACGTGCGTTTGTTTCGCTGGCAGCAGAAGTACGATGAGATCCCCGAGGATACTCGAGACCCCCACCTGATTCGTGCGAAGAAGAATCTGAAAAAGAAGATGCCGAAGCGGCGTGACGGAGTGCAGTACTGGTCGGAGCGTCAGTTTCAGGTGTTGCGGGATGCTCCACCGGTGCGTTTGGCAAGCCGCGGGAGTTTTCCCTGGCGACTGCTGGCATTTCTGATTCGGCGATCGGGAACGGTGCAGACTTTGTTTGATGCGATCAATCGGCGACTGCTGGAGCCTGCGGAGAAGGAGGCTGCGTGTCGCCATCTGGTGTCCATGCTGAGGACACTCGCGGACGCCGGATTTGTGACTTTGGAGCCGGCACCGCCCTGCCCTGCGACGTCTGCGGCGCGATTGCAGGGGGATTCCGGGCCGGCTGCTTTCCGTTCGGTGCTGGCGGAGCGGGCGACGGCTGAGTTGTTGGCGGTGATTGATTCAAGGTCGGCTGCTGCGGTGCAGTCGCGGTGGTTATCGACACATTTGCCGCCGGTGGACACAGAGGAGGGTGCCGGTGGGGATGTGGAGGAATTGAATGCTGCGGCTGGACCGGCAGCTGATGGGGGAGTTGAGGAGGACTTTGGCGCGGGGCTGGATGGGGAGGCGGCTGCGTCGGTGGCCCCGGATGGTGTGATGGAGCGTGGTCGGCCGGATGCTGCTGCGGTGGTGGACGTGGCGGAGTCAGCTGCAGTGTCCGGGGTTACCGAGGGGGTTGCTGGTGAAGCGAATTCGGAGGCCTCTGTTTCCAGTTCAGGACTGCTGGGGCGATTGATCCACGAGGCGCGGAAGGGTGGAGGTGGCGGATCTGGGGGAGGAGTGAAGCAGGTGAAGCCTGGCAGTAAGTCGGGTGCTGGGGGGCCGAATAAGTCTGTATTGGTGGGTGTGGAGGAGCCGCATTATCAGCCGCGTCTGGCGATCGCGGCGGCTCCGCTGAGGCTGATCAACAGTTTTCGGAGCATCAATCCGCTGTACGGGATTTTTCTGGCCGAGCACATGCATCGGGCAAGTTACGAAGAGCGTCTGCAGTTGCTGGAGAGTGTTCTGGACATGCCGTCGTCGGTGGCGGTGATGGTACGGGTGCCGTTGCCGGAGGCGATGCCGCCAGGGCCGCTGTCTTTGGACTACTTGAATCCACGACTGCTGTCACTGGGGTTGGTGACACCTCAGGAGCTGACGGGTTATTTTGACGAGGTGGAGCGGCGGAAGGTTTATCCGCTGCCGCTTGGCGACCGCATGCGGATGCTCTTTCAGCACGATTATGCGGGTGTGGGAGCGATTCCGCAGCGGAGTGTCTGGTGTGTGGGTGATTTGCTGCGATTTGGCGGTAATTTTGACCGCTATGTTCGGGCGCGGGAGTTGACGAAGCAGGAGGGGGTTGTGTTTCGGCACTGCCTGCGACTGATTTTGTTGTGTGGGGAGTTTGCGGATCTGGAGCCACCGCAGTTGGATCCGGTGGAGTGGCGGCGGGATCTGGCGGAGTTGGCTGCGATTCTTACGGAATCGTGTCGTGCGGTGGATCCGGCGAGTACGGATGAGACGCTGACGGCGCTGCGGAGTCACGCAGCGGGGCAGGACTTGAGGTTTTAAGCGGGCGGGCTGTGCCGGATCGGTGGAGAGTCAATCGCCGCCGGCGCCGAACCGAGTAATTTTTCGGCTGGTGCGTTCGCGGCGGCGGAAGGCTTCGAAGCCTTCGACCTGATATTCGGGGAGCACTGTGTTGATGCGTTTTTCGATGTTTGTGAGTTCGCCGCCCTGAGCGAGGGTGACGAAGGTGACAGCGCGACCCTGCTGATCGGAGGAGAGTCTGCCTGTGCGTCCGACGCGATGGACGTAGTCATCGCAGTATTCGGGAATGTCGTAGTTGATGATGTGTGAGATGCCGCTGATATCGATGCCGCGGCCGACGACATCGGTGGCGATGAGAAGTCGGAGGTGACCGGCGCGGAGGTCGCGGATGACGCGGTCGCGTTTGCGTTGCGGCAGATCTCCGTGGATGCAGGCGATGCGTCCGGATTTGAGTCGTTTTGAGAAGACTTCGTGGAGTTTATCTGCGCCGCGTTTGGTGCGGGTGAAGACGATCACCTGACTGGGTTTTTCGCGAGCGAGAATGCGGATCAGCAGTGGGAGTTTACGATCTTCATCGACGGTGACGTAGAACTGTTCGATGGTATCGACGACGACACGATCTTCAGAGAGGTCTACGGATTCGGGTTCGACCATGTATTTTTGTGCGAGCCGCAGGACGTCGGGCGGCATGGTGGCAGAGAGCAGGAGCGTTTGTCGGTCGGAGGGGCAGGAGCGGAGGATGCGTTCGATATCGGGACGGAAGCCGATGTCGAGCATGCGATCGGCTTCGTCGAGAACGGCGATGGTCAGGTGGTTGAAACTGAGGTGTCCGCGTCGCATGAGATCGAGGACGCGTCCCGGGGTTCCGATGACGATGTGGGCGCCGTTTTTGAGATCGTCGATTTGTCGGCCCATGGGGCGGCCACCGACGGCGAGTACGAAGCGGACGTCGAGACCGGCGGCGAGTTTGCGGGATTCTGCGCAGACTTGTTCGCTGAGTTCGCGGGTGGGGGCGAGTACAAGCACCTGAACTTTGTTTTGCCGACAGTCGATTTGTTCGAGGGTGGGGAGCATGAATGCGGCGGTTTTGCCGGTCCCGGTGCGTGCCTGTCCGATGCAGTCTTTGCCGTCGAGGGCGATGGGAATGAGTGCCGCCTGAATGGGGCTGGGGGCTTCGTAGCCGATTTGCCGCAGGGTGCGGAG